>JBAHZU010000100.1:0-15150 GCA_037132875.1 Pontiella sp.
CGACTTGATCACACCGCGGCGTGAGATACCATGAACGACTTTTATGAAGAGAACTACCGGAGAACGTTAAATGCTGAAACATATGGTGATGTGGAAATTTAAAGACGGAGTTGCCGAAGCCGATAAAGTTGAAATGAAGCGACAGCTTGAAGCCCTTAAAGGGGTTGCGCCAACGTTGATCGAGATTGAAGTGGGGTTGGATGTGCTCGGCTCCAATCAATCGCAGGACTGTGTACTCTATTCTGAATTCGAATCCTTGGATGATCTGCAGGCCTATAACGAACATCCTGAGCACCTTAAGGTGGTGGGTTTCGTTAAATCACTGGTCTGCGAGCGCCATGCCGTGGACTACGAAGTTTAGCCTTTTTAAGACCATGGCCTAACAGACGCTAAAAATAAGATTTTTTTGACCGAGGTGAGATGGATTTCAAGTTCCTCTCTCGGATAAGCAAAGCAGGTGTTTAAATGTTGGATCCAAGATCAAATGTAGTGTTAATCGGGATGCCTGGTAGCGGGAAAAGCACGCTGGGTGTACAGCTGGCGAAATGGCTTTCGAAGGGCTTCATGGATACCGATCTGCTGGTGCAGGCGCGGGCTGGCGAACCCATGCAATCTTTTCAGGATCGCGCCGGTATCGAGGCCTATCAGATGCTAGAATGCGATACCGTAAAATCGGTCGTCTGTGAAAACTGCGTGATCGCCACCGGCGGCAGCGCGGTCTATTGCGAGGCCGCCATGGAGCACTTGAAATCTATCGCCATCATCATTTTTCTTGATGTGCCACTCGATGAAATTCAACGGCGCATCGGCGACTATTCCGCCAGAGGCGTGGTGATTCAAGACGGGATGACATTCGACGATTTATATCAAGAGCGCCGCCCGCTCTACCTCCAGCACGCCGACCACACGATCCAATGCCGGGAAAAAACGCCGGATGATCTGCTCACAGAAATTCGATTATTTATGTAGATGATGCTGCTCGATCGGTCCTGCTTCTATTGCTGTTGCTGTATTCGGCCGTGTTGCCATGCCTGGTGTGGGGTTGAGCGATTCGCTGTGCTTTCCACGGCTTGAAAGTGGAATCGATTCCTAGTGAGCTCGGGCGCGGAATTGGGTTGCGGTGCTTCCGGTAACCTTGCGAAACTGTCGGGTGAAGTAGTTGCCGTCGTTAAAGCCGACGGTGAAGGCAATTTCTGTGATGGAGCAGTCGGTTTTCTGAAGCATTTCCATGGCGCGCTGGATGCGTAGCCGCATGAGATAATCAATGGGAGTCTGGCCGGTCGCTTTGCGAAATACGGTGAGCAGGTTGCTTTTCGACATGTGGGAGATCCTTGCGAGCTCATCAAGTTTCCAATCCTTGGAAAAGTCATTTTCCATGGAGCCGATCACTTCTCCGACGCGTTGCAGGGCCTGGGTTTCGGTGGAGTCGCCTTGCATATAAGCGCGCGATAGATAGGCGATCAGCTCTAGCAGATTGGCCCGCAATACAATTTCATAGCCAGGTTCTCTGGCTGAGCATTCTTTTTCCATTTCATCGCAAATAGCCTGCACATGAGCTAGTTGTAGCCGTTTGAGGTGTAGGCGGCTGGCAAAACGATGTTGCTTTCGGTAGGTCGGTTCGAGCATGAACATGGCGCAATAGCCGGGCATCCGGCGTAGCTCATTTTCCGGCAAAGTAAGCAAATCTGGATTATACATCACATTATATAAAATCAGATCGTTGCGATCATGGAAGTGGTGGCGTTGTTGGCCTTGGAGCAGAAAGACATCGCCGGCGGTTATGGGAAGATCCATGCCTTCCAGGGCTTGGAGCCCTTGTCCTTGTTTAACAATCACCAGTTCGCAGAAATCATGACAGTGCTCTATTTCTGTTAAATCGTGAGGATGACGCGGGGGATCATCTGCTTTGGGGTTAGTAATGCTCCGACCAACGAGGATCGGAAATCCAGTCATACCAAAGTAGTCAGCACCATCTGCTATAAGCGTTTTCATAGGTGGTACATAATGCTTACTAATCTTTATTTTTCAAGAAATATATTTCGTTGGCATCCGGTGTGTTTATGCATATTGCCCTAACGTTAGATAGATACGACGGTTTTAGGAACTTACTTAATGAAGGGATGTTGTGGGATATCGTTCAGAAGAATCGGGATATCGTTTAGGTATGTTGGGATATAGTAAAGGTAAATGGTCGGCGAGAATGATTAAATGCTAACGGTCGATTTGAGGGGTGTGCGTACACACCACTGGATGAACGAGGATCAGCAACCTGAAAAAGGAGTCAATCTATGAAACTATGGAATATCATACTAGGAGTGGGTATTTTTCTAGTGGCGACAAGCACGCAGGCGGCAGTGATTGCATCGGATGATTTTGCAACAGATGGCGACCTGCTTGGATCAACCGGCGGCATCGGATTCATAGATGCTTGGTCGGAGGGTACGTATACGATTAGTGACGGGGTGGTGAGTGGGTCGGGGAATTCATATCGAACATTGAGTAATCCGATCGGTTCTAATGGGACGATCTGGGTATCGTTTGATATGGGGCGTACATCCGCCGTCAGTAGTTATGGAGGTTTTTCATTCTTTTCGAACACGACAGAGCGACTTCTTATCGGAGATTACTATGGAGAGGAGGTCTGGGGGATAGATGGTAAGACCGGTTCCTCTAAGGTGATTACCGATTTTTCAATGGATGGGTTTAAAACGGCTGTAGCAAAAATTACGTTGGGCGCTGGAGCATCGAGCGTAGTCGAACTTTGGATGGGTGAAGCAGGTGGTATTATTGATTGCTCCGGTGCGGCTGATGCCTCCATCACCGGAGTGACTCTGGAGGGGGTTACTCGGGTTCGTATCGGTGCTGGTTTTGCGATTGATTTTGCGGACCTTGTTCTCGGTGATTCCGCAGACGATGTGCCTGCCATGCTTGCTGATACCTCTTTCAATGCGGATACCACCGGATCGTGGACCGATGCGGGCAACTGGTCGGATGGAGTTCCTTCGGTTACCGAACGTGCATCTATTCTCAGTGGTGCTGTGGTCACATTGGATGCAGCGGTGAGTGCACTTTCTCTTGGTGTGAAAAATTCAACCGCGCTTGAGATCGCGGAGGGTGGAATGCTGACCACGACCGGATATGTTAAATTTGGAGATACTTCAGTTACCGTTGGAGTCGGAGCGGGTAGTTCTTCTGGTAAACTCTATGTGGGTGGCGTGCTGGAACTGGGCGATGCATCCTTGGTTATCGAGGGTACATTCGATGGTGATGGCTGCACGATTGCCTATGCCACCAATGGGCTTGTCGGTGAGTTCAGCAACTATTCGGATGAAGCCTTTGTGCAGACCGACGGGGAGTTGAACTACTATATCCACTATATCACCAACGCATCGCCGAACTATATCACCATCAACACCAATGGTACGCAGTCTGCCGAAATAGAGCTGCCGCCGAGACCGAGTGAACAATTTATTGTTGATGGATTTGATCAGCGTTATATGGCTTATGATTATGACGCGATATCCGGCGTGTGGACTGATTCGGCCGGAAGTGCGAATGCAACCGCGATTAATTCGATTGATTTCACGATCACCACAAACACGCCGAATGGAAGACCGGCGGTCGTTAACCGCGGGCTGGTTGGCGATGGGACCGCGATGAACTTTACTCGTGCAAGCGCGGTGGCAACGAACGGATTCACGATTCAAGCGGTGATTCGTCTGGATGCGGATGTGGCCCCCGAAAGCCGAAGAGGCCCTTTTGCCTGCGATGAAGCGACGGGCTGGAGCGGCCTTTATATGGGAGCACAGGCAGGGAGCTCATCCCAGATTCGTTCGGGTAATCTGGGGGATACACAAAGTGGCGACTATGTGCTGGCGGGAAGCGTCGTGAATACGCTGGAGGCTGGCACTTGGGGTATTTATACCCTCGTTGTTGATCCAATGGCTGACGATCAGATGGTGGCAACCTTTGATCTGCTTTCGGATGGTTCCACGGCCTTCACCATAACAGCCAGTGTTCCCGGGGATACAAATTGGGTGGGCGGCATTAGTGCTTCTGGGCGTCTGTTCGGCGGGGATATGGGCGGTAGTGCGGATGCGGATACGGATAATTGGATGGGTGCAATTGCGGATCTTGTTGTTTATGACTATGTGCTGAGTAGCGACGATCTTGCTACAAACGAAGAGGCCTTCCAGATCATTTATCGGGACGAGGTCGTGTATGAAACGTCCGTGGGCGATGTCACCATCGTGGCACTTCCGAGCGGCACAGACGTGGTGATCAGCTGGGCAACGTCTGAGTATGGAACCTTTGCATTGGAATCGACGGAGAATATTTCATATCCGGTTTGGACCAATGTTGCATCAGGCCTTCCCGGGACGGGATCTGATATTTCGGTGACCACCACCGTTTCCAGTGTCGAAAGTTTCTACCGAGCGTACATCGAGGATTAGGCCGGAACCCATTCGCAATAAAGCGGGGAGTTGTTGGTATCTCCCTGCTTAACTAAAAAAGGAGAGAACAATGAATAAAAACATGATCGTAGGGGCTGCCGCACTGTGGGTAGCCGGAGCGGCCAGCGCAGCGCTTGTTACGGGGTTTGATCAGCGGTATCAGGCGGATGATTATAACACGGATACCGGCATTTGGACTGACTCTGCTTCCGGTTGGAACGCGACAGCGACTGGCACGTTCGGCACAACGACCACGGCGAACGGAAGCACTGCAGTTGTTAATACTGGAGCAGGAACGGCAATGGGATTCACGCGGGGTATCGCCTTGGGCGGTGCCGGGTATACCATTCAGGCGGTCATTCGCATTGACGACGGAAACACTGACCTCCGGCAGGGCCCTATTGCGATGGGTGATGGTGGCTGGGGCGGTGTTTTTATGGGTGCTCAGACGGAGGCCGATGGAAATGTTAGGCTGCGGGGTGGTAATCAGGCCGGTTCATCTGGAGCGAATGTGCTGCAGATCGACTCCACAATGACAGGAGTCACGGATGGAATGTGGGGGGTCTATACGCTGGTTGTTGATGCGACGGACGGAGTAGAAACAATGACGGCCTCGTTTAATCAGCTGGATGGAACGAGTCTATTCATGGAAACCTATGGAGTGGGTTTGACGGCAGATGTGGGCCAGATTGATGCGGTGGGTCAACTCTTCGGTGGTGAATATGGACAAGGTGATGCGGACAGTTGGTTGGGTGCGATTGCGGATGTGATTATTTATAATTCAGCGCTCAGCACACTTGATTTAGCGACGAACGAAGCAGAATTCCAGTCCCTCTATGTCGCAGCAATTCCGGAACCGGCTACGCTGGGACTGATCGCTATATTTGGTGGTGGAATGCTGTTCATACGCCGTTATTTTAGAAATTGATCTTTCCTCATCGTTAGACTCGGAGGCGGCTAAGCGGGCTCACTGGCTTGGTCGCCTTTTTTTATGGAAATGCGCTTGGATTGCAGAAGGTGGTCATCCCTTCCGCGGTACGATGTGCGATTAGGAAACGGTGAGATGAAAAAAAGGAACATCATGAAGAGCGGAGCTTTAGGTCTGTGGATATCAATTCTTTTGCTACAAATTCCTACATCGGTATTTTCCGACACACAAACCGTATTTTATGTGTCGCCAATCGGCAACGATCACAATAGCGGAACATCAGCTTCGAAGCCTTTCCAGACCTTGGAAAAGGCGAAGCAAGCGGTGGCGGCCATAAATGATGATATGATCGGCGATATAACGGTGTATCTGCGCGGTGGCACCTACACTCTGACCCATACGCTCTCGTTTACCGTTGAAGATTCTGCATCGAATGGATATCGGATTAGCTATCAGGCCTATGGAAACGAAGTGCCGGTGATCAGTGGCGGAACGCGAGTCGGCGGCTGGGTGCAACACGACGGGAGCATTTATAAAGCGACTCTGAATCGTGATGGCAAACTGCGTACGCTGATTGTGAACGGAAAACGGGCCTTTATGGCGAAAAGCGGCGACATCAGCTGCACCGGAGGATCAGACGAAACCTTTGATATTATAGCCGGTGAGGCCGATTGGGCTTGGATTGATGGTTCCAAAGTGGATGGGGTGAAATATAGCTCCACTGACATCGGCGTACTGAATAATCCGGAGTTGGTGGAAATTACAGGAAAGACCACCTGGAATGAAAATACGGTCTGTGTGCGAGAGATTGTGACGGTCGGGGAAGAGCGTATTTTTTATCTGCAGCAACCGTATGGCGCCATTGCGATGAATGGGAACTGGGGGGCCTTTAGTGCCGGCGGAACGCATACGCTCCATAACGCCTATGAGTTGCTGGACTCGCCGGGTGAATTCTATTTCGATGATGCGGCGAACACGCTCTACTATTACCGAAGCTCGGAAGATATGGCCTCGGCAGAAGTCTATGCCCCCCTGCTTGGGCAACTGATTAACATTCAGGGCACCGATTTGAGCAATCGTGTGGAAAACCTCACGTTTAAAGGCCTCACATTTGCCTATGCCGAGGCGGTGCTGCCGGAGGTGGATGGTTCGTTTGGTAAAGCGACCGTGCAGGCGGCCACATGGTGTATTGCCTTTGCCGATGGGAATTGGCACAACGATCAATATCGAGCGTATGACGTTATGCCTGGTGCTATTATGGTGAACAGTGCCGATTCGATCCGGTTTGAAGAAAATGTCATGAAGCATGTCGGCAATGAAGGGATCTGTTTTATCAATGATGTGCAGAATTCCTCGATCATTGGAAATGTCATTGTCGATGTCGGTGGATCGGCCATCCAGGTTGGTCACCCACAGCATGTCTATGAGCGGGATGGCGGGACGCATGAAATGTATGACCCCACGGTTGAAGCGGCCTGTCGAAATACGCTCATTGAAAATAACCTGCTCTATGACATGACCACGATGTATGCCGGGCATGCTGGGATTACGGCCTATTTTGTGAACACGCTGGAAATCCTGAACAACCATATCGAATCCACTCAGTATTCCGGCGTTAGTTTGGGCTGGGGCTGGTGGGACTTTAATGAAGACCAATCCGGGGGCAATCCGACGACGGTGGCCGGGAATAATAAGTTTAACTATAACCGCGTGTATGACTGCATGAATACGCTTCACGACGGCGGCGCATTTTATACCTTGGGCAGTCAGCCCAATTCCGAGGTAACGGGGAATTATGTGAAAGCCGATACGCTCCATTTTCAGGGGGTGCTTCATCCGGACGAAGGGACCGCTTGGTATACCGGCTCCAATATGGTGTTTGAAATTGATCCCTCGCAGGAAAACTTTGAATTGAACAACTGGCGCGCTAAACACGACATTCATTATAGCAATATCTATTCAACCTCTGCGGAGTATGCTTCGGGGGCGCCGAATTCATCGGTGACCCAGCTGCAGGTCTATCCCGATGCCGACTGGCCGCAGGAGGCGTTAGACATCATCGATGAAGCAGGGCTGGAAGATGAATACGATTATCTTTGGGATGTATTAGAGGTCATCACAGGTTCAAGCATCGAAATGAATGGCGAGCGGTATGAGGCGGAGGAGGCATTGCTCTCTGGCGGGGTCAATACGGCTGCAAATCACGAGGGATATTCAGGGTCGGGTTTTGTTGAGGGGTATTATCTCAATGATGCCGCGTCAACCGTGTTTACGACTCCTGTTGAGGCGTCGGGCGCGTACCTGATGGAGATCCAGTATGCGGCGGGTCATGGCGACTGCTCGAATCTAGATCTGTATATCAATGGAACGAAAACGGAGGATCTTCGCCTTCCATCCACTGGGGCCTGGGGTTCCTGGTCTTCTATTCAAGTAGCCATCTCGCTGACGAATGGAAACAACACGATCGAACTACGGTCGGATTCTGAGACCTCAGACTGCGCTAATCTGGACTACATTGAAATCGGACCGGTCCCAACGCCTGAAATAGACTATTCAAAGCAACTGCTGGCCAAGGATGCAACGCTGGATGGCGGGGCCTTGATGAGTTCGAACAATGTGGGCTATACCGGAGAGGGTTATATTGAGGGTTGGTATCAAAATGCGGATCCAACGGCCCGGTTCACGGTGAGCATCTATCGGCCGGGCACCTACCAGCTCGAAATTCGCTACTCGGCGGGCCATAGCCCCGTTGAAAATATGGACCTCTATCTCAACGAGAGCAAATGGGCCGATCTCTATTTTCCTGCCACAGGAACCTGGACCAACTGGGCTATCACAACGCAGGAGGTGACGCTGGACAAAGGGCTGAATACGATTGAATTACGCGCGGATGAGGCCTCGGTAAATTGTGCGAATTTTGACGGCATCGATGTGGTGGGCGTAGGCGGGGCCGATGCGCTGATTTCGCCTTACATGATGGTGGATGAATCGCATATTTCTCTCGGATGGAATCCGGGGTTTGGGTTTGATCGCGTTTATTGGACGAGCAATCTGGTCGATGGCTTCTCGCTGGTGCAAAGCAATGCCTTTGAGGGCCTGTTTGTCGACCCGATTCAAACGAAGGCCCTCGGGTTCTATAGGATCTCAACCGAATAAGTCCGCCGTGCTGCAGGTAACCCACCCTTATTTTTGGTTTATGTTCGTTCTATTCTTATGGATTTTGATCGGCTGGGATTTAGTGCTACTTTTTTGGAGCATAATAAAGGATTCTGCACTGAGAATATGATTCACTATACGTTGGTAAGTCGACGAAAATTCAAGCCGTTTGGGTAGTAGGTTGGTAGAAAAGGCGAGGGAAGTATCATATTATGAACGAACGGACATCCTATTCAACGCGTTTCAGCTATGCGTCCAGCGATATGGCCGGCCAGCTGGTTTTTTGTGTGGTTTCCTTTTATATTCTGAAATTTTATACGGATGTGTTGGGACTTTCTGCAGGGGTGGCCGGAACGATCCTGCTCATTGCCCGATTTGAGGATGCACTGGATACCCCGATCTGGGGCATCTTCTTGGACAAGACCAAAAGTAAATACGGGAAAAGTCGTCCTTGGTTTTTATGGCTCTGTTTTCCATTTTCAATTTTCGGAGTGCTGACCTTCCTGTCGCCCGATTTGAGCAGCAAGGCCACCGCAATTTATGCGGGTGCAACCTACATTGTTCTGGGATCGATCTACACCGGAATTAATACGCCGGTAACGTCGATTCTCTCTGCATTAACACCCAATCCCAAAGAACGGGTCACCTTGACTTGCTTCCGTATGTTTGGTTCCAAGGCGGGGGTCTTGCTGGTGAACGCAACGTTCTTGCCCCTGGTTGCTTGGTTAGGACAGGGCGATGATAAGCGCGGCTATATGTTGACGATGCCGATTTTTGCGGTGGTTTCCATTGTGCTCTATTTGATTGCGTTCCGGAACTTGAAAGAGGTCGTTCCCGTGGAACACAAACCCATGCCGGTGAAACGCGCGTTTCAAGCGTTTAAGGGCAACGGACCATGGATCATTATTTTCATTTCCTGTCTCTGCTTCTGGGTCGCCTTTATTGCGCGGATAACGATGGTCCCTTATTTCTTTGAGTATGTCTGGGATCGAAAAGATCTGGTTCCGTTGGCCAATAGCATGGATGTGCTTTCGTTGGCTTCGATCTTTCTAATTCCTTGGTTTTGTAAATGGGGCAACAAGGCCGCCGTCTGGGGCTGGGGACTCGCGGGATCGGTGCTGGCTCAGTTTGTTCTTTATGCCGGGCTTGCGACACAATCGCTTGCTCTTCTGCTGGTGGGCTGGATCTTCGGCATCCTAACGAGCGGCGTTGCGTTGGCGCTTCCGTTTTCATTGCTCTCCGACAGTGTGGATTACGGAGAATGGAAAACCGGGATTCGTTCGGCGGGATTGTTGACGGCTATTGGCACCGGTTTTTGTTTGAAAGCCGGAAGCGGATTGGGAGGAGCCATCCCGGCTTGGGTGCTGGGAGCAACGGGCTATGAAGCCAATGTGGAACAGACGGCGGCCGCGATTGCGGGCATCAACTTTGGATTTATTTGGTTGCCAGCCCTTTTCTATATCCTCGCGCTGATCCCTGTTCTTTTTTATCGAAAATTTGAAAATATGGAACCCCGCATTCAGGAAGAACTGAAAGCGCGTAGAGGAGTGGTACGTGATGTTTAAGTGTATTCAGGATGAAACATCCTGCGAATTTATTGTGGGTGAAAAGCGGCTACGAATCGCATGGGTTAATGCAGAGATTGTGCGGATTTCCTATATTGAAGCAGACGCCTTTATTGATGCGCCTAGCTCAATCGTCACGAAGGCGGCGTCTTTTACGGATTTTACAGTTTCGGAGCAGGAGACTGCGGTCCTTATTTCAACCGATGCCCTCCACCTGCGTGTTTTGAAATCGAGCGGAGCAATCACCTTCATGGATGCGGCCGGAAACGTACTGCAACAGGAGCCGGAACGGGGAGGGCGGTCGTTGATTCGTAAAGAGGTGTATCGCAATGTCTATGACCAAACGGCGGAAGTTTCCGCGGGTCAGAATATCGATGGTGCACGAGCGGAAGGAGAAGCGGTTGAGCGCGTTTTCGATCGCCATGCCTTTGAGGCCAAGCTGGAATTCACCTTTGCCGATGATGAGGCGCTGTTTGGGCTCGGTTCGCATGAAGAGGGCTATGGAAATCTGCGCGGAAAGTCGCAGCAGTTGTATCAGCAGAACATGAAAATGGTCGTGCCGTGTTTGGTTTCCTCGAAAGGCTATGGCCTGCTGTGGGACTGCTCTTCCACGATGGTCTTCCACGATGATGCCTATGGCAGCTACTGGTGGGCAGAATGCGTAGACCAAGTGGAGTATTATTTTATCGGAGGGGATCATGCTTCGGCGGTGGCGAAAAACTATTATGCGCTAACCGGTGCACCGCCCATGCTGCCGCGCTGGGCGTTCGGCTATGTGCAATCGAAAGAACGCTATATGAACGCGGAAGAGATGTTGGAAATTGCCCGTGAATATCGCCGCCGCAATATTCCGTTGGATGCCTTGGTGCTCGACTGGAAATCATGGCCAGATGAAAGCGGTTGGGGACAGAAATCGTTCGATCCCATACGTTTCCCAGATCCAAAGGAGTTTATTGATGAACTCCACTCCATGGGCGTGAAGCTGATGACCTCCATCTGGCCGATCATGTCCGGCGGCTGTCCGAACCAGGACGAACTGCGGGATAAAGGACAGATGCTGGGCAATCAGTCGACCTATAATGCCTTTGATCCGGCGGCACGCAAAACCTATTGGAATCAGGCCAAGGAAGGCCTCTTTGATCACGGCGTGGATGCCTGGTGGTGCGACTGTACCGAACCTTTTGAATCGGACTGGGAAGGCACGGTTAAGCCCGAGCCGCATCTGCGTTTAATCAAGAATACAGACGAGGCCAAGCGATATATTGATGAGGGCCAACTCTCCGCGTATTCATTGCACCATTCGCAGGGAATTTATGATGGACAGCGCTTGGCGTCTGACGAGAAGCGTGTTGTAAATCTGACTCGTTCTTCCTATGCCGGGCAGCATCGCTACAGCACCATAAGCTGGAATGGCGACATCTGCGCCACCTGGGAGGTGCTGAAACGTTCGGTTCCGGAAGGGGTCAATTTTTGCGCCACGGGCGAACCCTATTGGACGTTGGATATTGGAGCCTTCTTTGTGGGATCCGATCCGGAAAATCGTTGGTTCTGGAAGGGCGACTATGATGCCGGTTGTCGCGGATTGGGGCCGATGGCGGGTGCCGAGCCCATTGCCAACGATAACGGAAGCACAGATCTTGGCTACTGGGAATTGTACACCCGCTGGCTGCAATATGGATGTTTTCTGCCGATGTTCCGCTCGCACGGCACCGATGCCGCCCGTGAAATCTGGCGCTTTGGGGAAGAAGGCGAGCGATTCTACGATATTATCGCTACGTTTATTCGCCTGCGTTCGCAGCTGCTACCCTACATCTATTCGGTCGCGGCCGGAGTGGCGGATTCTGGGCTAGCGTTGTTGCGTCCAGTGGCCATGGAATTCCCACTGGATGGAAATACCTTCGATCTAACCGATCAGTATTTCTTTGGACCCGGCCTAATGGTCTGTCCCGTGGTGGAACCGATGTATTACGAACGAGAATCGCGTCCGTTGGAAGGCCGGGGCGAAACGCGCTCGGTTTATTTGCCAAAAGGGAGCGGATGGTATGATTTCTGGACGAATAAATTTTATAAAGGCGGCCATGAAATAGAGGCTGCCGCACCGTTAGAAATTCTTCCCATCTATGTTCCATCAGGATCGATTATTCCGATGGGGCCAGTGGAGCAGTATGCTGGCGAATTGCCGGATGCACCCCTGGAACTTCATATTTATACGGGAGCCGATGCATCCTTTGTTTGCTATGACGATGCCGGAGACGGCTATGCTTATGAAGAGGGCGAATGTGCACGGGTGATGTTGAACTGGAATGATGCGCAGCAGAAACTTTCGATTGCTGAGCGCGTGGGCTCTTTTGAAGGCATGATCGCTACCCGAATACTGAACATTAAGATTCATTCACCGGCTGGAATAAAAGCGTGTTCCATTGAATACCGTGGCGTTGCTGTTGAGGTGGGTTGAGGCGGGGAGAAAGTAAGCGGAACCCACGAGGATCACGGCATATAAATTATGCAGAATGACCAGGGGTTAAAAGAAAAGATTGTTCTCCCAAATTTTATTTTATAAAAATAACCCCGATGGATGGGTATATAGGAGTTTCAAAAATAATGATAAAATATATAGCAAGTTTAGGCATCCTGTTTGCGGTCAGTTGTGCCAGTGCGGCACCGCAGCAATTTTATGTTTCACCGAAAGGGAACGATAGAAATCCAGGCAGCAAAGGAAAGCCATTCCAAACCTTGGAACGAGCGCGAAATGCCGTGCGTCTCGTAAATGAAAAGATGGAAGATGATATTATTGTCCATTTTGCGAGTGGCACCTATCAATTTTCGGATCCCGTTGTATTTTCTCCGGCCGATTCAGGAATGAATGGCAAACGAATTATTTACCAAGCCTATGAAGACCAGAAACCGGTCTTCAGCGGAGCCACCAAAGTGACGGGTTGGAAGTTGCATAAGGAGGGCATCTATCAGGCAAAGCTGGCTCACTCAGAAAAACTACGATCGCTGTTTGTGAATGGGAACCGGGCCTATATGACGAGCAAGAATGCGGGCGTGAAAGGGCCGTGGGGCACTTTTAATGTGACTGCCGGCGAAGCGGATTGGGCCTGGGTTAGTGGTTCAACGGCCGATGGGATCCGGTTTAATGCGGATGATGTGCCGGACCTGGAAAATCCAGAAGATGTGGAGATTCTGCGGAATACGAAATTTAATTCGCATATTCTCGGCATTCGTGACATCACGATGGAGGGCGGTGATCGGGTGCTTAAATTTCAGCAGCCGTACGGAGCGATTGCGCTCAATATTAAATATGGCGCGTACCATCCCTCGCGCGGACATACGATTCTCAACGCGTTCGAATTTCTTGACGAACCCGGCGAATTCTATTTCGACCGCAAAAAGAAAACGTTGTATTACATGCCCCGCGAAGGCGAAGATATGGCCGTGGCGGAGGTCTATGCTCCAAGGGTTGGAACCTTGATTTCGTTTCGCGGAAATTCAAAAACCGAGCGGGTAAGCAACCTGACCTTTACAGGCATTACACTGGCCTATACCGAAGCCTTGTTATGCGAGGTGGATGGCTCATTCGGGAAATCGACGGTGCAGGCGGCCACACACTGTATTGCGTTTGATGTGCCAGATTGGCATACCTATGCCTACCGAGCCTACGACACGATGCCGAATGCCGTTACTGTAAACAGTGCGCAATCCATTCGTTTTGAAGAAAACACCTTTAAACATATTGGTAATGAAGGGATTGGCTTTATCAATGATGTGATCGACTCTGAAATTGTTGGCAACCTCATGTATGACATCGGCGGCGGTGCTGTTCAGGTGGGCCACCCGCAGCATGTCTACGAAGGCGATGAACCAGAACACTCCAAATTCACCGCAGAAGTTGAAGGGATCTGCCGGAATAATCGGGTCGAAAATAATGTGATGTATGACATGACCACC
This sequence comes from Pontiella sp., assembly GCA_037132875.1. Classification (GTDB taxonomy): domain Bacteria; phylum Verrucomicrobiota; class Kiritimatiellia; order Kiritimatiellales; family Pontiellaceae; genus Pontiella. Next base: position 14,055 of record JBAHZU010000100.1, read on the forward strand.
ATGTTCTATGGTCATGCGCCCATCACAGCGTATTTTGTCGATGGGTTGCAGCTGGTTAGAAATCATATCCAGAAATGTAATTATACGGCGGTCAGCGTCGGCTGGGGCTGGAACAACTTTGATGAAATCTCTACGGATGGAAATCCAACCACGACCTGCCGGAACAATGTGTTCAGCTACAACCGCGTCTATGACTGCATGAAAATGCTACACGATGGCGGCGCATACTACACCTTGGGCAGCCAGCCGAATTCGACCTCGGACGGAAACTATGTAAAAGCCTCCACCTCGCATTTTCAAGGGGTTTATCATCCCGATGAAGGAACCGCTTGGTACACCGGAAAGGATCACGTGTTTGAAGTGCTACCGGATCAGGATATCTTCGAGCTGAACAAATGGCGGAGAAAGCACGACAACCACTACCGTAATATTTATTCGACCTCGGACGGCGTAAAACTTGGCGCACCCAATTGCACCGTGAGCGATCTACAGGTGATTGAAGATGCCAATTGGCCAGAAGAAGCGCTGGCGATCATTCGCGCAGCGGGCATTGAAGAAAAATACCATCACCTGCTATCCGTCATTCCGGATATAATCTTTGAGCCGGGCAAACGCTACGATACCAAAGAAGCGATTGTGACTCCGGAAATGATTGCATTGATGAATCAAGCGCAGGAATCAACCGAAGGCCGCTTTGAAGCGGAAAAGGCCAGACTATCCGGCGGTGCCAAAGTCGTGAAGAATCATCCCGGTTTTTCGGGCACCGGTTTTGTTGAGGGGTTCTACGAGAGCAATAGTGCCACGGTCACCTTCAAGATCAACGCCGATGAAATGGGAACCTACAATGTGTCCCTTCGTTATGCGGCGGGACACGGCGAATCTAAAAATATCGCCATCTATGTAAACGGCGAGAAAAGCGAAATGTTGAGTCTGAAAAGTACCGGCGGCTGGAATAAGTGGGGCAACCACTCGATCTCCGCCTTTTTGAAGCCCGGCCTCAATACCATTGCATTCAAATCGGAATTCAAGACGGAAGATGCTGCCAATATCGATTATATTCAGGTGACTGAATAGAGCTCAAATACTTCATCAATAG
>JBAHZU010000011.1:0-21489 GCA_037132875.1 Pontiella sp.
ATATCTCGTCATACCAGTCAGCAGCGAGCGGGGCCCCTTGAGCCCGGTCTGTCACCGCAACTTCCAGCCGATAAATTCAGCCGCCAGCCAACCCCGGAATCCCTGCAAATAAGATGTTCATTTAAAAACCGCTCTTCAGCGGAGACTGTTCCGTCATGCCTAAAACCATCTCACAAATTATCGGTTGACTTTGGCTGGGACTCTGACCCCTTCACCAGGTTTAAAACAGCTGTATTTATAGAACGGCTACTCCCTGCGCAAAACATGAATTATACGGGTATCATTGGCGGTAAGGATAGCGCCTCCTCTTGAAGATGCCTTTGATTTTCGAGTTAAAATTCCAATGCGAAGCGAAATTTAATATACGCTGATATCATTGGGTAAAATCATGGAGGGCAGGCTTAAGGAAGTGCCATTCGACTCTGACCCCTTTCCGCCTTTCCGCACCCTGCACCGTAGCCAGACTACTTCTTTTCTTTGTACTTCTTCTGATAATGGGCTAGTTCATCTGGTTTATAAAATGGATTGTGCATAAGTTCACCGGAAGAAGGCGATCTGAGCATTGCAAACTCTCCTGTTACCTCCCACGTATCATCTGTCTCTTCATCATAAACCCAACCATCATCAGCAAATGAAACAGCAACTTTATCAATCCAAGGCAAAGGTCTCTCTCTCTCTATCCAATCAGCATATTTTCTATAAATTGAAAGAGCCTCTTTCTCTCCATTAAAAAGTTTCCCATGAAAGCAATCATCATCAGCCCATTCAGGGAAAGCCAAAAGAGGATACTCATCCCACAATCTATTTGCAAAAGCTCCCCACTTCCAATATTTGGAGATAGTGGCATCTTGAATCTCAAAGAGATGAATCGGATAACTAGTTGGATATACCAACCCACTATTATCCTTTATGTAGACCCATGGGCAAAAAGGACCAAAAACATAGGCAGACACAACATAGCCCTGCCCCTCAGTGAGGAATATATCATCCTGTGTTATCCGTTCTACATAGGAATAGAATTCATCAGATAATCTAAGTTTCTTATACGAATCAAAAACACAAATTACATTCATAATTCACCTTCTTGGGATGATATAAATAACATTATTTTTGATAATTCTCATTACCATCAGAAATTACCGTATTATTTACCGGAGGGTTACTGTCGTCAATATGCCCCCTACTAGCGGCATTCGTATCATCTTTTATTTTAAACCCTTCACCTTCTCCAGTTTCTCTATTCCTATCATAGTGAACATCGGTTGATGTACCATCATTGTGTTCAGAATTATGTGAAATTTTATCAACCGTTCCTGTTTCTGGATGATATTTATCTTCAGGATTAGTTAACTTATCAGTTATATTCTTACCTGCTCCGCCTTTAGCTTCATCCATCGCTAGTTGTTCCAATAAATCTTTGGGCTCTGTTCTTGCCCCTTTAGGATCCGAAGCAGAGCTCTCCGTCGAGTTATCAGTGGTATTTTCCTTGTTGAGTTGTGATACAACTTCAAATATAACGATTGCCTTAATCGTTGCTTTCGCAGCGGCTTCACCGTCAAGATGTTTTAAAGCAAATAGAGCTATATCCGTCTTCGTAGTCTTTAAGGGGTCAACAGACATTGAATAGATGGCGCTCACTCTTTCTTCCCCAAAAAAGAAATGACTCTTTTCAGTTTGAGTAACCCCAAACCTCATTTCAGTTCTATCCCCACATTCTGCTTCGTAAAAACTATAGTACGTTTCCAGCCCCAAAGGATCAAAATGAGTGATCGGGTTACAACGAACATAGCAGTAAATATTCGGGCCGTCGGCGTAGCCAATGGGGTCTCTCGTCAGGAATACGCCCGTCTCCAAATCCCTGAAGCGCATTCCCTCGTTCAACAGCCCCAAATCGCTTTCTTCTTCCTTGGTATTGGCTTTCTGGCGGTCGGGGTCGTCGCCCCATTCATAGGGTCTTGTGCCGTACGCCTCGTACAGTGCGAAAGATATCAAAGAACGTGATTCGTTACTGCGGGCAATTACATCATTTGATGCGTGGGGATTGGAGACGGTTGATGACTACAATGAGCAAATTGATGAGATTGACGAAACTCTAGGGCAAGATTATCAAGATTTTAAGAGAGAGCATTATGACGCCGAAACTCATGAGTGGGACTCGAAAGAGAATCAGAGTAGTGGTCTAGAGATGCTACATGCTGTGCAAGATGCCAAGCGGCCTCTTCAATCGGCTAGAGACGCGATCATTAATTCTGCGGATCAATTCAACGAAGCATTTAGCAAGGAGATCGCAGACGGTAAGTACACTGCACTTGATTATACGAAAATAGATGATGACTTCATAAAACCATCCGATATTTTTGATCTGGCAGCTAATAAGAATTTAGAAACATTTATCATAAATAACGCTAAGGACGTAGCGAAGTACTACATTACTGCTAAGATTTTACTATTGGCTACTGGTACCTCGGAGACTCCTAAGGGTGTTCCAGAAGGATGGGAGCAGCGATCAACAAGAGGTAAAGGAGGTACTGAGTATTTTAATCCCAAAAATACTAATGAGAGTCGCCGGTTCATGCCGGGGGATCCTAATAGTCAATATAAGAACTCTCAAACTCCGTATGTTCGGGATCGTGATAGTTCGGGAAGTTTCCGAGATGTTGATGGGAATAGGGTTCATAAGCATAGTCCTGATGGACATATTCCAATAAATAAATGGCAGGATAAAAAATGAAAGTAAGTATGTTTTTGCCAGATGTTCTAGATGGACTAACCGAATTGAGCGACCGTGAAATTCAAATAAAACTTTGGCTGCATGGTGATAAAGATGGAATGTCATCTTTTACCGAGGCAATCTGTGGTGTATTTGATGATGGTCGTGTAACTAGATCTATGGAAGAAGGTACTATCAGTGAACCATTGTTGGGACTTTTTAAAAAGCTTGATGCCTTAATTGATAGGATTCCTGAACATGTTGTGCCGGGTATAATTATTGACCATTCAAGCATGCCTGAACTGAGAGCTGTGGCATCTAACCTTCTTCAAATACTACAAGAGCAGAAAAGCGAATCCGACTCTCCCCGGGGCGCAGAGGGCGGAAGCGGCTCTGAAGAAATCAACCCCTGAATCCAGCCCGACGTCTCCTCCGCCAAGCACGCCGTGAAGTGCTTGCGAATGGCGGCAAAGGGGTCGGTCCCGTAATAACGTAATTTAGAGCTTTATTACTAGATTACGGGACTGACCCGAATGGCACTTCCTTAAGGGCTTCTTCTGCGCAAAAAGCCCAATAAAACTTGCCCTTTTTGTTGTTCATCATCAGGTCAAAACCGCTGTATTTACAGAACGGCTACTTCCAGCGCAAAAACATGAATTATACGGGTATCATTGGCGGTAAGGATAGCGCCTCCTCTTAAAGAGGCCTTTGATTTTTGAGTTAAAATTCCACTGCGAAGCGAGATTTAATATACGCTGATCTCATTGGGTAAAACCGTGACGGGTAGGCTTAAGGAAGTGCCATTCGGGTTGGTCCTATAAATTAATGATTCAATCTTGTTCCTGCCTTTGTATTTAGATAGTTTTCTCTCAGGCTAAGAAAGGCGCGGTTTACCACGTGATGTGCCGTGGAAATCGCAGCGAGCCCGTTTTCCGAGACGGCCGCGATGTCTAACAACTATCTGTCTTTTCTTAAGCTGGCCCCCATCCATACAGCGCCCTTTTCGATGCGCACATTATTGATCCAGAATAATTAACCGACCAAATTTTTGGGCGCTCTCCATAAAAACCTCGTTGGTAATGGACTCGAACCCCTCTGCAACGATACCGGTTGTTTCAAGCTCTACGAAGCCGCTGTTTGTCCAGACATTGGAAAGCAGATTCGTACTGGTTTCAAAGTAATATTTTAGACCGGAGTCCTCGCGCCTTACATAAACATATTGGAACCCCGATGAGCTGATTTCTGCACGGGGAAGATAGCCCGCCCATCCCGGATGGGTCGGATCACCGCCGAAGGCAAATTCGTAGAGATTATTCACGCCATCTTTGTCGGGATCATTGGTCGGATTCGTGAGTTCAAATTCAGCCGCCCACCTTTCATAAGGAGAAATAATCCAAGATGGTCTTCGCGGCGCAGGGTTGGCACGAACGACGGAAAAATAAAGGTTATCAATCAATCCTTCATTAAAGCCCAGATAACTTTTATCGTTCCGATTTCCAATCCCGAACCCATCAACCAGTAGACGGTCCCCGAAGCCAATGACGGTTTTTGGGGTTGAACCCATAAGAAAAGCGCCATCGCTTCCGTCGACCTCATCAATTTCGTAGACATTCAGAGAGGCGCGGCCAACGCCATCATTAAAATAGTGCAGCTTAACCCGTACGCTTTGTCCATATGCAAGCCCAGTTCCGAAGTGCTCGCTGGGAGGCCCCTGCTGATCGCCATCTGCGGCATGTGAACGGAGATCAATCCGATTCTCCTGGCTCCCATAGGTGAACCGGCTTCCTACAAAATTGGTGTCGTTGCCTCCTGCGGAAGAGTTAAAGAGACCCAATAAACTATGCGCTAATCCATTTGAGGAAGAGGTAATACTCACATCCATTTCCATCCAAAATTCAGTAGCTTCATCCAGCGAAATGTCCAACATTTTATAATAGTTGGCACGATGTATTTCATCCATTTGAATGATCACATCCAAATAGCCTTTATCATTATAGGAGAACGTCGTTGCACCCGCGCTGTCGTTCATCCACCCCCGCGAGGTGGGGTCGGTATCAAAGGTTTCAAAAATGGTCTCGGTGGCTGGAAACGGAGTCGTGGCAGAGGCAGACGCAGAAAAATTATTCTGATTTTGGTTAACTGATCGATCTCTAGCCCTCACCCGATAAGCATAGGTTGTGCCCGCAGCCAAACCGGTGTCCCGATAACACGGACTCACTTGCCAGCCGCTGTCATGGGAAGAATCCGTGATATTTTCAAAATAATACTTCACCCCGTTCGTATCCGAAGCCAAAAAAGCCTTCATTTCAATTGCACCGGCAGCAATGGCCACAGGGACAGATTCCCAAGCCATGGTCGAAGGCGTCGGAGCGGCAACATCGGAAGGGTCATGCCCTATGGGTTCCAGATGAAGGGCTCCTAAAGCATCCTCCCCACCCCCCGTATAAAACAGATACAAACTTCCATCATCGTCCTCAAAAAGAAAGGGATCGCGAAGTTGGTCCACATTTTCCGGTGCGGCGCTGGTTTCCGAATCAAAATCTGCGAACTGACCGCCCTCCCAGCCCGGCTGGGCGCGATAGATCTCCTCCGGCGGGTAAGAAGGGTCCCATTCGTCGTAATTGCTGGAAGCACTTAAATCAGTAACAGAGAGCATGAGGCGTTCCGGGGGAGTCACCCCGCGCCGCGAGTAGAATGCGTGCAAGGCATCACCCTCTACCCAAGTCGAGGCATGCCGAACGCGGAGCTCGGACGAGCTGTATCCATCATCGTCGAGATCCTCCCGATACCCATTCACACTCGCCTCATCCCACAGTGCATCCGAAAAAACCCATCCACTTGGCGGATTCCAAGGGTCGATGGAATGAGGCGCCCGCCAAAGACCGGCGCCATTATCAAGCGCGTAAAGTTCATCGCCATACCCAAATACGGTAAAATAGCTGTCTCCCAGAATGACCGGTTCAACTCCTCCCGAAAAATCCAGTCCGTAGTCAGAAATCGCAACGAATGTTTTCTGTCCGCTGACCTCATTGCCATCCACGTGAAGTGTTGACCCACTGTGGAAATACATGATGATGCGTTGGTTCACAGCGTCAATATGCACATTCGGCGATGCAAGATGATTGTTGGGAATGACGATGCCATTTCCGATTGGCATCTCCGCATCTCCCAGATCGAGCACCCCGCGATCCCCCAAGCTAATACCGGTGCCAACGTCATATAGCGTCCATGGTCCTGCAATTTCCGAAGACCAAGCCATACGAATGTATTGTCCGCTGTGATGAGCAAAATAGAGGTAGTATATGGCAGAAGGATCCGCGCGTTGATCGACGGATATCCAGGAAGGAATTCGGATCACACTCGGGCCGTTCATATTAACCCCTTCTTCAAGTCCAGCGCCCAATCCTTGAAACATTCCTTCTGTAACCAGCGGCGCGCCGCCATTCATTCGGGTAACCATGTAGCGGCCCTCGGAGGAGACCTCTTCATAAGCCGCGCCAACGACCAACGATCGCATTAAAATAATCAACACCGCTATGTCGCACCCCTTCATGAGCCCTCCTATGAGACCTTAAATTCGTTGCCTAATTCGTATATTTCCTTCCTGAAATCAACGTGGGTCTAAGTTTTTCCAGTTATAGAACGATCTTCACGTGTTTCCCGTTTGATGAATACGATTAAATATTAGTCTCTCATTTCATGCAGGCGTCAGATTCCGTCCTCTCAGAGTTCGCACTTCCGCAATCTTCCCGGGGCGCTGAGGGCGGAAGCGGCTCTGAATCATCTAGCCCCTGAATCAGCCCGACGTCCACTCCGCCCGACCTGCGCACACGCCCGGCTTTAACCGGGCGCGCGCTCACTAGAGCATCGGTGGAAAACAGGAGATAAATAGCAGTAAGCGACTGAGAAATCGTTTAAAATGCGTCATCTTCACCCCCCTCCACAGATTATCGCACCGATACTCTGCTATGATCGCCGGTCATTTTAACGCGGGGATGCTTTACGACCGCACGCCACTGGTAGGTTTTATCGTTCGGCACGTCAATGGTATCCGAGAATTCGCCCGGCCCGGTCATTTCCACCAGTTCCGTTGCAAACCAGGTGTCATTGTACATATTCTCGGCAAATCCTAGATATTCCTGATACTCAAAACCAACGAGCACCGTTTTTGCATCACCGAGATCTTTCAGTTCTCCATTAAACGTAACCGTTCCCCCGTTCCCTTTGGCTTTCCCATTCACCACTAGCGGAGGTTCACAGGAAGGCTTAACGTGGGTCAGTTTCACCACAACGGGGTTCCGCCAGCTCGAATGATTCAGGAGACGCTGGCCCGGCACAATGGAGAGATGCAGCCCATCTTCCTTCTGCTCAAAGCGAGGCGCAATTTCTTCCGGTGTCATGCTGGTATATTCGACCACTTTTCCATTATGCCCTACCACACTGATTTCCGTTTTTTCTGTTGCCTCAACCGAACCGATTACAAATTCGCGACGGGTCTTACGGCTCCAGTCTTCCTCCTTGGTCAGGAAGACATAGACCGTGTCCTCATCCTTATCTTTGGTAAACCAGATATTTTCTTCATTGGTCACAATCCAAGGGCGAATTCCCAGCACCGACTCCCGGTTCACAAAGTTCCAGAGCGCCACTTCGCGCATAATATCTTCATGCAGCTCGTTGATGGTGCCATCTGGACGCGGGCCAAGATTCAGCAGCAATGCTCCGCCCTTCGCACGGGTTTCGATCAGGATTTCCACCACGCGATTTCCGTCCTTCAGACGATCCAGTTGCTGCGGGCGATACTGCCATTGCATACCGAGGGTCATGCAGGTTTCCCAAACTTCCTTCGGCGGAATTCCGGGCACGGTTTGCTCCGGGCTTTCAATCGCACCGCGCGTAATCAGACAGTCGGGTTGTAGCGTCCAAACCACTTCTTTCACCGGCGTTTTTCCACGGCCATCGATAAAGAAGACATCGATATCGCCATACTGCGTCATCAGCTCTGTCACCTGCGCTTTGATGTATTCAATATATTCCGGATCTTTTTCCGGATTCGGGGAATGCCCTCTACGGCGGATCGTCTTGCCCCGTTGGTGACTGTAGGAAAAATCTTCGGGGGAATAATAGAGCCCCACATCGATGTCAAACTTGTTACAGGCATCGACAAACTCGCGAACAATATCCTTTCCATACGGCGTGTTCATCACATTAAAATCGGTCGTCTTTGTGTCCCACAGGCAGAAGCCGGAATGATGCTTGGTGGTCAGGGCGATATATTTCATCCCCGCTGTTTTTGCTAGGAGTACAAAGGTTTCTGCATCCCAATGTTTGGGATAGAAGGTTTGGGGCAGTTCATTGAAATATCGATCCAGGTAGGCCTCATCGGCCCCCACCATCGAATGGCTGATCACCGACCCCAGTTGCGCATCAACTCCCCAATGCAGGAACATGCCAAAACCATTATCCCGCAACCATTCCAGCCGCTCGGGTTTATTGCCTAATTCGCCGACCTCTCCCGTTTGTCCCACTGCATTCGCTTCTTTAATAATAGCCGCCAAATCATCCGCAGCCCATGCAGATCCCGCCCCAATGGCCATCATTAGGCCGCACCCTATCATCCGTTTAACTTTCATTTTTAATCTCCACTTGAAATTCTTTTAACGCTCTTTGGCATCCAGTGCGGCAATCAGACTCGTTTGAATGCGCTCTTCATAATTTTCCAGCTCAAGTTCTTTAATCATGGGCAGGAGCCCCCGTGCATCCTCTCCGATCCAGTCTATAATATTGAGCACCTTCAGCGTGGCATAACTGTTGATTTTCAACAGGTTTTCCAAACATTGGAACCCCTTCTGCCGTTCCCCAGTATTAATCAGCAACCAAGCCGCCATCGCGCGGACTTCGTGTGATGGATCTTCCAAACCTTGGAAGCCGGCCGATGGTTCATTGAGCAGAAAACACCCGACCATCCCCCAATAGCGCATCCCGCAGTCTGCACGGTTGAGTAAGTCTATCAAAGCCTTCCGATTTTCAGGATCTTTTTCTAACGCCAGATCAGCCGCATCCAGTAAGGCCGGAAGATTATATATCTGATCATCTCGAACCATTTCATAAATGGTCATGCCATGGTCCGCCGCACGTTTAACCATCTCCGACTCCGGCAATAATCCGGAATCGTACACCGACTCCTGCCAATGGCGCAGGTGCCTCCGCATACGTTGTGCCGTTTCTGCAAATTTCGGATTATCCATCAGGTTGTTAACGCTATCCGGATCTTGCTGCATATCATACAGCTCTTCCGTACATGCTTTAGGTGCAAACCATCGCGACTGCACTTCAGTCGCCAACCCGGCCTGCACGTGATCATCCCAGGCCTGGGTGGCTTTCATTTTCCACAGGTAATTCAAGTGCTGCATCCACGGCACATACGGCATGTAGTTGCGGATATAAAGAAATCGTTTATCACATACGGCCCGGGCATTTTCACACCGTTCATCCATCCGTCCACGAAAAGCAAAAAGTGCCTCCGGCTCCGGTTCAATCCCCCGCCCGAGGAATACCGTCCCTTGCATCACATCAGGAATGTTCGAGCCCGCAAGACTCAGCCAAGTTTTCGGCATATCCACAAAACTAACTAGGCGATCGATTTTTGAACCCGGCGATGCAGGCCACAGCGCGGCATAGGTTTCAGGAATACGGATGATCAAGGGAGCATGTAGCCCACTCTCAAACAGGTATCGCTTACTCCGAGGCAGCACACCGCCATGATCGGAGTTGTAGATGACAATCGTATTTTCAGCGAGGCCGCTTTTTTCCAGCATGTCCAGCGCCGCCCCCACGTTGGCATCCATTCTCTTCACCGCGTCATGATACTTGGCATAATTTTTACGAATCACCGGCAGGTCCGGGTGATATTTTCGCAAACAGGTGTCCGCCGGATCGTGCACTGTATTTTCCACCCGCCCCTGCGCTCGGCTTTCATGCGACTCGTTAAAGTTGATGACCTGAAAAAAGGGCTGGCGCACTTTCAGAGCCTGCCAATCGACCTCGCCGGAGTTATCCCAGCAGGTGTCATCCTCACGCCCCCCAATATTATAATCCGTCTTCGGGAAATTACCCGTATAGTATCCATGGGCCCGGAGAAGATCTGGATAATATTGGATTTGGTCGTGTGGGATCTCATATCGACTACGCATTGGATGCGTCCCCATGGAGAGGGCATTAATGCCGGTGATCCATGTGCTCCGCGAGGGCGCGCAGACCGGAGCACTGGCATACGCATGCAGGTATTGGAACCCTTCCGCCGCCAGCTGGTCGATATTCGGGGTCTCCGCATGCGGATTACCATAGCAGCCCACCCAGCTCACATTATTATCTTCACTCGTCAGCCACAGAATATTGGGTCGCACAACCGCCGTATTTAATTGCCCATTCGATGGTGCAGCACGGCATAAGCTGACCCCGGAAAGGGCCCCTATCATTCCATAAACAATCAATCTCATCATTGAATCTATTCCATATATAAAATTGCCCCGCAAGCTACACGGGGCATTACGCCGTTAACGCGCTCGTTTAGTCCTCCTCAATCGAAATCTTCAGTCCTATGAATTGTTTTGTTTCAACCTCCATGGAGATCCGATTGGTGACCGACTCAAATTCAGCATCGATGATACCAGACCCCACTTCAACCGTTGCATTGGTTAGCTGTTCAAACACCAGACTCCAAGTTGATCCCACGGTATAGGTTAAGCCGCGAGCGGCATAATCAATGCGCCGGCGGTAGATATAATCAAAGAACTGATCACTCCCATCGAAGTTGACCCCATATTCTGGTCGCACATCCGCCGTATCGTTCGATAACGGATCACCGCCCAAGGCATATTCTATCAGATTATTCATGCCGTCTGATTCTGGGTCATCGCCGTAGGCATCATTGACCCCATTGATCAGTCCATGATCCGAAGCCCAACTGCCATAATAGCTCGCTGCGCCCAGAGTCAAGTTCATGATATTATCGATATGGGTGAAACGACGTGAAGAAACCAACAGTCTGGCTAGATCTGCTGATCCGGCATCGAAAACGATATCCGCCCCTACCCGGCTGCCGAGGTTGCCAGGATTGCCCGCGTCACCCAGATAGACATCATACGTGTTCGCAGCATTGTTTATGTTCATCCAGACCCCGTACCAAACATCCTCATTTAGCCCTGTGGCAAGAAGCACATCATTGGACGCCCCGCCTCCGGTGAAGGCATATAAGGTTATATTCCCAACGCCATCACCCGAGAACCGAACCCCCACGCTATAGTCGCCGCGCTCCGAAGTCGATACGGTTGGGGAGAGGTTCGTGGTAACACCAAAGTTACCCTCTACACTGGCATGCGATGGATACATTTCACAATAGAGCCAATATTCAGTAGAGCTTTTGGGAATACCGCTGAACAATGCATCCTTACTTACGGCCCCACGAAATCCACTATTATAACCATACACCATACGCTGGTAGCTTGGGCCATACCCATTCAGATCTATAATCTCAATTAAGCCACTGCCAAAGGGATCCCAGTTGGCAGAGGCATCCGGAAGATCTCGCACATCGACAGTGGTACTGTTATCATAGGTTTCAAAGGAATCAATGACCGTGCCGGGAACCGCATTGCTCTCAATGATCAGCGTAACGGTGGCCACGGCACTGGTTCCGGACGCGGCATAGGCCTTATAGGTAAAGGTGGCCGTGCCTGTGAATCCATCATCCGGTATGTAGAAGAATTCTCCATCGTTTGACGGGCCGGTCAACGTACCGTTGGCGACCGTATAATCATCTTCCATGGCAAACATCTCAAAGATCACGGAATTATTAGTGTCGTTGTTAAGCACGTTGCCCTCTATATGACCTCCATACGCCAAATCCATCACGTATGTATCATCCACCGCAACGGGGGGATCTTCCGCCAGGATGACAAATAATAAAACCGTTGCCGGAGCGCTGGTCTCGGAGCCACTAACTACCGCATAGCTAAAGGTGTTGGAGCCATTCGCCAAGTCGGAACAGGAGAAGCTTCCGTCGGCATTAAAGGTCAGCGAGCCGGTGGAAATATTGGAGACCAGCACGGCGGAATCGTAACCCAAATCATTGGCCAGCACACCGGGAGCGGCTATGCTCAGGCTGGAGTCTCCAAGCGGCAGGATGTATTCATCGTCGTTGGCCTCTGCCTCCGGTGCCAAGCCAAGCCCAACCAAGAAGTCCCGATCTGCCGTATAAACATCTTGTCCGTCATCGTAAAAATTACCGATGGAAGAACCGGAACGCATCCAATCGAAGGCTTCCGAAGAAGCATCTTCTCCATTTAATAATATCATGTAATACGAATTGGCAGACAGACTGATATTGGTATTCAGAGAAAGGTATAAGGTATCCGCCCCGTTGGGAGCCGGCGCGTCAAACGTTCCTGAAAATAAAGGAATCGATGCAGGCGGAATGGTGTACGTACCCGCATTCGGATCGGTTATCTCATAAACTTCCAGCACCAAATTTGATACGCTGATATCGCCATCGACACTGTACACAATCGTGATTGCACCCAGATCAAAGGCATTTGAGGTGGTAACCGTCTGCCCCAAGTACCCCCCACTAAGTGATTTGTTAAAAGTTCCATTACTGGAACTTCCAGAAAACACCTCATATGCCCCCCCATCGTAAGAAGTATTACCATCAAAATTAAGGGCTGTGATCGCCGCATGGCTTGCAACAACAGATCCGGCAAGTGCTGCCGTTATGATCATTATTTTCCTCATCTTGTTCTTCTCCTATTTTAATAGACCTCACACGACGCACGCACACCGATTTACATTACTCATGATCCCCATAATCGGCGATTAGGACACGGTCCGTTCTTTATTTTTATCGAAACACTATCTGGATCGGCCGTCGCGAAGCTATGGCAGGATATGTCGACCGGAGTCTTGCGCCGTTTATTCAGCAATAATCCGGTAGAAGGCCGCTTTTTCAGCGTCCATTTTAATCACAATCCGATTGCTTTCCTCTAACGATGGAATGCCCGATTCAATGATGGTGGTAAACAGATCGTTCACCAGATTGGTTGAGGTTTGTACCGTGTAGCTCACGCCGGGCGTATTCTGCCAATCCAGCAGGACGGATCCATCCGCGAGGTCCACGAACGCACTCTTTGGGCTAACGGTAAAAACTTCAAATTCCCAGATCGAAGGATTAAAAGTCGAGTCAAGCGTCTGCAGTCGGACTTTAGATCCGGCGACCGCTGGGAACCAGTCCGTTTGAACCGCGCTTGGATCGCCTCCGACAAACGCAGTCTTCCATTCGCCGTTGTAAACCTGGATTTCATACGATCTGATTCGATCTCCATATTCGGCAACCCGCGTTCCGTTCACCAACACCGTTTCTCCAAAATCCACTTCAAGCCAGGCTGGGCTGACATCGGTTGCCCAGCGAGTATCCAGATCGCCATCACAAGCTTTGCCCGCCGCATACGAAGATTTATCCTGATAGACATTGCTGGCACTATAGGACTGATTCAGCGCGCGGTTATCCGGGTCAGCTGGAGCAGACACCCTGGAAAACCCACCCGAAGCCACAACACTCAGCCAGTTCAGCCGGCAATCACCTCCCGTCAACAAGATACGCAGGGTACTAGATCCCGCATCCAACCTGACTAGTTTATAAAGGGTCACCCATGCTCCTCCTCCATTAATGATCCGCTGAAGACCGCCAACCCAATTCCCATTTTGCTCCAACTCCAAGTTTATCATGCCATCAATGGATGCCACGCGGAAACCAACCAAATAGGATCCCGCATTCGGAACTTCAATATTGAAGGATATTTCATCCCCCGCATGGCCAAACACGACCATTTCACCGCCGCCTTCATCTGAACAAAGGTGCGTTGAAACCCCCATTGCCTCAGCATAAGCTTCTGCCTGAAGCGTCGGGGGTAGCTGCTCCCATAACGGAACCGCGGATACCGTTATCCCCGCCACCCCGATGCCAACATCGACCCCATTGGTCGGCGTCGTCATCAGAAGCGTAAGTTCGGTTTCCGCAGGAATATACCGATATTCCAGATCGTGAATATCATCAGGACGCCCATCCTTCATTACAACATCATCAAAGAGTTCTGAGGACAACGTTAATTCCGCATCGAACGTCTGACTCTCCAGGCGAATATTTTCGAGATATACATCCACATCAAAGGAAAAAACCCAACCCTCCTTCGGGTTAAAAAAACGGGTTTCAGCACTGTACCCGCCAGGATTACCGCTGTTGTCATTAACTCCGAGGTAACCCGCCGCCTCCAGCACGTTCAACGTGTGTCCTGCTCCGGCGGAGGAAAAGCTTCCATCCTGCCCAATTACATCGATCGTTGTAAGCGTTACAGTCTCACCGGTCAGAGAGTTCGTCAGGGTCACATTGGAACCAATCTCTCCGCCTCCCGTCCCCCCGTCCCAAGCAGATCCCTCAAGAAAATCAAATGTCACACGGGAAACCGGACCGGCATACTCAAAGGCACCGATATCCGCACCCCCGGCATCCATCGCATGGCCAACTATATCAAAGATGGGACGGCCCGAAATGAATGTTGCCGCATCAATGGCAGGAGACCCCGAGAGCAGTTGATATCCGCGCAATGCCCCCATCGTTGTAAGGTCAACATCCATTCCAGCCACTCCGGGCAGGGTGAACTGCGGATCTCCTATCACAGGGCTGGGATCCGAGGCGTGCGGAGTGAGATTGTAATACAGGTTATTGGTATAGTAGGTATTGATCCCCTCCGCACCAAATCCAGCAACGGCTCCCTCTTCGAAATAAAAAATGTTGTTTTCAAAGATGGTATTCAGCGGTGTCCGCCCCAACACCACCACATCATTCTCCAATCCCGCGCCCACATAATGCGTATTGTTATAGATATGTACACTTTCACAGGCGGTATAATTATTAAACCCATAAAAATAGAACCCCTGTTCCTCATTCTGGCTTACGTTGTAACGAATCACCACATTGCGGTTCGCCTTTTTCATGATCCCGCAAAACCACTCATTATCGTGGCTGTAGTTATACTGAATGAGGGTGTCTACACAATTGTAGTCCGCATCAAATCCGCCGCGATCGCCCTCGGTCCCAACGGCCGTATTTCCATAGGCTTCATTATACTGAATCGTAATACCCAGGGTATCGAAACAGAAAATATTGTGCCCTTTGTCATAGAGACTCGTATTTCCAACCATGTTGTATTCCACAACCGCGTATTCAGAATCACGGATAATAATGCCGTTGCGCCCGATCCGATCCAGCCGGTTCGAGGCGATATAAACCCGTGTCCATAGATTCTCTGTATACAATCCGCCGTCCTCTAACAGATCTACATTCGCGCAGGACGAATCCGTTGCAATTCCCACGCCTCCGATATCCTCAAGCTGATTTCCCGTGATCCTTAAATCATCAAGATTCGAGGAGACAATACTCCCATCGAACATCACGTGAATGCCGCCGCGCCCTTTGTCCGGCACCGCACCGTTTACATCGTGAATATAGAAATCATGGATATAAATATGCCGATAGGTGCCCTCACCGCCGTCCATGTAAATCAGGATGCCAAAGAGGTCGCCCTGCTCAAGATCCGTTCCATCGGTGTTGGTTAGTTCCAATCCCTGGATTTCCCAAAAGGAGGGGTTGCCTGACAAACGAATACAGGCTTGATTCACGCCCATGCCATGAATCTGAGGGCGTTCCCCATCTCCAAATGCATCAATCCGAATCAACTCGGTCTCCGTCCCGGTTCCCGTTGGAGCCAGCATACCGACAAACTGCTTCCCGCGCTCTAACAGAATGGCATCTCCGGGCTGGAGCGCGGCCCGGGCAATCGCATCAAACTCGGACTGGGTACTCACATAATAGTCCGTTGCAAAACACGATAGGCTGAGTCCAGCCGTCATCATCACAAGTTGAAAACGTCTCTTCATCCGCATCCTGTTCCCCTTTTCCTTATTACTATGCACTCAATGAATCACCAGATATCCTCCCGAAACCATACGATGGTCGACGGACCGTTTCCCCCAGAGATGCATCACTCTTGGCCCTCTCAACCGGAACACGTCAAGAACGTGGCTCAGCAACCACAATCGAACCGATTCGCGCTTTGCCTACAAGTTGTTCAATTCGAATATCAGTTCCTGCAGCAATCTGTTTTTCAGAATCAGGCAATCCTGATCAGTAACCGTTTGTATGATTCCCTTTCCGCCATTACTTCCGTCAAGAATTGTAACGTTCATCGTTTCGCCACGCTCAAGCCCCACGAAATGAATCGCATCAAGTAGGACCTCGGTATCAAAATCAAATATCCAAGCTTCATTAGGATCGAAATTCTGATATTCAGAACCACTCACCGAGCCTGTATTTATACTTAGAGAGTTCACCCCTTTATAAATGGGGGCCTTGTTCCCTTCGTTGGTCAGATCACTGCCGATGATCTCTCGTGTTGTAAGAGTAATCCCGCCAACAGTCATCATCGCACCGACGACTCCCTTTTTTCCATCCAGCGCAGAACCATCGGCAAATTCAAAGACAACTTTTTAATCACCCGCCCCAAAGGAGATGGCAAAAGAGGATCCAACCTCGCGCAGATCAATCGGCTTGATGCCTAGTTTTTTGGCGGGCGAACCTTGTTTGAAACGATACAGACCTATCTTCATCGCTTCTTCATCAAACATGGGATCCGCATACAAGAGCTTAATCACATCGTTTCCCGGTTCCACGGGCTGCCCCGTGAACAGATCACTTCCTCGCGCTGCTTTGGGCACATACGGCTCACTCTTATTTTTCGTAAAATATATAGAACGTTCCATTTTGGGAAGATTCTCATAAAAGGGTCTATTGGTCGCACGGTCATCGGTTAAATAGAGGCCGTTGCTCGATTTAGAGGACGCTGGGGGTAAAAATATATTTCTCTGCGGCAGGGCTTTTTTGGTTCCCCCCAACCATCCCGGCAACGTTCGCCCACGCAGAAAGGTTTCTGTAAATATAAAGTTGTTGATGACATCTGCCGGCCCTTTGAGCCCCAGTCCTCTCTCCGATTCTGAGATCACATTTTCTCGGATAATGGTAAAACTCGGATTGTCATCCAGGCGAATAGCACCCGCGGTATCATAGTTTTCATGAAGATAATTGCGCTCCACCACATTATTCGCCCCCATGGCGGAGAAATAGATTGCATTTCCATCGTGTAACTTCAGAAGCGTGCGCGAAATATCATTCATACTGATCCGGTTTTCGCGAGCGTGTAGCAAGGGAAGGAAGTATTCAAGACGGTTCTGCCATCGAGCGGCTAACCCCTTCTTAATAAAGGGTTCACACTCCTCAAAACGAATCGAAGACATCCATGCGCGCCGGAAAGGGATCCGGTTGATGAGATAAAATTCATGGGGACGGCAACCGCTCACAACAATGCCGTTGTAGGGAACATCCCGTATCGTGTTGTGCGTGATTTCGTTGTACCCGCTTTGCGCAATAAAAATGGCCGGCGAGTGCAACAAAAGCTCCCCGATATGGTGAATGTAGTTATCGTGCACCCTATTATTTTTATTCACGTCTTTCGTTCCTGGGCCATAGCCACTCAGCACAATGCCTCCCCCTCCGAGATGCTTCAGAAGATTGCCCTCAACTTTTATTCGCTGACAATGCAAATCCAGACGGATACCCGTTCCACTGCTTGACTTAATGACGCATGAGGTGAGGTTACAGTCTTCAGCAAATCGGAACCGAATTACGGCATTACCCTTGTTATACATTTCCCAGTCATGCTGCAGGCCCTTATCCCCCTCAAGCAGGGTATCACGCAGACCATGAGTAAAGGTCAGGCCTTCGAAATGGAGATGCGATACAAAGGGGCCATCCTCCGAGCCTTCGACCCTGATAAATTCCTGAAGAAACGGCGCGATCACATGCATGTCTGCCAGATCCTTCTTGGGCCACATATAAATACGTCCTTCCGGTGTATTCACCACCCACTCTCCTGGCTCATCCAGGTATTCGATCGCATTTTCAACCCAATATCGATTGTTGGGATTTATAGGCTGATAGGTTGGATCAACCGCCAAGTAGGCCACCCTTTTTTTCGAGTCGATGCTCTCCAGAGGAATTAAATTCGCCAGCCAGGGGCGATCTCGCAGTACAAGCTCGATATCATACGGGTATTGCCAATCCTTGAGGTCATCCTCTCGGAATAAAATAGTACGATCAAAAGGTGCAACGGGGTCCCCTTCGTATTCCAGCAAGCTCGTTAATTTTTTACCTTGTCGATTAAAGTCGTTTTCCTTTTCGACCTCTTCGTATTTGAAACTGTTCGATCGAGCGCGATTAAGGAGGTCCTCCCCATCGTAGAGGGATCTAATATGCCATCGTCCGCCGATGTGCTTTGGAATCTCAGCCACCCAAAGATTCCCACGTGCTTTTTCAGAAACACCCTTGGGATCCACTAATAACTTTTTCCATCCCGTTATCGGAATACCGCCTGTAAACACAGGCGTCTCGCCAGGGAAAGCTTTGTAAACAATAGGTGCCCCCTCAGCCCCCGAATCCTCCAGACCAAACACAACCGTTTCTTGCAAGGGGTATAGGCCCCCTTTTATCAGCACCTCAATCGGCTGAGCGGGGTGCAGTTTCTTCAGTTCCCTAACTTGAAATTGAGCCTCCTTCAAGGTCGCGATGGGACCATCGGGACTGACAATAAGGGTCACTGGTTTCGCCCAAAGCGAACTGCAAACAAAGCAGTAGAATAGAATGATGTATTTTTTTATGTTAGACATATCGATATGTTCCTATTTTTGTAGGGTTAAATTATTCTTCCAGGCGGAGCAATGCATCCGCATAGCGCCGGCCCAGTTCGCGCTGACTGGCGGAATCAAAATGGGTACCGTCGATCGTGGTCAGATTCTCTGAGGTCGCAACGGCGGTATTGGACGACACGGTCGGTAGCAGGAGAATATACTCGTTGACCGCACGCTCATTCGTCGTCTGCTCCAACTGTCCCGCAACAAAAGGCAAATCCGGATCCCTAAAATCAGCACGAAAATCTGCAACCAATTGGGAAAGCCTCGTCAGATAGGATGTGGTTAGGCCACTATTACTTTCGCCCTGATGCCAAATGATGCCTGCAAAGCGGCTATTCCCGTCCTTCAGCGCTTCCCGAACGCGGCTCACAGCCGCTTCATAATATCCCTCGTCGGCTCCTTTTGCCCAATCGTAAATTGATGTTCCCCCGCGCGCATTCACAACTAATCCCAAATAAATATCAGGTTGCACTTCTCGCAGGCGCTGCGCGAAACCGTAGCCAGGGCCCAGATTTTGTAAACTGATATCTTTGCCGATCGTGGAATACTGATTCAACGGATTCGCCGCCACCTCCCATCCATTCGTGCTGTTGAACAATTCGCACCCGGCAACCGGCACTTCATCCTCGCTTTCAATGGGCGCGCGCCCGGCCATATTTGACTGACCGATCAGAAGATAGAGGGCGCGTTTTTCAACGCCGACTTTAACGAAGACCGATGCGGCAGTACTCCATAATGAAGTAACGGAGGTCTGGCCGTCCAATCCCAGCATATTATTTTTCATCGTCTTCCAACCCGTGGAAACCGCAGTTAAATTCGTACGGACTATTATACGGTAGTATTTTCCGGCAACCGATTGCCACGACACGACCTGATTGGTGGAAATCTTGGAAATTGAATCCATTTTTAAAACAGAAGTCGCATTCGTTGGCACCGTGCCGGCCACGTACTCCTCCCGAGCGGTCAGAAGATCCCCATCGCTATCGCTGGCTTCTGCGATCAGATAATCTTCTTCGGTTACCAATCCCTCATAAAACTGATCCAGCCAAACGTAGGGTGTTCCATTGATCGTTTCAACAGGTCCGCTGGTTGCCCACTCCACGGTAAAGCTAAAAATGGCCACAGCAGAACCTTCAGAAGTATTCTGAATCATGAGCGAAGTTCCCGCATCAACAAACGCATCGCCCAAGTTCCAAATGCCAGCAGTGGACGATTCGTTAGTGGAAGTCATGACCAATACCTGATTCGTCGAGGTGGCCGATACGGTCGAGAGAGTCATGGACTCTCCAGCTCCCAAGCCTCGGAAATTGATCTCATTCAAATAGACATCCGCATCAAAATTAAATACCCACGCCTCATTCAATTGGAAATCTTTAGCATCGTTACCACTTTCACCCGATGATCTAATGGACAAAGGCCTTGAGTCGCTAAAAATATTGGTTCTATGATAGGTATCACCCAAGTCGGAGCTTCTTGTACCATCCGTTCCGATAATATCCACCGTCGTCATCTTAATCTGATCTACGGTCATAGATCCACCGATGCCCATATTATCGAATCCGGTTCCATTGTTAAAATCATACAGCACCGCCTGCGCATTCTGGGAAATAAGCACCCCGAAAACGGTGAATACCACAGCCAATCCATTGGACTTATTCCATGTTATTTTTTTTAATCTCATTTCCCCCGTCGGTCATTTTACCCACCCATACATACACAGGAAATAGGTCAAAAACATCCCTAATAACACGAGTATATGTACGTATGAACCTCCCGAATCGGAATTGGGACAACAGAAATTAAATTTCCGAAGTATTCAAGGGTGCTACCGACCTTAAATGCGGACCAATCGATACGCTCAGAATGGAATGCACATGTTAGCGCTGTTCAATGATCTCGAAATGCGTGTTTGAATGGATGGAATCGCGCAACGTTTGAGGATCGACTTGGCCGGGATAAATAATGACCCTACGCAACAGCGGCAAATCGACGGAATGGTTGAAGACGAGGGTTTCGCAGCCACTGAGATCGAGGGTTTCGATGGGGAGGTGCTGGAGGTCGCCGGGAAAAAAGCGCCCCCCCCATATCCACCTTCAGGGTGCGGAAGGCAAGGAAACGAAGGAGACATCTGTTCGACCCCCAGGTATCCCATATGGTTAAACGAATGCTCTGGTTTGCCCTGACGTGAAGAATTGATGTGGAGGCATCATACTCCATCGAAAAATCCTCTTGAGGTTCAATGACGCTCCCCGACCCAAGGGTCGGAGTATTTTAAGTTACTCTTTCCCAAACAACTCGCCTTGGTGCAGTTGTTTATAGGTCTTCCCCTGGTTCCTTACATACCTTACGATTGCTTCCTCGCAAACATATTTCCCTACGGTGTTCACATAGTATCTACTCGTCCACAAAGAACCGCCCCACAATATATATTTTACCTCGGGATGCCTTCTGAAGATTTCCTTCGCTGTAATACTCTTGATAATCGTAACCAATCGAGTCACCGACATAGTCGGAACACCCTGTACTAGAAAATGAACATGATTTTCTTCCATATCTATTTCAACAAAAATATTTTCATGCCGTTCGCCAATTCCAAGACAAACGGCCCGAAGGCTTTCTTCCTCACATTCACTGAAAACCTTGCGGCGAGACTTCACAGGAAACACCAAATGATACAGAAGAAATATTTTATTATAACTCTATGGGCATGCTCACACATCCGTTCAAATCACTATAGATGCGTCCGTGTTACGCCCCAGAGGGGCGGGGAACTAGACCCTCCTCTGATTAAACATCCGCGGGTCTAAGGGTAGGTCCATCGGTTCTCCGCTTTTCAATTTTTTAAAATCCGGATGAACAGGATTTAGGAGAAAATTCGATTCGAACGGAACAATGGCACTGGGCACCTTGAGCACCAGCGAAGACTG
>JBAHZU010000031.1:0-35047 GCA_037132875.1 Pontiella sp.
CCTCCTTGCCCATCGAACGTTCGATACCATTGATGGCCCGAGTCACCGCAGCCTGAGTCTTGTCCTTGATCTTGCGGATGATCAGCTTTCGGCTCTTACGCTCAACCAGAGTGAGCAGGGCGGCACTTCCTGTTCCCTTCCCTCCGACCACCAGATCGATCTCCCAGTGCCCGGCCCATTGTCTATCAGCGACCTCCTCCGGCCGCTCATCAATACTTCGACCTACGGATGTCCCGCGTTTAGCCCGGCGATGTAACGACTTGTGTTTCTTTCCGCGAGCTCGCTTCTCCCATAATGTTTCATTGCTGACGCCGGGAATTTCCCCCTTTTCAATAGGGGTGTAGATGGTCTTGGCGCAGACCGCGCCTTCCATGCCCTTCTCCCTCATCCGTGCGGACACCACTTCGGGCGGACACCACTTCGGGCGACCACCTCCTAATGACGATATGGCAACGAATGAATTCCACGGCAACGCTATTGGCTTTCAGCTTCACGGCAGGTCCTTTCGCGCTGGCATTCAGATCGTGGACATCCTGAGCTCGATCCGCGTTGTACGCAACATGGGTTGTCAGGTCACTGTTGAGATGCTTAACGAGTCCGCGTTCGACTTCCCGGTTGATGGTGCGTCGGTCCCTCGCGAGTTCTTTGGCGATATTGGGTTCACTCATGCCTGCCTTTAAAAATCCCTCGATTAAAATGCGCTCGTTCCAGTTCAAATACTTGCCCTTGCGTGTTTGGGTGCTATCTTTTTCTTGCTTTATGCCGATGCTTTTATCCTCGTTTGTGGTGAATTGAAGAAAGGTTCATTCTGGCATGGGGCATTAGATTTCAAAACTGGGCATTTTAATTTACAGTCTACCTTCTCATTTTCATGTATACTTTTTGTTAGAATGCTCACTCGGTTTTTCTCTGAAAGAGAGCGCCCCGCGTTCAGAGTAGCCACGAAAGGCATGTCTTTTGATTTAGAAGGAAGAAGATGCGGCGTCATCAATTTTAGTAACAGGAATTTGCGAAAGACATGAAGAGAATAGTTTTAATCGTAATCTCAGTATCCATATGTTTATCAACCATCTTTGCAGATGAAATGCCTAGTGAGATTAAAAGGCTGACCTTTCTGAAGGATAAAAAGGTTCAAGAGATTGACCAAAAATATTGGGTCGAGTTGGATAAACTGAAGAAGAAATATGTGAGAAGTGGGTCCACAGGAGGTGCCCTGTACATAGAGAAGATGCAAATTGATTACATTGATTCTCAAAACGAAAAACTCGAACCAGCCAAGGCTTCGGCAGTAGTAAAATGCGAAGCACAATTTACCCTATTTGAAACAGATCAGTTAATGTTTACAAATAGATCATATAAATGGACAGATGTTCCCCGAGACTTCGCCGGATGCTTTATTCCGATGGCAGTTGGTGGCGCAAAAACTTCCTTAAGTTTTGAAGTGGTTGAAAGTGGTATTGTAATAATCCTGTCAGAACCTGAAGATCTCATGAAATTTAAACAGGATGGTTGGAAGGAATGCGGTCGGGCTCATAGGCAGCCAGTGAAGAAGGATACGATCTCATATATTTTACAGAAGAAGCTGGGAAAAGGAGAATATCGAATCACAACTAAATCCTTTCTTGGTGTGAGATTAATTAAGTTGAGCAATAGAGCGAAAAATCGAATAGAAGAATCATAATAAAGGAGGGGCAAGTCTGAATATTAGACCTTCAATACCTTCTCCGCCAATTTCAGCACGCGTTAGCCCTCCCTATTCCCGAGTCAGATAATATGCCCCAACGCTCCGAATCTCCTCGCCCCCGCACAACAGAAAATGCTGCCGAGGGCCCATTCTTTACCTGTTCGTTGCCACGTTGCGACTCCCTGAGAATTGCTCGCCACGGTAGTTGGTGTGCTGCGAGAGCATTGCTTCTGTCGCTCCACCGAAATTACACGATGTATGGAGATCCGTAACATCGGGTGTGAGGGGCAACCTGTCCAGCTACTCGACGGTTCCCGCATTCCCCTTTCAATGGTCACATCTTGGCCGCCTAGGGGGGAGGAAATCTGATGGGCGTTGGGCTTCTCTGGTGGTGCGGGGTTGTGATGGAGTGATACATCGTTTAGGGTTCTTTTATGGAAATATCCAATGAATCGATACGGTCTAAATTTGCCCACGTATATGGCAGTCCTGGTGAAGCGCCCCGTGTTCTCGGCCTGTTGCGGGCATTCTGGCCGTTGCTGGTGATCTGTTTTCTGACCGGTTATTTGTTGCGCGCTTGGTGTTCGAAACCGGAGCTGAGTGTTTCGGCGGTCGGGGTTCTCTTTTTTCTGCTGGCGGTTGCGTCTGCCATGCTGCTGGCGTGGGGCGATCGGCGTTTGGGTAATTACCTGAAAGGGGCGAAGGGTGAAGAGTGGGTGGCGCACGAACTGGCATTTTTGAGCTCGGAATACACCGTATTCAATGGGCTACAGTTGGGGGGTGGCAAAGAAAACTTTGATCATATTATTGTCGGTCCCGCGGGCCTTTTTGTGGTGGAAACCAAAAACTGGAAAGGCTCGGTTGAGTTTCGCGAGGGCAAACTCTATGCCGGAGGAAAAGAGCCCTCCCGTCCGCCTCTCAAACAGGTGAAGGCCGCCACGGCGGAACTGATCTCCTTTATGGATGAGGTCGGGTGCGGCGATGTGCTGGTGCATTCGGTACTCTGTTTTTTAGGAACCCAACTTCCGGAAGAGATCATGAACGTGAACGGAGTCGTGGTTTGTACGGGCGAGAAGTTGATTGAAGTTGCGCAGGAAACGTTCGACGAACCGATGGCGGAGTCCCTGCGCAATCAGGTGGTCGACGCGCTGAGAAAAGTCATCGATTGATCCGTGAAACTTCGCGGATCCATGGATGCCCATTACGAAACGGAGATTTATTATGAAAGCACTGATTCCCATTGCAAACGGCTCGGAAGAAATGGAGGCCGTCATCCTTATCGATACGCTACGCCGCGCGAAATTTGAGGTGACGGTGGCCAGCCTTACCGAAGGAGCGGTTGAGGCCTCCCGCGGGGTGAAGTTGGTGGGGGATTGTAGTTGGGATCAAATCGATCCTGCGGACTACGAGATCTTGCTGTTGCCCGGTGGATTTGGCGGATCAGAAGCCTTTATGCAGCATGCTGGTGTGCAGCAGGCGCTCAAAGATTTTGAGGCTGCAGGAAAGTGGTTCGGTTCCATCTGTGCAGCCGCTTTGGCCCTGAATGAAGCCGGGGTGTTGAAGGACAAAAAGTTTGCCTGCTATCCGGGGGTAGAGGCTCATCTGCCTGCCGATATTCAACCGGTCGATGAACGGGTTGTGGTGGATGGAACGTTGATTACGAGTCAGGGCCCCGGGACGGCCTTCGAATTTGCGCTCCAAGTGATTGCCGAATGTGGAAGCCGGGCTCTTTCGGATGAAGTCCGGGCCGAGTTATTATTATAAGGTAAACGCGTGCTTTTTGCCGCGTTACGAAGAACAGGAAACTTATGTATGAAGATTGAATTTAGAGATATTGAAGATGCCTATATGATGGCGAATACGGGAGGCTATGGCGCGTGTACCTCCTTAGTGGATAAAGTGAGTGGGCAATTCTATTATCAACCCGAAAATTCTGAGGATGCGATCATCCCTGCCGACGTGATGGATTCTGCGACGGTTGTGGCGTTGCCCGATAAGAAAGACTTTGACCTGGGTTCTCCCTTGGTCTTTCGTTTCGTTCGAGAACGGTTTCCCGATGGCTACGATAAGGTGAGCGAAATTTTCACCCGCCGTGGCGCCTATGGTCGCTATAAGAAATGGCTGAAGGCCCATGATCTTTTGGTGCAATGGGACGACTACTCGAGCAAGGCCGAGGAATCGGCCCTCCGCGAATGGTGCGCTAAAAATGGGATTGAACTGGAGACCCCAGAGGCGGTTTAATCCTCCAAGGTCTTCATTTCCAAGGTTAATGCCCCCTGAGCGGATTGTTTATAGATCCGCGAAGGGATTGTTGGCGAAACCGCGCGATTGATTCTCGCGGTTTTGATTTTTATTCCGGTTCTGATTTTGGTTCCGGGTTTTGTTATTCGGTCGGCGCTGGTCTTTCGGCTTTTTATTGCCTTCCCGGGGCTTCCGATCATGGGATGGTTTTTCGGAGCTCTTTTTCTTGGCGGAAAGGGAAATTCGCTTGCGTTTAACATCCACTTCCAGCACGTGGACTTCGATGCGGTCGCCTGCCTGAACCACATCGGCGGGGTCTTTCACAAATTGGTTGGAGAGCTGGGAGATGTGGACCAGGCCATCTTGGTGCACTCCGATGTCCACAAACGCCCCGAAGGCCGTGACGTTGGTGACGACGCCTTTCAATTCCATGCCATTCTTCAGATCTTTCATGGTCATGACATCTTCGCGGAAGCCGACGGCTTCGAATTTTTCACGAGGGTCGCGGCCCGGTTTGTTCAGCTCGTCGACAATATCCTTCAGTGTGAGTTCGCCGATTTCGTCGGAGACATAGTTTGAAATGTTGACCTGCTTAACGATCTCAATATGACCGAGGAGCTTTTCGAGCGGTTCGCCGAGGTCGGCGGCCATTTGTTCCACCAGTTTATATCGTTCCGGGTGGACGGCCGACGCATCGAGCGGTTGGGTTCCGCCATGGATACGCAGGAATCCGGCGGCCTGCTCAAAGGCACGGGGGCCAAGGCCAGAGACCTTGAGCAGTTCTTTGCGGGATTTAAAGGCCCCGTGGTCGTTGCGATGCGAGATGATTTTCTTGGCCAAGCGGTCGCCAATGCCGGCCACGCGGGAGAGCAGGGGTGCGCTGGCGGTATTGAGTTCCACGCCCACATGGTTCACACAACTAACCACCACTTCATCGAGTTTGTCTTTTAACAGTTGTTGATAGATATCGTGCTGATATTGTCCAACCCCGATAGATTTGGGGTCCACCTTCACCAGTTCGGCCAGCGGATCTTGCAGGCGGCGGGCAATGGAGATGGCCCCTCGAATGGTGAGGTCGAGGTCTGGAAATTCTTCGCGAGCAATGGGTGATGCGCTATAGATCGAGGCCCCAGCTTCGCTCACGGAGACCACGCTGACCTTGGAACGCATATCGTTCAGCAGGGTTTTCGTAAAGGCTTCGGTTTCGCGGCCGGCGGTGCCATTGCCCACGGCAATGGTCTGCGGCTGGTGCTTCTCAATAAATTCGGAGAGTTTGATCTGGGCCTGTTTCTCTTTCTCTGCGCCTTGGGCCAGATAGATCGTGACGGTATCTAAATATTTTCCGGTGGCGTCGAGCGCCACGCATTTGCAGCCCGTGCGCAGGCCGGGGTCGATGCCAAGGATGGATTTTTCACCATAGGGGGCTGCCAGCAGTAGACTCCGTAGGTTTTTGGCAAAAACCTCCACCGCGGAGCGGTCAGCTTTTATTTTCATTTCAGCGGAGACATCAATTTCCACGCTGGTGGTGAGCAGTCGTTTGTAGGCATCGAGCACTGCTTTTTCCAGCTCCTGGAAATAGGGTGAGGCGGGATTGATGTTCACAAGCTCTTTCATGCGGGTAATCTGTGGATCCGCATCGATCGTCAGTTTTCGGCGCAGCACGCCTTCGGTTTCGCCGCGGCGAATGGCTAAATATCGATGGGAGGGGATGGTTTGGATGGGCTGGGAGAAATCGAAATAATCTTTATATTTGGAGTCTTCATCGGCCTTTGAGGAAGCGGTTGGGCTGGAGGTGATGGCTCCCGTTTTAAAATAGGCCTCGCGAATGAGTGCGCGGACTTCGGCTTTTTCGGCGATCTGTTCGGCTATAATATCGCGGGCACCGGCCCGTGCATCGTCCACAGTTTGGACCCCTTTTTCTGGGTTGATGTAGTTGGCGGCTTCGGTTTCAAGATCGCCGGAGATGGCTTGGCTGAGGATGAGCTCGGCCAGCGGTTCGAGCCCTTTTTCTTTGGCCATCATGGCGCGGGTGCGGCGCTTGGGCTTATAGGGCAGATAGAGATCTTCCAATCCCGTTTTGCTTGGACAGTCGAGAATCTTCTTTTTGAGTGCGTCGGTCAGCTTATCCTGCTCATCAATGGAGTTGAGGATGGTCTGCCGCCGCGATTCCAATGTGTTGTAATAGCTTAGTTTTTCTTGGATATCGGCAATTTGGACTTCATCGAGATTGCCATGCACTTCTTTTCGATAGCGAGCGATGAAGGGCACCGTATTGCCTTCCGCAAAGAGTTTGGCCACCGCGGCCACTTGGCGGGCGGAAATGTTCAGATCTTTGGAGGCGTATGGAATGGGATCAAATGAAGGGTTTTCGGTTTTCATATTACGGGCATTTCCTGTTTTGATTAGAAAGGATAGATTCTAAAAAGTGGTGTGCCACGTCAAGCCTACATAAGATTTGGATTTTTGCTTGAGAATGCTTTTAAACCGAGAGTAGCTCTGTAATATGCGTACAGACTATTAGGGAGATTGAGAATGGAAGAAATTGGGGTGCCAAAAAAGTTGTTGTTGGGGATACAACACGTATTTGCGATGTTCGGAGCAACGGTTCTAATGCCCACGCTGACGGGGATGGACCCGAGCGTGGCTCTGCTGGCGGCAGGGATTGGAACATTTATTTTTCACGGCGTAACGGGTGGCATTGTTCCGGTTTTTCTGGGATCGAGTTTTGCCTTTATCGGTGCAATCAAGGCCGTGGCCGGTGAGGATGGCAGCGGTATGCCATATGCGCTGGGGGGCGTTATTTGCGCGGGATTTGTTTATCTGCTCATGTCGCTGATCGTTAAGATGGGCGGAACTCAGATTATGAAACGGCTCTTTCCTCCGGTGGTGACTGGGCCGGTGATTATGGTGATCGGCCTTTCGCTGGCTCCCATTGGCGTGAGCATGGCATCGAGCGACTGGCTGTTGTCTTTGGTGGCCATTCTGACCATTATTGCGGTGTCCTGTTTTATGAAGGGTTTTTTTAAATTGGTTCCGATTCTAATCGGAATTATTGCAGGCTATGCGGTGGCGGCTGCGTTGGGTCGAGTGGATTATTCGGCGATGCAAAATACGGCAGGTCTCTTTATTGGGGCAGACAACTTCACCCTTCCCAAGTTTGGGGTTTCTGCAATTCTGGCCATTATGCCCATTGCCATTGTTTCCGTCATGGAGCATATCGGGGATATCACCACCAATGGCGCGGTAGTGGGAAAAGATTTCTTTGAAAAGCCCGGCCTGCATCGCACGCTGCTCGGCGATGGCTTGGCCACGATCTTTTCCGGCCTAATCGGAGGACCACCTAATACCACCTATTCCGAAAATACCGGCGTGCTCGCAGTCACCAAAAACTATAATCCGAGCGTCATTCGGATTGCCGCAGTCATTGCCATTTTGCTGGGCGTCATTAGTCCGGTGGGTGCATTCTTGCAAACGATCCCCGTGGCCGTGATGGGTGGGGTGAGCTTTATTCTGTTTGGTATGATTGCTTCGGTCGGTATTCGCACGATCTCGAATGCACAGCTAAACTTTAATCGTAGCCGGAACCTAATTATTGTGGCGCTGATTCTCGTGTGCGGGCTGGGCGGGGTGGAATTTTCCATTGGAAGCATTGTGATTAAAGGGATTGGCCTTTCCGCGGTGGTCGGCATGGTGAGCAATTTCATCCTGCACATCATTCTTCCCGATGATCCGGATAACGATTAATTGAATCTTCGCTTCAACGAAAAAGGCCGGGTTCACCCGGCCTTTTTGGTGCTTGGAGAGCGGAAGGCAGGAACCCGAATCGTTTACAACGAGGCAATCAGTGCGCGCTGCTGCTCGGTTTCGGCTTTCCCGCCGGCATCTGCAACGAGTGAAAGCGGCTGATTGAGTGCGGCCACCATACAGCTGGCCAGCGTTCCGGTGCGTCCAATGCCGCCCTTGCAATGCACTAGAATATTTTCTCCCGCGTTGAGCCGGTCGGCGGAGTCCTTTGCCAGTTGCAAGAAGGCGGCTTCATCCTCAGGAACCCCCCAATTACCGATTGGAAAGTGAATCCATTCCGCGGGCAGGGTGTCCTGCCGGATGGCCTGGGCATACTCTGGCGATTTTTCAGAGATCTCTGCCTGCCGATTAAGACAGATGATGCGGTGAATGGAGGCCTCCACTAGGGCACGACAACAGTCCGGAAAGGGTTCAAGCCGTCCCGGCATACTGTGGAGATAGAGCGAGCCGGGGAGGTTGAGTTTAACTTCTCGAAAAAGCGGCATAGTCGAATGGTTCCAAGGGATTGTCGCGTTGCCTTCGGGCGGCTTTGTGAACCGGCCGCCTGCAAACCGTTGCTTATATTTTACGCGGAGCGCGCAGGGTGAGTGTTCGATTGAAAACCGGTTTTTCGGCCGTATGATCTGAGTCCGCGCAGAAATAACCCACTCGTTCGAATTGGAAGCGGGCTCCGGATTCAACATGGGCTAGCATGGGTTCAAGCTTGGCTGTGATGATCTTCAACGAATCGGGATTCAGGAAATCTTTGAAATCCTTTTCTTTATCGCCCAGCGGGTTTTCCACCGTATACATGTGGTCGTACAGACGAATTTCGGCATCGATGGCGTGTTGGGTTGAAACCCAGTGAATGGTGCTGCGGACTTTGCGGCCATCTGGAGCACTGCCCCCTTTGCTTGCGGGATCGTAGGTGCAGGAGAGCGAGATTACGTTTCCGTCGGCATCCTTTTCCACGGAGTTGCAGGTGACCAGATAGGCGCCGCGAATGCGAACTTCTCGGCCCATCGTGAAGCCTTTGAATTTGTTGGGGGCATCATCTTTATAGTCGGTGCGTTCCACCCACAGCTCGCGGCTGAAGGGAACGGTGCGTTTGCCTTCCGCTTCTTTCTGAGGATGATTGGCCACGTCAAATTCTTCGACGAGATCTTCGGGATAGTTTTCGATGATGACTTTAATGGGGTCCACCACGCCCATCGCGCGGAGTGAGTTTTCGTTGAGGTCGTCGCGAATGATGCTTTCGAATTGTTCGATTTCGGTGATGCCTTCAAATTTGGTGCATCCAACAATCGCGCAGAGTTTTCTGATGGCCGGGGCGGTGAACCCGCGGCGGCGCATGCCGCAGAGCGTGGGCATGCGGGGATCGTCCCAGCCGGAAACATGGCCTTCGTTGACCAGCTGCAGGAGGCGGCGTTTGCTGAGCACGACATAGGTGAGGTTGAGTTTGGAAAACTCATACTGCTGCGATTGGAAAATTTCGAGTTCCTTTAGAATCCAGTCGTAGAGCGGGCGATGCACGGCAAACTCGAGGGTGCACATGGAATGGGTGACCCCTTCGAGCGAGTCTTCGATGCAGTGGGCAAAGTCATACATCGGATAGATGCACCATTGGTCGCCGGTGTGGTGATGGGTGGCCTTTTTGATGCGATAGATCGCCGGGTCGCGCAGGTGCAGATTGGGGGAGGTCATATCAATCCGGACGCGGAGCACGCAGGCTCCATCTTCGAGTTCGCCGCTTTTCATTTTTTCGAAGCGTGCGATATTTTCCTCCACGGAGCGTTCGCGGCCTGGGGGTTCTTTGCCAGGTTCGGTGGGAGCACCGCGATAGTCTTTAAACTCTTCTGACGTGAGCTCGCAGACATAGGCCTTGCCTTTTTTGATGAGGCGCACGGCGTATTCGTACATCGTATCGAAATAGTTGGAGGCCCAAAAGAGATTTTCGTCCCAGTCAAAACCCAGCCATTTGATGTCGTCCTGAATGGCTTGCACGTATTCTTCGTCTTCCGCTTCGGGGTTGGTATCGTCGAAGCGGAGATGACATTTCCCGTTGTATTTTTCGGCCGTGCCGAAATCGAGCGTAATGGCTTTGGCGTGTCCGATATGGAGATAGCCGTTGGGCTCAGGCGGAAAGCGGGTCACAATTTCGGTGCATTTTCCAGAGGCCAGATCGGCATCGATGATGTCGTGAATAAAATTGGTGGTCTTCATTTCTTCGCTCATGGGTGCGTATTCCGTGTTTCGTATTTAGTTGTATCTTCTGATGCTGGCCCGAGACCTTTCGTATCGGGCTCAGGGAGGTGGAAAGAGGCGGGCCGCATCTTCCCGTTAAATTCGTGGAGATCGCTCTGTTCTTTGGGGGCTATATCAATGGCAGGGGTCGTTTTCATTTGTCAGGGTTGCGTGAGGAGGTCGACCTCCTTTGGCGACACGGGCCATCCACATAAAAAGCGAGGGCATTCACCGCGGAGTCGATCGTGCAGTGCTGCAGTTCCTTAACTAGTTTGTGAAATCCGAAAAAAACATTCATGGGCGATGGTGTTCTGACGCTTCCAACCCTTGGAAAAAGTCAGGCCATTTATCCCTGATTTAGAGGGGTAGTTCAACTCTTTCAGTGGGGTAAAAAGAGCGGGCCGCACTCCCTTGCTCAACGTTTTCTTCCCGTTGGTCTGGTATACGCTCTCTACACTTGGGTTCGGCGAGACGGTTCTGGGCGCACGTGCTTACCCGACGAGGGAGGCGATGGCGTGCCGGTCGATCGCCCATTGATGCTGCATTGGGGGGATGGGGTTTATAAGCATCAGTCTTTGGGTTTAAGTATGTACTTGTTCAGGAGTGGACGTCTCTTGCGTGTGCGCCAGCCCGGCTCCGCTGACGGGCCATTCGGGGATTCCCATGCGTATGTTTGGGGCCTCATTTGTGATGATTCGAAGAGGAATGCCTTTGGTGTGGGGCGCTCAATTTCCAAATGGGGCATTTTAATTTCTAGTCTGCCTTGGTGATGAAACTAGTACAAAATACTAGTATGATGGGGTGGTCATGTATAAGAATGCATTTGGCTGGAAGATCTAATGACTCGTATTGAACAATGAAACTGCGCTGAACGTGGTGTGTTCTAAACTGAAGGAGAAACGTAGATGAAGAGGAATCCAGGGCTTATGTTGGTGGCAGCTTTGATCGCCGTTGGGGCGCAGGCGGACCTATTCGGCAGTGGAGACCATGAGTTCGAACTGATATTTAAAAATATATCGAGTGGCTCAAATTCTTCGGGAGAGCACGGGCAGGTGGATTATGACTATGGAATCGGCACGTATGAAATTACCGCCAATCAGTGGGTTAAATATATTGCGATGAGCGGAGGGCCAGCTGGGGGCTCTAAAAAAGGATCCACCACGATCGGGAACCACGCGGTGGATTATGTCAGCTGGTATGAGGCGGCGCAGTTTGTGAATTGGCTCAATACCAGTTCCGGCGGAACGATGGCCTACAACTTCGATGACTCGGGCACGATGAGCCTATGGGGTGAGGGCACGCGGGCCGCCACCAGTGCATATCGCCACAAGGATGCGGTTTATGTGCTGCCCTCTGATGACGAGTGGGTGAAGGCCGCCTATTGGAACGGGATCAATCTGCAAATCTATGCCACGCCGCTCGATACCCAGCCGGTGGCGGGAGTAGACGCCAACTATGCCGGGAGTGGCGTCTGGGAGGTGGGCTCCGGCGCGGAGGAGCTCAATGGGACCTATGATATGATGGGTAATCTTTGGGAATGGAACGAGAGCGCCTTTGATGGGGCGGATGATAACGTACATGGTACTCATGTGATTCATGGCGGGGCGTTCGAGGATGCTGTGGCGGCCCTAAGTTCTTCGGAAGGTGCTGATAAGTACAACCCCGGGCATGAGAACGATGTGGTCGGGTTTCGTGTTGCGGTCATTCCAGAGCCGGCAAGTATGGTGCTCATCAGCCTATTTGGCGGGGGTATGTTATTGGTTCGTCGAATTTTTATGAAGTAAACTTAGCCCATTCCATCCTTACCCGTTTAAATCCGACTCCGCATTGCGGGTCGGATTTTTGTGGTCCGGTCACGCCGGCCTCGTCGTTTGGAAGAGCGCGATACCGTCCCTGTGGTGTGGGTATTTTCCCATCCGGGGCTGTTTCCAAGCGGGTATGGATTGCGGTTTTAATTACCTGAATTGAATGCCGCAACCGATGGCTTTGGTTTGGCTATTTTCAATTTTATGGCCTGCCAAGAGAGCTTCGAGGGCATCTTTTAGCCAGATTTCGGTGCCGACGGATCGCCCGCCTTCGCCGACAGCGCCTTGATAGACCAGCTTCCCTTGGGCATTGAAGAGGAAGACATCAGGGGTCTTTTTTGCTCCGAAGCTACGGGCCACACCGGAGGTGGTATCTTGAAGATAAGCGAATTGATAGCCTTCCTGCTGGGCTTTGCTTTTCATGTTTTCGAGGGTGTCGCCCTTTACGGACGGATCATTCGAGTTGATGAAGGCTACGCCAATCCCTTTTTTGGAATAGGTATTGCCGAGTTCCACCATGGTGCTTTGCCAGGCATCGACAAACGGACATTTATTGCAGGTGAAGATGATTAAGGTGCCTTTTTCGCCGGTGAGTTCGGATAGACTTTGGGGGGGTCCGTCTGTTGCTTGCATTTTAATGGTCGTATCGACGAGGGAGTCGCCGATCTGAAGTGCCGATGCGTTGATGGCGGTTAGGGCCACCAGTATTCCAATGAATGGATGTTTTTTCATGTGGAGCTCCTTTATTTGTTTAACAGGGGGGTGAGTATTTTAGCATACTGCTCGAAGGAGCGTTTGCCTTCCCATTCCTTGATGAGGATTCCATCTTGATAGATGAAGGTGGCGGGCAGGGAGCCTGCCCATTGTGGGGAGAGGGTTTCGATGAATTTTTGGCTGAGTTCGGTGGCGATGAGGCTGCCGACGGGGCTGGCATATTCTGCAAGAAAAAGATCAACGGCTTCTTTTTCGGAGGGATCATCTGCTGAGATTAAGAGTACATCCAGGGTTTGGAAGTTTTTCATGACGTTCATGAGCTCCGGAAATTCGTCCCGACATGGGACGCACCAGGTGGCCCAAACATGAACCAATTGTAGCCCCTTAAAGGATTCAATGTGTTGCCGGATGGCCTCGGGTGTTGCGGGGGTGGACGTGGGGGTTGGAGGCTGGCAGGAACAGAGTAGGAGGAGGGCGGAGCACGCAGTGCTCGTTAAAATGGTTGAAAATCTGATCATGATATATTCTCCCGCTTGACAGGGAACAGCCTATCCTTCTTGATTCATGGATCAATTATAAACGGATGGAAATTAACCCATGAAAATTGCAACCTTTAATGCGAATTCGATTCGATCACGCCTCCCGATCCTTCTCCAATGGCTGGAAGACCATTCCCCGGATGTGCTTGGAATTCAGGAAACCAAAGCGCAGGACGAGGATTTCCCGCGCGAAGCCATTGAGGCGGCGGGCTATCACGTGGTGTTTAAGGGGGAGAAGTCGTACAACGGGGTTGCTCTGATTTGCAAGAGCGAGCCGACCGAGGTTAAATTTGGATTTAATGACGGGGGACCGGCGGATGAAACACGCTTGGTTCGGGCGGTGGTTGATGGGGTGGCGGTGGTGAATACCTATGTGCCGCAGGGCCGGGCGATTGATCATGTGATGTATAAATATAAGCTGGGTTGGTATGCGCGGCTGAAAAAATTATTCGAGGCGGAGTATGCTGCGGATCAGAAGTTGGCTTGGATTGGGGACATTAATATTGCGGTCGAGCCAATGGATGTGAATAACCCGGCAAGCCGAAAAAATGATCCCTGCTATCATATCGATGCGCATCGGGCTTTTCTGGAGGTTTGTTCGTTTGGATTTACGGATGTGTTTCGGCAGCACCATCCGGACGAAGAGATTTATTCCTTTTTTGATTACCGGGTAAAAAATGCCATCGAGAAGAATCTGGGATGGCGAATTGACTATGTGCTGACGACCGATCCGTTGACCGATGTGTGCGTATCCTGCGAGATTGATCTGGAGCCGCGCAAGAAAGAGCGGCCGTCGGATCACACCTTCATGATTGCGGAATTCAAGGGGTAACGCCGTGCTAAGGACGGCGGACTTGTTGGTGGAGGATTTGCTGCGATGGGCACGTTTCGGGTGCAGGTTCAGAGCTGTTCGACGGTGAACCCCTTGGCTTTTAACCGTTGAATAAGCCCTTCTTCTCCGGGGAGATGTCCGGCCCCGACGACGACCATGTAGGTGTCGTCTTCGTGGATCATTTTGGAGAGTTGCTTGGCCCACGCTTTGTTGCGGTCAGTGATAAACTGGTCATAAAGCTCGGGGTATCCATCAAAACTTTTTGACATGAGTCGGTCGAGGGTCTTCATGTCGCCCGTTTCCCACGCTTCAATTAATTCAGTAATTTGGGTGTGGATTAGCGCGAGGTCGGCGAGGGAGCGGTCCACAAAGTCGTCCGGATTTTCCTTGCTCAGGGAATCGAAGAGGGCAATTTGAAAGTCGATGGTTTCAAGACCAATCACTTTTTTTCCATCTGCCACGGCTTTGTTGTAGAAATATTGATCCAATCCGAATTGTTGATCGAATCCGAGTTTCTGCATTTTCACAAGCGTCAGCGTCATGGTTGCGAACCAGGGTTTGAACGGGTGTAACGCGGTGATCGGCAGTCCGGCATCGGCGCAGGCTGTGCGGAGTGCATGGTATGTTTCGGGTTTAATAACGGTTTGAAGGGTGTCCGGCTGCGTAAGCATGGCCTTCTGAAGAATGAGCTGCTGTGTTTTCGGGGACGTCATTTCTGCCATGTCCACTTCCAGTATGAGTACGGTTGAGTTGGAATAGGCGGCTTCGATGGCTGGAGCGAGGGGATAGTTGCCTTCTTTTAAGATGTGCGAAGAACCTTGGACGTAGAGCGTGTGTTTGCCCGAGGAGACTTCCCAAAGGGTACTTTTTGCTCCGCTTGAAAGAGCGGTGAGGATGAGCACGGCGGTCAAAGTCAGCAATGTTGAACGAGATTGGGTGGTCTGCATGAAGGCTCCTTATATTTCTAAAATTCTACACGATGCCGGAATTCAGAAAAGAAGGTTCCCCCATTAACGGCATATATTTTTTTTCAGTTAAAAGTTTATGTTCTTGAATCTGTTATGGTATTAAATGTGAATCATAATTATTAATTAAACGAGTATTTATCTGGGAGAATAAAATGACAAATGAAGTGAGTTCGACGGAAACACTTATTGATTCGATTCCTGGGATGGGCATGGTTCCAGATCTGGTCTTGGAGTGGGGGCTTAAAGTGCTGTCCTTCCTCTTGGTCCTGATTATTGGAATGTGGATCGCGAAACTGGTTAAGAAGGGCGTTCTGTCCGCGATGAGTAAAAAAGGCGTTGATCAGACGCTGAGTAATTTTGTGGCCGCGTTGGTATATGTGGGGGCGCAGGCCTTTGTGATTGTTGCTGCGCTGAGTAAGTTAAATGTGCAGACGGCTTCTTTTATCGCGATTATCGGTGCGGCAGGTTTGGCGGTGGGTTTGGCATTGCAGGGCTCGCTCTCTAACTTTGCCTCCGGTGTTTTGATGATTATTTTTAAACCGTTCTCTATTGGCGATTTTATTGAAGCCGGCGGTTCAATGGGCTCTGTTGTTGATATCGGAATCTTCACCACCACCATGAAATCACCGGATAATAAAAAGATAATTATCCCGAATGCGGCGGTGATGGGGGGATGTATTACCAACTTTAATGCGAACGGAACTCGCCGAGTTGATCTCACCGCAGGTATTGGCTACGGCGATGACATTGATAAAGCGAAGGCCGTGCTCGAGGGTATTTTGGCCGCGGATAAACGAATTCTTACGGATCCAGCCCCATTGGTGGCCGTGATGGAGATGGCGGACAGCAGTGTGAACCTGGTGGTGCGTCCGTGGTGTACCACCGACGACTATTGGGGGGTGTTCTTTGATACCAATGAGGCGATTAAGAAGACCTTTGATATTGAAGGTATCAGCATTCCATTCCCGCAGCGCGATGTGCATATCTACGAGCACAAAGAGGGTTAACCTTTCTAAACCGTGGAAATTTGCATGAAAAAAGCCGGGGCATGATGCTCCGGCTTTTTCGCGGTCCGGACTGGCTGCGGTCCTCTGGGCGATTGTTTTTTTTAAGGTTAAAGGGCTGCTTTCAGTGCTCGGATAAAGTCGGGGTTGGTGCCGCAGCATCCGCCGATGAAATGAGTGCCGGCCTTGAGTAGTGCTGGTGCATAGTGGGCGAAGTCTTTCGCAGTGGTTTGATAGCGGGCGTGGCCGTTGATCATTTTGGGCAACCCGGCATTGGCTTTGATCCAGATGGGGAGGTGGGTGTGGGCCTTCATCTTCGCGGCGAGGTTCACAAACCCTTCAATGCCCTGGCCACAGTTGGCGCCGATGAGGTCGGCTCCGGCTTCCGTCAGTGCTTTCGTTGCTTGTTCCACGGTGGTTCCCGTCAGGGTGCGAGTCATGCCGGATCGGGCGTCATAAACCATGCAGGCGCAAACTGGCAACCCGGTTTCTTTTGCCGCCTTCAGTGCAACTTTGGCTTCTTCTAGGTCATACATGGTTTCCAGCACCAGTCCATCTGCGCCGGCGGCCGCTAAGGCCTGGGCCTGAATGGAAAAGGCGTTAAATAATTCGATTTCGGTGACCTCGCCCTGCATCAGTCGTTTTCCGGAGGGCCCCATGGATGCAAAAACGAGGGCCCGATTCCCTGCGGCGCGCTTGGAACATTCGACCCCGATTCGGTTTATTTCCTCAACGCGATCGGCCAACCCGTGGCGTTCAAGGGAGTAGGTGGTTCCGCCAAAGGTGTTGGTGGTCACAATACGGCTTCCGGCGTCAACATAGGATTGAGCCACCGCTTGAACCCGGTCGGGATTTTCCAGATTAAATATTTCGGGTGATGCTCCAATTTGAAGCCCGTGTTGCTGTAATTCCGTGGCCCAGGCTCCATCGATGAGGACCGGCTGCTCGTTCAATAGATTTTTGATGGTTTCATGCATGGTGTGTGTTCTCGATTCTACTATTGGGTGAAAAATACCTAAAGGGCCCACGAGGTACAACAGCATTGCTTCGAAGGGGGGCGAATTCTCCCGAGCCTGTGTGCTGGTCCGGAGGTGGTTATTCCAACTGCGGAGTGAGATGATTGCCTAGACTAGGGGCCGCATCCGTGTTTTCCAGCCCTTGGAACTTGTTCTGTGCTGCAACGCATCGCAGAATGCCGAGCTATTTTTACGATGAGGAGTGTTGGTATGTATAAGACGGTAAATGAGGTCGACTGGGAAAATTGGGATCCCGTGATCGTGGCCACTCTCATGTTTGTGATTCGGGATGGACAGGTGCTCTTGATTCATAAAAAGAGAGGCTTTGGTAAAGGAAAAATTAATGGGCCCGGCGGAAAGCTGGAGGCCGGGGAAACGCCGGAGCAATGTGCCATTCGGGAAACGCAGGAAGAGCTCTGCATCACGCCAACGGGCGTCAAGTTTGCCGGGTTGCTTCATTTTCAGTTCACCGATAATTATTCCATTCATGGCTATGTCTACTCCGCCACGGACTATGAAGGCGAACCCACTGAGACCGATGAAGCCATTCCGCTCTGGTGTTCCATCGAGGAGATGCCCTTTGATCGCATGTGGGAAGACGATCGGCTTTGGTTCCCGTATCTGCTTGAAGGGCGTCGCTTCTCTGGGCGTTTTGTTTTCGATGATGATCGTATGCTAGATCACGTGCTCCATCTCGATTAGCTTTTGAAATCTCCGGAGGGGCTGAGGGGCGTGATGCTCTTGGAGGGAGATCCGCCGAGGGGGGCTGGGCACAAAAAAACAGAGGGTGGAAAAATAGTTTTCCACCCTTTGGAATAAATGGGTTGTGGTGTGGGGGGTTAGTCGGCGGGGACGACGTTGATGGCCTGTGGGCCTTTGGGGCCATTTTCGACTTCAAATTTCACATTCTGGTCTTCCTGAAGAGAGCGGCGACCTTCCATGTTGATTGCGGTGAAGTGTACAAACACATCATCGCCTGTTTCGCGGGCAATAAATCCAAAGCCCTTTTCATCGTTGAACCACTTTACGGTACCGGTTTCGATTTGGTCTGACATAACGTATTCTACTCCTAAACGGGCCCTTGATGGGCCCTTCTTTCTGCTCTGACCAGCTCCCCTTATAGGACCCGGTCGCTCATGCTCATTTCCTATGAAATGATTGTTCGATAATACAGCAATAAGGCTAAAGATGTGAAAAAAAAATTGCGAGAATTGTTTGTGCAAATTCCGGGCAATTTTCTTAGGCATAACTAAGAATTAAGGGGTGGGGAATGAGCCCCAATAGAGTTTGATTCATTGGGGAATGGACGAAAAAAGGGGAAAGGTGATTAAATCGGTATTTAAATACCAATTTAAGATTGCAACAGGTCCGATGCGGTGCAATAAATCTCATAAATAAAGAGGTGATTAAACCGCGCATGTTTTGTATCATATTTCTTTATTCAAATGGAGGCGCGCGTCGATGGCATTTGATAAGATCAAAGTAGAACTACCTACAGACGAATATTACGAGGCCGAGGTGAAGTGCCGGAATTCCTGTCCGGTCAGCACGGATGCTCGTGGGTATTTAATGGCGACTGTTTCCGGCAAGTATGAGGAAGCCTACGCCATTTCCCGTGCCACGAACCCTTTTGCATCGATCTGCGGAAAAGTTTGTGGAGCTCCGTGCGAAAAAGGCTGTCGTCGTTCCGATGTGGATGAATCTGTTGTTATTCGTAATATTAAAGGATTTCTGACCGATAAATGCGGCCCCGAATCGGGCGATCTGAAAACGCCACTGACCTATTCCATTGCACCGGGCTCTGTTGAGCCGGAGCTCAACGGCAAATCGGTTGGGATTGTCGGGGGTGGATGCGCCGGTTATACCGCCGCACACGATCTGGCTCG
Source organism: Pontiella sp. (assembly GCA_037132875.1). GTDB lineage: Bacteria > Verrucomicrobiota > Kiritimatiellia > Kiritimatiellales > Pontiellaceae > Pontiella. The sequence continues at coordinate 18,717 of JBAHZU010000031.1, forward strand.
TATGGGCTATGCCGTCACGATCTACGAGCGGTGGGAAAAATCGGGTGGCCAGCTGGTGCAGGGAGTTCCCATCAACCGTCTCTCCCGCAAAGTGGTTGCGGAGGAGCTGGCCTCGATTGAACTCTTCGAAAATATTGAAGTTAAAAATGGGATAGATGTCGGCCAAGACATCACCTTCCAAGAATTGGAAGCGAAACACGATGCGGTCTATATCGCCGTGGGATTGGCTAAAGGCAAAAAGATTCCCATTCCAAATTCGGACCATAAAGATGTTATTCTGGGTCTAGCTTTTTTGTTTGATTTTAACTTGCGTGAAAAGTGGGATCTGACCACGACCCGCTCGATTGTTATCGGCGGCGGGGATGTGGCATTCGATGTGGCTCGTTCTGCGCTACGCTGCGGATCGCCCGATGTGCAGTTGGCCTGTCTGGAACGGGAACACCTGAACGAAATGACCGGATCGGTTGATGAGCGAGAAGGCGGTCGACGCGAAGGTGTCACGATTAACGATGGATGGGGTCCGCGCGAGATTGTCGTTGAGAACGGCAAGATTAAAGGACTGATCGTGAGCCAGGTTATTCGTATTTTTGATGAAGATGGAAAATTTTCTCCGCAGTTAGAGGAAGAAACCCGTTTGATTGAAGGCGATGCCATCTTTATGGCGGTGGGTCAAGGTTCTGATCTGGCGTTTTTGGAAAACTCGGGCGTTGAGCTCACGCCGCAGGGTTGGGTTAAAGTGGTTAATGAGGAAACGCTGCAGACGAGTAAACCCCATGTGTTTGTGGGCGGTGATATTGCGCACGGACCCAAACTTTTTATTGATGCGGTGGCATCGGGAAGCAAAGCCGCGCAGGGCATTCATGCCTTCATTAGCGGCGATGCTCCAAAAACGCTGAAGCGAAAAATCACGTTCACCGATCTGCTGGACTACGACAGAAAATCAGTCTATGTGGATGATGAGCGGGAAGAACGCGAAGAACTCCCTGTTAAACCTGCAGAAGATCCTGAGCTGAATACCACCTTGGAATATTCCGAGAAAGAGGCGAAAGAGCAGGCGGGCCGTTGTTTGGAATGTCACATTCAGCCAACGTTCGAGGGCGATCTCTGTATTCTCTGTGGTGGCTGTGTGGATGTTTGTCCATCCTACTGCTTATCGATGAAAACCGTGGATCGTGTGGATGGCGGAAAAGAGTTGGTCATGCTCGCCGAAAAAGAGTTCGGTAGCATGGAGGTGGCGGAAGCAGAAGGATCGGTGATGCTGTTCGATCCGTTGAAATGCATTCGCTGCGGTATGTGTGCCCAGAAGTGTCCGACGGGGGCGTGTAAAATGTCGGTTAACGAATTCGAAGATTGTTTTGCGTAGGAAGAACTTATGCTTATATTAACTATTACCCTTCTCATTAGTACCACCGCGCTGGGTGGAATTTTTTTCGTTCTATTTCGGTGGGCCGTAAAGGACGGTCAGTTTGATGATCCCGAAGAAGCAAAATATGTAATTTTCCGAGAAGAGGAAGGGCACGCCACTCAGGTTGGTGATGGAGGAAGTAAATAATGTCGAATGAAAAGAAAGACGGTAAAAGTCGGCGCGAGCTGATCACAATAGGATCTGCTTTTGCAGTAATGGGGCTCGTGGCGGCGGGATCGGGTGGTGCAATTTTTAAATATATGTTCCCGGTAGTTTCTTATGGAACCCCTCAAAAGTTTCTGGTTCCGGTTAGTGAGCTTCCAGACGTTGGAGATGAACTCATTTTTGACGACATGAAAGTGGTCTTGCGCCGTATATCGGAAAATACCGTTGCTGCAATTTCGCTGGTCTGCACGCATCTTGGGTGCACAGTTAACCGCGTTGAAACAGGGTTCCAGTGCCCGTGCCACGGATCGCAGTATGACACCGATGGCATTGTGGTGGGTGGACCTGCTCCGAAAACGTTGCCTTGGCTGGAAATCAAAGTGGTGCCCGGCGGTCAACTTGAAATTGATACCGGAACTGCATTGCCGGAAGGTAGCGATTTTAAAATTGCTTAGAGACTCTGTTTTGAAGGGGAAAGTTAATGAATGAACTGATTCAACAAGCGAAAGAATTTGGGAATAAACTTTTTTATTCGTTCTTTCGTCACCGCTTTGACAATACGGGTTTGACCAAATCCAAGATTATGTTCAGCAATGTGCTGTTGCATATCCAGCCGGTCAAAATTCACAAACGCTCGGTTAAATTTAAAACCACGATGGGCTTGGGATTGATTACGTTCTATCTCTTCCTGATTCTATCGGTGACCGGTATTTTATTAATGTTTCATTATGTGCCTTCCACGGCCATTGGTCCGGACGGCCTTCCAGATGCCTATAGTCGCATGCTGAACCTACGCTCCAATGTGTTTTGGGGTGGGTTTTTGCGGAATATGCACCGCTGGGCCGCGCACGGCATGGTGGCCTTTGTGGCGTTGCACATGTTGCGAGTTTATCTCGCTGGCGCGCATCGCGGAGGCCGCGAATTCAACTGGGTCATCGGGTGTATCCTTGGCCTCATGACCGTATTCCTTTCCTATACCGGCTATCTGCTCCCCTGGGACCAGTTGGCGTTCTGGGGAGTTAAAGTGGGTACCGAAATCGCAAAGATTGCTCCGGGTGGTGCTCTAATTCGCGGCATTCTACTGGGAGACACCGATGTGGGCTCCGAAGCATTGATCCGTTTCTACGTGCTCCACGTTGCCGTGCTACCAGTGGTGATGGGTTTCCTTATTGCTGTTCACTTCTTCCGCATCCGTAAAGATGGGGGGCTGGCTCGTCCGGCCGATACTTCGAAAGAAAAACAGATTCCAGATGAAGAATTCGGCGATGTCAAAAATGCCTCCGTATTCAAAGCGGCTCGTAGCTACAAGCTGGTGGAGATCGTTAAGGGCAACGAACCAAAGGTGAACGAAGAAACCGATCAGATGATGTTTGCTTGGCCAAAGCTGATTGTTCGCGAGCTGATTGTTCTGTTGGCCACTATTGCATTCCTGAGTTTGATCTCCGTTTTATTCGATGCTCCACTCGAAGGTCCGGCCGATCCGAATCATCCGCCGAACCCATCGAAAGCACCCTGGTATTTCCTCGGGCTGCAGGAATTGGTTTCCTATCATGGCTTCATTGGTGGCATAGTCATTCCCGGCATCATGGTCGGTGGCGTAATGTTCCTTCCGTACGTTGAGCTCTTCCTGGAAACTTTCACGAAGACCTATCGTAAAAATATCCCTGGAGTCTGGTTTGCCCGGGAACGCAATTTGGAAAATGCACTCTTTATTGCGCTGTACCTTTTCATGCTCGGATTGATTATTATTGGGGTTTATTTCCGAGGGATGAATTGGGATATTGTCTATCCGTGGGTCGAATCAGTTGGGGGAGGGCACTAAAATGCTTAAGGACTATCGTACACTGCTCATTCTTGCCCTTGTCGGCTTTGTCTTTTTCGCGATGTCGATGAAGAAGGCGCTGGATCAGGATTATGTTAAATACCAGAAAGCCTACTATGCCGAATTGGATGAAGAGTTCTCCGGTGCTGAAATCAAACAGGTGAATGTTAAAACGCCGGGGTCGGTGATGGTGGATCGCTGTCAGTCCTGCCACGTTGGTTCTTCCAACCCAGATGCCGCCGGCTTTATGCTGCCGCTAGCCACTCATCCCTCCATCACGGGAGGGAGTGAAGCGGATCCGCACGATTTTTCTAAGATCGGTTGCGTTGTTTGTCACGATGGGAATGGCCGTGCATTAGATGAAGACGATGCTCATGGAAAATTTCATGGTTGGATCAAGCCGATGTTGGTGGGATCCATCGCACAGGCGAACTGCACACGGTGCCACGCCATGGAAAGTGGGCATTTAGCGGGTGCAGATCTCTATGAAAAAGGGCGCGCGCTCTTCCTCGAAAAAGCGTGCTGGGGCTGTCATACCATCGCTGGAATTTCTTCCTCCTCTCAGGCACCTGAGCTCACAGATGCTGGCGGAAAGTTCAACTACGACTATTTAGTTGAATCCATCGTTTATCCGAAAGCGAACGACGAAAATTCAAAAATGCCTCAATTTGACTGGGTGCATGATGAAGAAGCCGTTTCCGCGCTGGCCACCTATCTTAAAGGCCAGCAGAAAGTTCGTCTTCGTACAGAAGACAGCGCGCCGATTGGTTATATTAAGCCGATGTCGGATCTGGCGCGTATCGAGACGCCCAGTGTGACTGCCGGCCGCGCCCTTTTTGCCGGGGTGCCTTATGAAGGGTCCATTGCAAAAGGTGGCTGTATCAACTGTCATGCCTTCCGGAGCGACGATGGTCAACTTGTGGGTGGAAATATTGGGCCTGAACTGACGTGGACGCTGCGAAATCGCGGGGAAAGTTTTGTAAAAGACCATATCGTGAACGCTCGGGTTCATACACAGGACTCGATCATGCCAACCTTTAAGGATTACAACAATGCCGAGCTGGATAGTCTCGTTTTATTCCTGAAGACATTGAACTATAAACTGGAATCCGCTTTAGATGGACATCAGCTGTACGATGCCTATTGCATTTCGTGTCATGGTGAAGACCTGAATGGTCAGGGCCTTGTATCTGCGATGCTGGATCCGTTCCCGCGTGATTTCACTAAGTATCAGTTTGTGAAATCCTACGAGGATCGCTTTAAGGATTCCATCCTGAACGGGGTGAGCGGAACTGCGATGTCGACTTGGAAAAATATTCTAAGTGAAAAGGACGTGGAAACGTTAGTGGAGTATATCAAGACGAAAACGCTGGCACAGGCTCCGAAGAACTTTAGACGTATCGATATTGACCTTCCGCAGCTTGGAGATGCCGAGCGTTTGGACTACAAAGAAAAAGGTTCTCTGATTGAAGTGGGTGATGTTACCCGCGGGCTTGAGGCTTTTCAGGCTAACTGTACCTCGTGCCACGGAAAATTGGCCAATGGTAAAGGGCCGAGTGCTTATACGCTGGAACATCCGCTTCCGCGAAACTTGATCAATAAGGAGTTTATGAATCAGACTTCGGTTAGCGACGAACGTCTGTATCAGTCCATCCTGCTGGGTGTGGCTGGCACTCCAATGCCTTCGCATGACTTCCTGAAAGATCAAACAATTGTTGATATCATCGCCTTCATCCGGGCGAATACCGAGGACTCTGAATAATGAAACAAGATACAGCTTCAAAAATGATGATTATTGCATCGTGCGTCTTTTTTGGATTGGCGTTACTGATGGGACTTTTAACGGCGCTTAAATTTGTGGTGCCAACGATCGGAGAGATTGAATATCTCTCGATGCCGCGTGTCCGTATGCTACATACCAACATCAATCTGTTTGGTTGGCTACTGCAGGCCAATATGGGGATTTTGTTCTGGATTCTTCCGCGGATCCTGCATACGAAACTTTTTTCCGAAAAGCTCGGGGTTGCCACAGCGATTCTCTTCAATATTACCATGACATGCGGGTTAATCGGGATTGTGCTGGGGTACAATAAAAATGTGGAATATGGCGAAATTCCCGCTCCGTTCGACTATCTGATTGCCGTGTGTTGGGTCATGTTTGCCATCAACGTCTTCGGTACGGTGGCGACCCGTAAGGTGAAATATCTTTACGTCTCGGTTTGGTACACGCTGGGCGCGGTCATCTGGACGACTTTTGTTTATATCACCGGAAATATCATTACCCAGCTGCCAGTGGTGACCGGAGTCAACCAAGCCAACCTCGTTTGGTTCTACGTCCATAATGCCGTGGGGCTGATCTTTACTCCACTGGGGGTTGCCATTGCCTACTATTTGATTCCGAAACAACTGAATACCCCCATCTACTCCCATAAACTGAGTATGATTGGATTCTGGGTGATCTCATTTGTTTATGTTTGGACCGGTGCGCACCATATGCTTCATGGCCCAATTTCCCACTGGTTGCAGACGGTATCCATCATCTTCTCTTTCAGTCTGATCATTCCCGTAATGGCGGTGATTACCAACTTCTTCGGCACCTTCGCCGCAGCACCGCGTGGAACACGTATGATTGGTCCAATACCAAAACTGCTGATGATGGGTACGGTCTACTACATCTTCACCTGTCTGCAGGGACCATTCCAAGCGATCCGTTCTGTGAATGAAATCACGAGTAAGACCGACTGGGTGGTCGGGCATGCGCACATGGCATTGTTTGGAGCCTTTTCCTACTATGCGATGGCGGGGGTTTACTATGTGGTTCCGAAGCTCGCCGGCCGAAAGCTCTATTCAGAAAAAATAGGTAATATTCAGTTCTGGATGATGACGCTCGCTAGTATTCCATTCTTTGCCGTCTTGTGGATCAGTGGTGCTATTCAGGGTTTTGCTTGGTTGAATCCGGAAAATACATTCGTAGATACACTGGCGGCACTGAAGCATGCGCATTGGATGCGCTTCACAACCGGAGGCGTCATCTTCATCGCCTACTTCCTATTTTTGTACAATATTCTACAGACCCTCTTCGGTAAATATCAGGAAGAAGGAACAGATGAGGAATCTGTTGAATCTAAAACCGCAACGGCTCAGTAGGGGAATTTATTCATGAAAATTGATGTTGAAAAAAGCTTACTTTGGATGTCTGTCGGGGCCTTTGCCATTTTTTCGATCGGGGCGATATGCACCACGATTGTACCCCCATTGGTGGATCAATCGCTGTGGAGGTCAGAAGTCGAAATTCACGAATATACCGAACAGGAAGAGCGCGGAATTGCCACTTATTTGAGCGAAGGTTGTGTGTATTGCCATACGCAACAGATTCGTGGTTTAGCATCAGACCGTCGTCGCTATGGTTGGCGTCTGGTTGAGGCTCCTTCCTCCGAATCGTGGGAATATGTGAACGACAAAAAACACTTCCTCGGAACCAAGCGAACCGGGCCCGATCTGGCGCGGGTTGGTGGGAAATATTCCTCAGAATGGCATTGGGCCCACTTTAAAGATCCGCGAAATATGGGTGAAAAATTTCCGGGCCGTAAAACCGGAAACTATGAAAAAGCATCCATTATGCCGTCGTATACCTATCTGAGTGATGACGAGATCAAAGATCTAACGGCCTATATCCAAACGCTCGGGCGGAATAAAAACTGGCGGGTTGATAAAGACGGTAACGCGTTAAACGACTATGAAAAATAGACGGGAGTTTCCTATGGCTGATAACGAAAAAAAATATGATTTAGAAACAACCGATGAAGTGAAGCAGGGCCACGCGGAGGTCGGTAAATTTAACCTTTCGATTGCCGTCGTCCTGACGATTGTTTGCGTGGTTTATCTGATTCTAAATTTCAAACCCTAGCACGCTGACGTGCTGCAATGGATGAGGACCCCTTTTCAATTTGATTGAATCGCAAGGGGGGTATTCGGGGGAATGAACCCATAAACCTGATAAAAAGCAGTGGAAATGAAGAATGCGGCGGTTAACTAATAACCGCCGTGCTTTCGCCGATTTTTTTATTCATTGCTCCCCTTTGGGTTGCCCATTTCACCGCATCTACTTCGATCCGACCCCCTCGGAGTAGGCCGCACGCCGTCAGGACTAACCTCTCGTATCTGCCAACTTGGTCACTGCATTTTTTAGGATAATCTGAATATAGAAATGATAAAGTCCACCTATTCGAAGCGCCGCAGGATGATTCAGACACTCAGTGTCCTAATGCTCCTCAGCATTCCGTTTCGGTTTTTTTGTATAGCGCTCAATGAAGAATGCATGCATGTTTTCGGGCTGACATTTGGGTTGGCGACCATGTTCTATCCGCTCTTCACCCTGGTTGCACTGTTGGTCTTTGTGGTTGGCATCGGTATGAAAAAAGGGAGATTGTTTTGCTCCCATCTGTGCCCGATGCATCTCTTCTTGGAAAAGATACCCCCCCATAAAAATAAAACAGCTAATTCGCGTTCGCTAAAGGTCTGGCTCTGGGCCGTGCTGTTCTCGGCTCTATTGACTCAGGTGATTCTTTCATTTTTCCAACCGTTGGACCATCAGCTCCAGTTAATAGCTTCCGGTCATCTTCCAATCCTTGGAATTATAATCGCCGTGTTCTGTGGCTTCATGTTTCTATTTGTGGGGTATCAGGAGAACTTCTGTAAAAAAGGATGCCCGTACGCCTTGCTCCAGATGTTGTTGCAATCCGATCAAACTCGGACCATGCAATTTGGAAATCCGGAAAAAACCTGCACGAATTGTCACGGGTGCGACGACATCTGTCCAGTCAACCTGCGGCCTCGTTTTGAAAGCAATACGCCGGACTGCACCAACTGCAATCTTTGTGCCGAAGCTTGCACCACCGAGCTCGGCGCGGGCAACACGCTCTTTCATCTCATTGATCCGGTCCCTGTAGTGATGAGAACGTCGAATCCTAGAAAATGAAGGTGCCTCATTTGGCGTGGCGGCCTGCTCCGAGCCGATGATTCCGTTCGCTTGGAGCCGAATTGAATAAGGGTGATTTAGACGCTGTTTCCAAGGTTTGGAACAAGTACCGACTGATCGGACGCTGCGGTTAGCCCAAAATAAAACTAAATTTGAGAGGGAGTTGCTGTTACGAACCCCAGTCCATTTTTATTCCAGCGCAGTGGGATTTTTCCAGCCCCTGGAATTGTAATGGTGGGAATAGATGATAGTGTAATCCGTAAATATGACTGAACTTATTGCCGCAATCATACTGGGTGCAGGACTGGGATTCACTGCAATCCCTCATTGTTATGCAATGTGCGGGCCGCTACACGTCTCCGTTTGTGCACTCCATCGCGAAAAAAGCCTAAAGGCGCTGTCTCTTTTTAACGGCGGGCGTATTTTGGGCTATACGTTGGCTGGGTTTTTGTTTGGGGCCTTTGGTGAATTCATTAACCTTGGGCCGGCCCACTATTGCTGTCAGCTGGGTACGAAACCACTGCGCGGTGCGCTGTTATCCTTGCTTTTTCCCGGCGTGATGATGCTTTTTATTGCGATTTATGCCTTTCGTAAAAAAGGCCTGTCCGCGCCAAAGAGCAGCTGGATGTCGCGCTTTTTCAGCGGAGGGCTTGGAAAACTTTCGATAGGGGGCGTCTGCACCTCGTTAATTCCCTGCGGAATGCTCTATGCCGCGTATGCCATGGCGGTCGGGCAGGGAAGCTGGTGGAAGGGGGGCGGTTTTATGTTTGCCTTTGTAATAACCCAAACGTTCTTCATGCAACTGGGTATTTCGCTGGGCCGTCTTGCAGACAAGACGTGGGGCGCCCGTTTTGAGAAAGCATTCCCGTGGATCTGTCTGATCATTGGTGGGGTATACTGCGTGATGTTTGTTCTGAAACTGATGCTTGCCGAATAGATGGTTGACCAATGCATAGTTTGTAACCGAAGTGTTCCGGGCGGCGACGGCGAGTTCTGCTGTCCCGGTTGTGCGGCGGTCCACGTTATTATTGGGAAGATGGGGTTAGCGGGCTCCGAACGGGACGAGCGTATTACCCAGCTTCTCGAAGGTGTATTTCCCGGCGGGGAGGATGTCGCCGAGCAGGAACTAGAAATTGAAAATGGGCAGGAGCTCTGTTTTCTCGTGGGCGGGATGGTCTGTCCGGCCTGCTCTTGGTTAGTGCACAGCAGTCTCGGAAAACTTCCGGGGGTTGGAAACGTGAACCTGAACTTTATTGCTGAAACCTGCACGCTGATGTACGACCCGATGAAAATCGGAAAAGACACCATTCATTCGAACGTCGAAAAGCTTGGCTATAAATATTATGAAGGCGAAGACGATCCGCGTGCGGGGTTCGACTATTTTCGTTTCGGGGCCGGTTGGTTTTTTGCGCTGAATAACATGATGATCTCGTTCGTGGTCTATTCTGCAGAGAGCTGGGATGTCCCGTTCGCGATGAAACTCGTCTGCTCCATTCTATTGGCCCTATTTGGTACGCTCGTTCCGTTTTATGCCGCTCGAACCACGATGATCTATGGCTTCCGCCAGATTATGATGCGTCAGTTCCGGATGGAAAGCCTGGTGGTGCTTTCCACGGTGGCCGCGTGGATCTATTCCGTCTATTCGCTGGTGATTGGCGATTTTGCCCACCTTTATTTTGATGTCGTTACATTACTGCTCATGCTTATTGAAACGGGGAATTTGATTTCCAGCTCGTTCTATAAAAAACTGAGTCGGCGGGTCAGCTCGCTCTCATGGAAATTGCCTAAAAAGGCTCGAATCAATGCGGATGATTATGCCGTGGTGGACGAGCTGGAGCCGGGTCAGGAGTTTTTGGTGAAACGGGGTGAATTTGTCCCGACCGATGGCGTCCTACTGGGCGCGGCTGAGTTCGATTTCAGCCTGATCACCGGCGAGTCACATGGCGTATCGCTGGAACAGGGGCATTATGTCGGGGCCGGGGCCAAGCTGCTCTCCGCCGATGCGCAGCTTTCGGTGCCTGCTGCTGGGCAGAGCAATCTCATTAAAAAAATTGTGGAAAGTACCATCGAGGCGTTCAATACGCGTAAAGAACAGCTCTCGTTTGGCGACCGGATCAGCCAATATTTCGTGCCGGTCGTGGTGGGGGTGGCCCTTTTGGTCCTCCTCGGAAATCTATTTTTTGGAAGCCGCAGCGATGCCATCATTCGCATGCTCAGCGTTCTGATTGTGGCGTGCCCCTGTGCATTTGGGATTGCCGAGCCGCTGGTGCTCACCGCAGCCATTGAAAAAGTGCGAGGGCTCGGGATTCAGATTTTCAATGGAGCCGTACTGTCCTTGAAGCCTTCTGTGGTGGTGTTCGATAAAACCGGCACGCTGACGCGAGGCGCCCCGGAGGTGCATAAAGTGGTGTGGATCGGGCCGAGAAATGAAGCGCATCTCGATATTCTCGCTTCGCTAGAAAATGGGATTGAGCATCCGATTGCTCGGGCTTTGGCGACCCTTGGAACTCCGCAACCGGTGGAGCAACGCACCATTGCCCGGACCGTGGTTTCTGCCAAAGTGGCGGGGCAATATTGGCTGGCCGGAAGTGCTGAACTTTTTCCAAACATTGGAATTCCTCCCGATCTCAAGAATTCAACCATTGTCATGTTTGGCGATGCCGAGCACTGCAGTTGTATCGTCGGGCTGAAAGACACGGTTCGTGATGAATCCAAACAATTGATTGCCGACCTGAAAGCAAAAGGGGTGCAATCGATGATCTTTTCCGGCGACCGTAAGGCTGTTGTAAAGCAGGTGGCCGAGGAATTGGGGATTGATGATTATCACGGCGAAATGGGCAGCACAGCCAAGCAGCAAGAGATTGCGGCGCTTCAAGAGCAGGGGAAGACCGTCATGATGGTCGGCGATGGCATTAACGATGCGCAGGCTTTGGCTGCGGCCGACTTTGGACTCGCCGTTTTTTCGGGGCAGATTCCGGCCAAGATGAGCGCCGATGCGGTCTTCATGGTGCCAGAGATTGGAAAACTATGTGATCTTCCGTTCATGCAACGCAAGGTACGACGCAAGATTCGTCTGAACTATGGCTGGGCCTTTCTCTATAATGCGGTTGGTATGTTCCTGGCCGGGGTCGGGTGGTTATCTCCAAAATATTGCGCCGTCGGCATGGTCTTCTCTAATTTGGTGGTCATCTTCAATTCAGTCCAAGGCATGGGGCTCCCCAAGCAGAAGGATTGATCGAGATCTTCTGCTAAGGCTCTGTTGTGGATTCGGAGAGGTCTTCCGAGGCGTCCTCGTCCTCATCCTCATCTTTCGGGAAGCCTTCCCAGGAGACCTTGCTGTCCAGGGAGGAGGGGGCGGTGACTTCGCGCCAAACCATTTCTCCTTCAGGATTTTCCATGCCGATGCGGAACCAAGCGCCATGAATGCGGCCTCTGCGCCGGCGGCCATGGTCATCCCATTCGCCAAATCCCTCCATGGTGGTCGTGGTTTCCCCCTCTTCATCCTCTTCTTTGGAGGAGGTGATGAGGGCGTTACGTTGAACCTGATGGTCGATAATGATGGCGCATTCGGAATTTAGGAAGACTTCTTCGAGCGGGATGATGATCGGAATGGTCTCGGAAAGAAAACGAACCTTATTGGTGACGACGGTATCGTAGTATTCTTTTTCAGAACTGACAAAAAGGCTATCGGTCAGAATGTAAAGTTCCTGCTCATAGAAGATCTTGCTTTCAACAACAATATTTTCGAGCGGGAAGAAATTCTGGTTGCGAAGCATGATTTCATAGCCTTCCGCCTGTAGGTAGATCGCATTGTACTCTTCGTAGTTTTCAATGAACTCAATGTGGTGATTTGGATTCTTCTTTCCAGGAATTTGTATGGCATCCATGTAGACTGGGGTCACATTCTGCTCATGTTTCATGCTGGCCCAGTCATCTCTTTTGACTTTTATTTTGAAGCGCATGGTGGATTGAAAGCCTTGAATCTGATTCCAATGGAGAATGTAGGCTTGATCTTCTGCACGGAACGTTTCGAGCGGAACTTTTCCACTGTTCTCCATGGTGACTTCTTTTTTTTGAAAATCGTATCTCACGATTCGGTCGGTTAGAGGTTCGCCGGCATGATTTCTGAAAATACGGGTTTCTTCTTGGGCCGAGCCGGTAGCAATTAGGGTGGAAAATAGTAGGACAGATAGTAAGCGGTGCATTAGAATTCTTCTCCATCATCAAGTGCGAGAGCATCTGCGACATCATTCAGATCCTGATCGAGCATGTTGTCGATGCGTGGCATACCCTTCAGGTAGCGAAAGCGGGCGCCTACCATGTTGGCCAGATTTTCAAATTTCGTATCAGAGGTCATCATAGATGCTGTGGCGGCCGCATCTGTTTTAGCCCCATCGCCCTGCAGCAGAACAAAGTTTAATTTTGGAAAGCCCTGTTGGCGGTAGTTATCCATAACGATGACAAAGAAGGATTCAATCACCTCATCCAACGTGTATCGGGTTTCAGAAGGCATCATGCCAACGGCCTGCTGGTCTTCGGCCATCGGCGGAATGGGAAGCTCCACATCGTTCTCGTAGAGGATTTCATCCCAATCTCGCACCACCTTGGGTTGCATTTCGGCCTCATATCGAGCCTGATTTTCGAGTTCCAGCATTTTTATGGCCGCGGTTCGTAATTCATCAAATTCAGCCAGATAGCCGTCCCATTCCGCTAGAAAATCGTCGTCCTCGAGAAAATAACTGATGCGTTTTTTCTGATATTCCTTAAACTGGTCTTTTTTCAGAAAGTACGAGATCCCGTATTCTGCGGAGGTCACATTCCCCCAGTCAGCACTGAGCACAAAAATGATTTCAGGTTTCTGCTCAACGGCTGCCTGGAAGCCTTTTAACCAGCCGGCAATATCGCTATTCGCCATGGGAATATCATAGCTTCGGTTGGGGGTGTAATTGGCGAAACCATCAGGTAGGCCAACGAGATTGAGGTTGGTGTTAATGCCGCCGACCCATTCAAGCACATTCAATTTTGCCGTAGGAGTGGCCGGAATCATATTGGGATTGAATAGGGCAACCTGCTGATCATCGAATAGGATGACATTGAAGAGGGTGGCAGAGCGCAAACTGCCAATAACCTCGTTCAGGTCTTCGTGAACCTTGGTGTAGGACTCAAGGCCGCCGCGATCGTCGTAGAGCATAGATTTTGAGGCATCAACCACCACAATCACTTTTTCGGCGTTCCCGCGGGTACCAAAGAACTCGACGGATGAAACGCCAAAAGAAACTTCGCGGTATTTGGAGTTAAACTCTAGCGTGCGGTCCATTTGGACAAAGTTCGTGTAGCCGCCTTTAAAGGTCGGCATCGGGGCCATTTTAACATATTCACCCTGTGCGGGAATATTGATCATCTGCGGGGTGTTGGCTGTGATGCGCGTGGTGCTACGCGATTTTGGTTTGGACATCTGCTCGATAAAGGGTTGTGCCTTGACCGGCATCTGCAATTTTCGACGCTCCAGCTTGGGTTTTTGTTCCTCCACCTGGAAGCCCGCGCTCTGTTTCTTATAATATTTCAGCACGACCATGCTGCCGACCATAAGAAACAGCCCAACATGGATCGCAATACTGATGAGCGCTGCACTTGAACTGGCGATTCGTTTTTTCTTCTTCTGTACTTCCATATTTCCTCAGCGGTACACAGATTAATTAACCAATGAAGTATATTTAAAACTTGTGCTCAAGTCAAAGGATTCGCGGAACGAAGGGGGAGGGGCCGGGCGGAACGCAGTGGTTTTGTTGTTTTTACTTTCAACCTGAGTAAAAAGGACTTATATTTAAACCCATTAATTTTCCAACCCTTGGAACCCTTTATATGGAACAAAATAACGAAACCGATATCATTTTTCGCCCGGCCACAGGCACTGCGTTTGCCGTGGCCGCGGGGCTCTCTTTCTTCTTTCTCTGCATGATTCTTCCACTGGTTGGTCCGGCGGGAAGCCGAGTGGAACATGCTGCTCAAAATAAAGTGGCCTTTCTCGCCGTGCTGGTGGTGACCTTTGTTCTTGCCGCACTCTCTATCTTTTCTAAGCTGGGCCGGCGTAAAGCCGATGCTTCGCCCTTACCGTTTCTTTCCTTCGGACTTTGCGGAATCTGTATTCTGACGTTAGTGATTTTGTTATTCGATGGCTTTTCCATCTGATTGCGAAAGCAACCGGTGCACAAAATGATTAAGCCTCCCCCCAACCGTAAACCAGTGACCTGAAAAAATTAGATATAATTTAGTCCGGTTCCATGCCGAGTGACCGAAGGTCGCGAGGGGCGATTTTTTCGGTCGTTAAGCAACGTTTTTATAATATACCTCTGCCGGGGTCCGGTTGTCTAGTGAGGAGTGTTTGCGCTCCTTATTATGGTAGACTGTAAATTAAAATGCCCAGTTTGGAAATCTAGTGCCCCATGCCAGAATGAACCTTTCTTCAATTCACCACAAACGAGGATAGGAGCATCGGCATGGAGCAAGAAAAAGATAGCACCCAAACCTGCAAGGGCAAGTATTTGAACTGGAACGAGCGCATTTTAATCGAGGGATTCTTACGAATCCAGCCCTAAGTCCGACAGGCTACTAGACAATAATATAGTGACTCTTCTGTCGACAATAGCTATGGAACAGTGTGAGTTGGCAGAAAGTTCCCTCGCAAATAAGCGGGAGACGGGAATCGAGGTTTTGAATCTTTGATACGTTTTCTGCATATCGGCGCGCGTAACATCATGAGTCAAACTCATTAATTGTTTTGCAAACAAACCATTCCCCGCCAGGAGATCCAAAATCATCACCTTTTGATCATCATTCAATACACCATACTTATGGGCCGACATCTATGTATCCTGGAAAATTAAATGCGCATTAAAATTCTTCATCATCTCTAACTTATCTTTAAGCCGCCTTTAGGCCTGACCACTACACTCCAAATATTTCTTAACGACCATTAATGATATCAGCTCCTCCAGCTCTGAATTGGTAAACTGCCGATAATAGTCCTGAAAGTTTCTGATCATCTCCTTCGCCGCGTCCGGATTAGATGTGAAATATTCAATTTTTTCCGCAAGGTCAGCATAGTCATCTCGCAACTCTACATAATGTTTTCCACCAATCAAATGCCCCTCCATCATCCATGTTTCAAATTTAGGGCGGGTCATAAAACACAGCGAGTTCGATTGAGCAATCCATTTCAAATTCGTCGCCACATCATTGCCCTCCATTGAAAGAATAAATTTATATTGCAGTTGCTCCGCTATACTCATCTTCGGTCTCATCCACTCCTCTCGATCATCCGAATGCCTCGGCCCATTCACCATGCCCACATTACATAAGGGATGATTCCAATAGTCTCGTAAAAAGTCTTTCCGCCACTGCTTCTTGGCCCCTCCTCGCCATACCAGAAGATCCCTCTTACCTTCATAGCAAACATTATCCTCAATCGGCAAAAAATGGCGGACCTGATTTAACTTCAGCAATATGTTATTATCATTATCCCCTGCGATGGCCCGGCTTTTTACCAACGTAGGAATCACTGCTGTATTCCTGACATCCCCGAACTTATAATCAATCCGAACGGAGGCCGGATAATGCCGAAGTAATGCGCGCATATCATAATAATAGGCCGATTTCTTTGACAAGGGGATCGATTTCAAATCCAAAGCCTCGGGAGATACATTAAACGGAGTCTCAATTTTATTGTAATAATTCACCCGTTCGTGAATCGGCTGCGAATCATAGTGTTCAATTTTGGCCAGTTTATGGGCAAGACGGCTTCGGAACCAGGCCTTTGGAACCAACAAATGCTGAGAAAAACCTTTGGTATAAAAACGAACCTTATTACATCGTTGCTTTGATATGAATTCCACGTCACTTATCCGTTTTAGTATCGCATTGCATCAAATAAATATTAGTATTCCAATTTGATGAATAATAAA
>JBAHZU010000019.1:0-7522 GCA_037132875.1 Pontiella sp.
CGGCGCTAATTAGATAGGTAATCAGGAATACAATTCGACTCTGAGAAATATCTGCTCTAGATAAAAAAGAAACAATGAGAACCACCGTGAACATCACAAACAAAGCAAATTGAATGCGCCGAAGCTCATCAACCACCCCCAGCCCCCAGCCCGGCAACAGACGGGCTATAGCCGCAACGGTGAGCCATGCAGGCGCAATAAAAAATCCATATCCCATACTGAATGACACTTCATTAATCCAAAACAACAACAGCTTACCGATCAGTACCGCGGCAACGACGACCAGCGTATCCGAAAGCATAACGACCATTGCATTAAGAACATAGCGTCGATAAAATTTTGGGCGATACTTCTCGCCATCAATATGTACTACTTTCGTATCCAAATCCCCCCTCCCCAAAAATAAAGATACAACATCCTGCCAAAACTTATTTTTTTGTGATAGCAATTTGTTGCTATTTTTCATTTCTTTTTACCTGCAGAAACAGCTCATCCAACGGATTTTAACGTCAAATCGAATAATATTTAAGCGCACTATCAATTCCTTCTTTGAAAGAACGCTTCTCAACAAAACCCATTTGAACCTGCAGAGCAATATCCCCTCCTCGTGCAAATACACCTTCTGGCGTATTTGAGGTTCCCTGCACCTCGGGAGAAAAATCGAGTATCTCAGCCGCGGCGCGAACAAAATCAATAAAACTGGTTAAGATTCCCGTCGATAGATTGATCGCAGATCCATCAGAAATTTGGTCCATCGTTTTCAGCACCCCTTCCACACAATCATCAATATGAATAAAATCGCGCATTTGTCGCCCAGTTCCCCATACCCTAATTTCCTTCGCACCTTTATTTTTCAACACCCGTTTGCAGATACTCGGGAAGGGGTATGTATCATCTTGATCCTCTCCATATCCAGAAAAAGGACGATATGTCACCGACTTCAGGCCATGCTTTTCATAGGCCAATCGCGCACAGTATTCATGAGTCAGCTTAGCCCAACCATAGGTCAGATCGGGCATGCCCAAATGTTCATCAAAAGAAATCATATCCTCCTTAAGGAGCATATAATGATCCGGGCGTTGCAGATGAACCGGATAAGCGGCACTCGAACTAAAAACAATCGTCTTTTGAGGTTTTGCCGTCACCGCCCATTGCCAATATTGCGCATCAATTGATAGGTCATCTGCCACCGCCAAAGGGTTGTTTTCGATCATTGCTCGCCCGCCCACCATGGCTGCTAAATGAAAAACATAGTCAAAATCGGAGTCCTGATGTTTTTTAAACCAATCTCGACAATCCTCCTGATAAAAATTAAAATTATCGTACGCTAAAGGTTGGAACAAAGGCCAACGATCAGGCGCGATCGCGCCGCTTAAAGGCTCCAGAATATCGACACAATGAATTTCATGTCCTTCAGGCAGTAATCGTTGCACAAAATGACGTCCTACAAATCCGCAACCACCTGTAATTAAAATTTTGTTCATGAGTTTCGTCTCCTCGGATCAGCTAAAAAATTTATACCACCAACACCAAACACGTCAGAAGGTAACAGTAAAAACTAAGGCTTCTTCAATTTCCATATCCCACCAAACTCATCATCCACCACTTTAACAAACCTCGCATTGAGATCGTTTCCCGCTTGCAACATTTTCTCATACAAAGCTGGATTACGATACTTCATCGACCTCAGTGGATGAAAAAAAGTATCTAGCGCATACGCATCCCCATCGATCTTATCCAGATCATCCGTAATCTGCTCGATACTCACACTCCCACTATTAATTACCGTAACAGATGTGTAATAGTTAAGATAAAAAATAAAAATCGGTTCATAGCTGGTCAAAATAAGATCGTCTTCTGTCGTATGCTCCAACAACCAAGCTCCTTTTGCTATATGATAGTCCGATGCAGAAGACATCACGGGCAGCAGGCCGGCCAGAAGATTGTGCATGAAGAGAAAAATGATCAGAAAAAAGCTAGCAACCCGCCGCATCGACCCGACCCCTGGCCCCACGAATCCATCTCCATACATGAGCATCGCGAATAAAAACCAGAAAGGGACCAATGCCATAATCCATAATTCCGGGCTTCCTGCTTCTGTACGAATAACTGCAAAAGCATAGAGAATTAGCCAGACCACCAAACTTATAGTGAATGGATCAAGATTAGATGCCCGAGGGTTTTTACCGACCATTCGCTGACGGATTTTAGCTTTATGCTTCCAGCGGCATACCCCAACCCATAATCCCCAAACTCCAAACAACGAGAAGGTCATGATTCCCGCCCACGGAATCCACTTCGGCATATAGGATGCCATAAAAAACTCATCGCCCAGCATCCGCGAGGCAAACAATCGGGACAAGAATTCCCGAAACGACTCAAAACCAAGCAAAAAGTTTCCAGAAATCAGCGCTTGCCCAAAGGCGATTCCTCCTCGCATCATATTTTTGAGAGAAATCGCACCTTCAGCAGCATGATGCTGCGCACCCAATTCTCCAAAATCCAATCCCGGGGAACAGATGGCATAACCCACAATCACGAACAAGCCCGTCGACACACCATGCACCCATGCCTTTTTCCAATTCTTGGAAAGCAAATAATAGAGGGGGATAATCAACAGAAGAGGAATCAGGTTGAGTAGATGAATCAGAATGCCTACAGAAGAAATAATGATGGCGAATAGCTGATCGTAAAGGTCTGATCTAAAAGGGCCTACTTGCGGCCTACCGCCCGCGGTCTGTTTAATGACAAAATACCATGCCCCTAGCACAAATAAACTCGCAAGGATATAGGTCTCTGCCTCATTGGCATAGCGCCAGAATCCGTAGCTGAAGGCCAAAAGAAGTGTGGCTTGGAGCCCCCCTTTTGATGTCAGTATTTTTGTCGCTGCAGGGGAAGTTATCTCATCCGTACAGACGGGAGATCCGTTGCATAATTCAAAGCCCACAGGATCGCGCCGATACGAAAGCACCCCGTAAAATAGAACGATACAGCTTACCGCAAGCATCCGATTGATGACAATCATGAACGGAAGTGCGCGGCCGGAATATCCAAAGAACTGCGCCGCCTCATACGCCATTCCAAACATTGGAAGTCCCAACACTCGGTTCACCCCGGCCTGATCAGCAAACGTCCCCTGCTCCACCTTCAATGCAAAGTCATACACATCCTCCGCTTCCGAATGATTTTTCGGAGCGGTTACGGAATAGAGGACGAACAGCAGGAAGACCGCTAACCCGATCATTATTTTCGAGCCATGATTCAGCACTAATTTATTCATATTCATCCATTAATCCTATAAAAAACCCTGAAATACGAGAATTTCAGGGTTTTTATTTTTCAACCAGAAAGGTCTTCCAGCAGATATTAACCACTAAAGTCGCTCCATAATCTTTTCTATCAAAGTCCGTTCAGCATGCACGCAACACTCGTCCACATTATCTCCAAAATGGTTCGCAGCAAACTGCTCCGGCGGAGTGGTTGTTAAATTTTATTGATCCGTATTCATCCGCTTGAGAACACGCTTCGCACGAACCACTTGCTTAAGCGTCTGGCAGATAAAACGCGGGTTTCCAATAATATAACGGCGCCATAGTCGTTTCGGTTCCACGAGCAGGCGAAAGAGCCATTCCAACCCAGACTGCATCATCCAACGCGGGGCCTGCCGCACATGCCCTGCATGAAAATTAAAGGCGGCCCCTACCGCAAGAATTGCGGCACAATCCAGCCTGGGCCGAAATTCGGACACCCAATAATCCTGTTTCGGCGTACCCAGCCCGCACCAAACGATATCTGGTTGGGTTGCATTAATTCTTTCGGCCACGTCCTCTTTTTCCCCCTCTTCCAAGGGGCGGAACGGCGGCGAATACATTCCGACAATCTTCAACTTCGGGAATCTTGCCAGCAGATTCACTTTGAGCTCACCGAGCACGTCATCCGTGGCCCCATAAAAATAATGGCTGTACCCTTTTTCCTCACTCAAAGCGCACAGATTTAGCATTAAATCCGGACCATACACACGGGTTGCCTCCGTAAAGCCAAAATGCTTGGCCAACCAAACCAGCGGCATACCATCCGTCGTTGCCATACCCGCATTCATCACGATCTTCGCCATATCGGGGCGATCATAACACTGCACCACCGTATCCGCCGTGCAGATATTCACATAATGCTTCTGCCCGCTTTCCACCCAATTCGCCACCCGATCCCGCGCACCATCCATCGTCATGGCCGACAGGGAAACACACCCCGCAGGGAAACGTGCATAGCCTTCCGCATCAGCATACGGCTCAACCGGACGATTATGATGGAACATCGGGAATTTTTTCAGTCGTAGAACCTGAGAAAAAACCTTCAGTATAAATAGTGGATTATCTGGTAGATAGCGCTTCCACAGCCGAGGTTGTTTGATTCCCCGATGCAACCATTGAAGTCCCGCATATTTAATCCAATCCGGAGCATCCTTCTCCACCCCCGAGTTCACATCGAAAGCATAGCCCACCGGACAGATCACCTTACACGTCAGTCGGTCTCGAATATGATCCATAAAATAGAGTTGTTTCGGTGTGCTAATCCCAATCCAAAAAATATCGGTATTCGAAGCATTCACCTCTTCCACCAGCGCATCCTCTTCGGCCGGAGTTAACGGTCGAAACGGTGGACAACAAATGCCGGAGATTTCAATTTTCGGATGTTTATCCTCGAGGACCTCTTTTAATTTTTCAACAATTCCTGGTGAGGCTCCCCAGAAATAGTGGCGCCAGCCCAACTTTTCTCCATACGCACAAGCATCGCGCAATAGGTCCGGACCATACACTCGTTCAATCCGACGATGACCAAACAACTTACCCAACCAAACCAGCGGCATACCATCTGGCGTATTCAACACCGATTCATTCAAAATACGTTGTAGATTCTGCTTCCTCCGCGATTCCACAATACCGGCCACCCCCATAGCCGTTATCATGGCAGGCAAGCGGGTTTTCAAACCAGATTTCAAGGTGATGACGGGGGATTGGCAGTTGATAAGTTTTCGGGTCTCTTGTTCTTTTTGACAGTCGTTCCCTAAACCCAAACCTTCCGTTTCATCCTGAGAAGAAAACAGAAAGTCACCTTCCACTACTCCAGCGGTCGATCTTTCTTGTTCGTTATTCCGTGTTCCCGGAATGATCTCCTCGAACAGATCGAGGCAATCGCCCATATTCACCGCATCGATTCCTATGCCGAGAATATTGAATCGCCGATTCGTCAGCGAGTGCTTGTGCGTTACGTACGCGATATTTAACAACGCGAAAAGGACGACCCCTCCCGTTGCGCCGATCAGACTTTCCACGAACCCAACAAAACTTACCTCTCGGGTTGGCGAGAGAACCTGTAGCAACTCGGTCTGCAACGACCAAAGTGTCCCCACCAACAATAGCAATACGATCCGTCCTCCGAACAACAACCGATTGGACGGGTCAAAAGGGAAAAGAAAACAAATACCCATCGCCATACCGAATAAGCCGAATAGACCAATTTGTCCCGCGCGATGAATATCGAACTGAGCGAGACTTTCCTGATACTGAATCAGCTGCTGATGCGGGCCGAACTCCTTAAATAGATTGTTTCCGTGCACTGACTCCCAAGCAGCATTGAAATCCCGCGAAGACTTTAATGACGTTTTGCGCGAATAAGCGTCCACGGTATCCCTTGGGAGCACCGTCCCCGCAAGAATCACGACGGAAAGAAAGAGTACTGCAACCCCGCCAATTCGATTAAGGATTTTCAAATGCAGGAGATAACCGAACAGAGTGAATCCCATGACCACCGAAAGCACGCCCACGCTCCAACTCGGGAGCACAAACTCTCCAAATTTCTGCATCACATGAAGAAAAAGAAAAAGAAAAATGGTTCCAACCATTGGAAAAAACCATTTACTCCACTTTATAATCATCTCAACCATACTTCAGGACCTCCATAACTTGTTCATACACCTCATCTACCGAAATTTTTTCCATGCACCCATCATTAGGCCGCTCGCATTGTTTCTGCAAGCAGGGATTACATGATAGACGATGGAACACCACTCGATCCCTCATACCCCGAGGATGCCAGAGGTCAAAATCACCAGGGCCAAATAAAGCCACTACCGGAATACCCAGCGTTTGCGCCAAATGCATCGGCCCACTATCGAGACAAACCAAAACATTGCACCCACGAACCAATCGGATCAAGCGCTCCATATCCGCCAGCACATTCGGCAACCCGGTCTGATTGCTGATTTGATTCAGCAGGTCTTCTTCAAAGACAGATCCAATAACATAGGGCTCTATCCCAATCATTCTCAACCGCCTACCCAACTCGGCCCACTGCCCAACAGGCCATTGTCGATAGCGCCAACGGGCTCCTACATGAAACAGAACTTCCGTCCCCCCGTTAATCAATCGTTCAGGAATTAGTTCCGGTTTAAAACTAGGAAAATGCATAGGATCTAATTTTAGATTGAGGCCACTCGCAAGCAAGAGGCGGTTCATATCGTAACGATGAAGGTGACCCGATTTGTCGACCCTCTCAGTAAGCAATCGGCCTTTAACATTAATATTTGTATTTAGATAGTTGGTGAAACCAACTCGGCATCTACAATTGCATAGAACCATTAAAATCTGACTACGGATCTCGCTACGTGTATCCAAACCGATATCCGGCCTTAATCTTGAAATAACCCGACAGGTTTTAAATACGCCCACCCATTCTTTTACGGTTCCGCCCTTCTGTCCCGATAATTTTGACCAAGGAAAAGACGCCGTATAAACGCGTGAAATACGAGGATCCTGTGCATAAACGTCCTCATTTCCTTTTTTAGTCAGCAATAAAATTTCGGCATGCGGGAACGCCGACAAAAGTGGATCAAGCATCACGCTCAATGAAAGAATATCCCCAATTCCAAACGGTTCCACCAGTAAAATATATTTTGTATTTTCCCGATCTTTATTCGGCCGAATATGAAGCACCAGTAAGCGTGGCCAGAAAAACAACCAAGCAAACACTTCCAAAAAGCGATTTAGAACAACTTTTTTTTTTGAATAGACTAAAGGCATAAGTATGGAACATCCATTCTAAGGTTCATTCATTTTCAAGCGACCCGAGCGTTGGCACATATTCAGTTGCCAACGTAGCAGGAGTAAAAACCTCATTTCAAACGATGCGATAGCAAGTAGGGATTTTTCTCATCCGGCCATCGGCAACTTGGGCTCTCGCATCGGAACGTTGTGCGTTGGATCTTATTTCCCGCATAGATCTCATACTCCAACGGGCCACGTTGCATATGCCCCCTCCGAATAAACTTTTCACCCAAACGAAGTATATTCAGGGGGACTTTCAATGCCCGACCAACAACCGTCGATTCCATTTTCAAACGCTCGTGTTCTGCTAAAGCATCTGGATCAGAACTTAGATTGGTATCTGAATAGGTAAACGTCGAAAGATATTCATCCAACACAGCGGTCTTCGCTCCAAGCGTTAAGGCTCGCCGAATCAAATC
>JBAHZU010000035.1:0-22103 GCA_037132875.1 Pontiella sp.
TAAGCTAGATTTCAGGACGTAGAGTCCTTAACGGTCTATTGAGGTCGTATCATCTCCCGGAGGTTAGCGCCGTTTCCCGACGTCGGGGGTTCGTGATTTTGACAGGACATGTCGTCCTCATCGTGTTTCCAACTTGAAAGCCAATCTGCGCAATTTGGGCCCACCACAAAGCGATATTGCTTGCCGCAATGGATGATGACCTCTTTCTGGTTGCGCTTCAAAATTCGGGTTTCCACTCGCATCTCGCCAAATCCGTTGTGGCAGACGAGCATGTGGTAGAGATCGATCATTTTGCGGATCACCGCGTCGTGTTCATCGCTCTGCTGCCGGGTCATTTTTTTATCGTTATACATCGCAGTCCTTCATGGCTTCGGGTTTCCTTAATTCAGACGAGCTCCCGGACGAGGAGAAGGGACTATGCGTCCTTCTAGGATCATCCAGAAACTGATTTTCGATGTGCGGTTCCATCGCGGAACTCAGAGCATCGTTCATTAAGATAAATACACCTTCAGGGCCACCCTGACAGGACTTGCAGATAAAAAATGGGTCGGATTTATCGGACCTTCATGCGTCCGGCTCCATCCATAAAATGAGACTACCATCCTCCCTTTGTTCGTCAAGACTAACAATCGAATTTAAATCAAAAATTCCGCGCGGATAAACCGCCTTTATTTGAGATAGGCGGCGTAGGGCTCCACGGCGGGATCGAGCACCACTTGTGGAATCGCAACACTCATGCGGGCCACCAGTTTTTCCACTTCCATTTCCGCAATGCGTGCCGCCAGGTTCCGCTCTTCCGGCGTTCCCCCTTGGCTATCCCGCAGGGCGGCGACTCGGAAGTAAGCATGGGCAAACGAAATGCGAATCAGGCGGTCGAGGGCGGGATCGTGCTCGGCCAGAAAATCGGACACCCCGAGCGTCCGCACGGCGGGGGTTCCACCCAGATAGGCATTTTCAACCCCTTGCAAAAGATGAAGCAGATCGGCATAGGGATCGATGCTGTCCCAATAGGCCATCTCTCCGCGATCTTCCCCCTCCAGCAGCTCGGCTACGCCGGGCACAATTTCATCGGAAAGCACGCCGCTGATATCCTGAAACAGGTCCTGATATGAGATCGACAACGAGGTATAGGGATTGCCCGGGGTTCCCGGATTTTTAAAGGCATCTCCGTAGCTCTCCCGCGGTTTCAGGCCCGCGTTCTTCAGCACGGCCGCTTTCTCGGCGGACAGGTTTTTGGTCCCCCGCCAGGTGGCCTCGAAATCGACACTTTCTTCGAATAGCGCTTGGGTGACCGCCACCATATAATCCACTTCTGCGGCGGTAAAATCGGTGACGGCCCGCGGCACGCCATTTTGGAAGAGCAGATATTGCAGGGTATAAAACCCGCGCAGGGCCGCCACTTCTTCCTCGCGCAAATAGCGCGAATCCACGGCCAACTCTCCGGCCTCGAGCTGGAGGATGGCGTGATCGATCAGCACCTTATCGCAGGGCCAGGTGGCCAACCGTTTCCAATAGTCATATTGCGCGGCGGGGCCATAGAGGTAGGGCGAGGTTGTTTTCCAGATGCCATACGCGGCATGCCAGGCCGAGACCATGGCGTCGAGATGCGCGGGGCTGCGCTCCGCTTGCAAGTTTTGGCTGGCCCGATTCAACTGTTCCGCTTCGGCGGCGAGCATTTCGATGGTTTTGATGACGGCGTTATCCACATAGCCCGCCACGGCAGCGAGCGCAACGTGGGCGCGGGCATCTTGCTGGGCCACGGGATCGTTCTGCTGGCGGAGCCGGTGCGAAACCACCGCCAGTGCCAGGGCACTCAGCACCAAGATGGCGAGAAAACTACGGGACATCCGAAAGGTTAAAAAGGATCGGGCGGGGGGTACTTTATGGGGGGCGTGTTGACTCATTTAGAAACCTATTTGGGAAGGGGGGCCTTGGCATCCGGCGCAATAAGCAGGAGACCCTGATGAACATCCAATTCGAGCACCAAGGAGGCCTCGATCAACTGATTTTGCAATGTTTGAAACTGTTTATAAAGGCGCTGGAAGGTGTTGGGGTGCTCCGCCAGTTCGACCTCGAGGCGCAGGGATGCGCCGCCCAGACCTTCGATGGTTTTTTGGATCCGATTCAATTGCTTCACGAGATCGGCGGCGAGTTGCGGATTGGAGGCTTCCACCAGCCCATCTTTGGTGGCCACCAACGTGATGATGCTGGCCTCCCCCGCCCCCCATAGGGCCAAACGAAGTCCGGCCACCGCAGTTCGAAGTCCTTCCTGCGCGGCGCCGCTTTCCCAAGCCTCGACGCTCAGGGGTTGGGTGGGGCCGCGGAAATAGCCACTCGGCTCGCCGATTCGATTGCGCATGATGCGCTCGGTGACATTCAACACTTCCCCGAAGACCAAACTCAGGGCTTCGGCGGGCACCAAATAGGGGTCGCCATTTCCGGCGGCTATCACGTCGCGATAAAAGTCCCCTTCCACCTGTTCTTTGGCGCGGACCGAAAGGGTGTAAATTTCTGCACTCAGGTCCACGAGGTGCGCGGAACGTCCGGGGGTGGTGACCGCGGCGACCTGCTGAGGAGCAAACAACAGATGCTCCAAGGCGGCATAGCCCCGCACATCGGAATCTTTCAACATATAGGCCAGTTCTTCCGAATCTACGGCGGCATCCAGCACAATGCGGTTCACGGGGCCATTCCCAATCTGTCGATCCATGGCGGCGGCGGGACCCACGAGAAAGGGTTCGGCATGACGCCACGCCAGATAGGCCTCCACCCATGCAGATTGGGCCTGTTGCAACGTTTCGGACGTGGGGCTTTCACAGAGGCGTTCGATGGCCCCGTTCATTTGTTCGGCGGTGGCTACCACCCGATTTAAACTCGGCATCGCGCTTTGGTTCACCCACGCGGCCAGCACCTCCGATTCGGTCGGTTGCACCGTGGAGATGACCGGGCCGGAATCGCATCCCACCAAGGCAACCATTGCGCAAAGTACTCCCCCGCGGATCCAGTTTTCGACGTTCATGTTGCACCTTTTCATTATTCCGGTTCCTACCGTTCGGACGTTATATTCGAAAGTGAAATGCCTTCAATTTCCACCAGCAGTTCGGATCGGCAGACATCTGCAAAAACATAGATGGCTGGGATGGAACCCAACCGGCGCTCACAGACCGCGCGGCATTTTGCGTAGTCTTCTTTATGTTTCACATAGATTCGAACGCGAACGAGGTCGCTCAGCTGTGCGCCGGCTCCTTCGGCCCCATGACGGCTTAAATTTTCTGGCCCAATGAGGGCTTCAATATTATCGATGGTCTGTTCGGTCTGTTTTTCGATATCATCCAAATGCACGCTCTCTGAATCGAGAATACTGGCCGTGCCCGAAACCCACGTGGTGGTATAATCGGCCGACACCATGGCCATGGCCCGGGAAAACTTAGGGCTCTTGGCTGAAAATCGGCGCGCATAGTCAAACGCAGCGGTCTGGTTTGGATTTTCGAGGGGGATGAGGCGCACTTCTTTTCGCGAGGTTTGCAGGGCAGTACAGCTGGCGGTTAAATTGCCTTCGGTCATCCCAATGCCGGTGCTCGGCGGGAAGAGCGTGCGCCCGCGGGAACAAACGGGCATGCCCGCGGCATCTTCGAGACGGTCAAAGAAATCGGCGCGGGAACGATTCAGTTCGCGGTAGCGTTCCAATCCTTCGACCCGCTCCATTTCAAGCTCGGTGATGCCGGCCTGATAGAGCCAGATGCGGGTGACATCATTAAAGCCAGCCCCTTCGAGCTCGAGAGCGTGGACCATATCCTTGAAGATGGATTGGGTTTCGTCGTATGCACTGGTCGAATCGGCCGGAGCGGTAATACCGCCGATGTAAATCCAGCGAAGTCCATCATACTCCACCGTGACCGTTCCAGCCCTTGGAAAGTCGATTTTCACGGCGTCGCCACCAATGGCCCAAGCCTCGATGGCTAATGCTTTCCCGCTAAGGGGAGCCTGCACCACGAAGGTGGTTGCGGGCATCCGGTCGCCATAGCATGCGTCTAATTCGTGCTGTACGGCTGCGATATCAGCAACGCAGCGCACAAAGAGAGTCTGCGAGGTTACCGTCATGGCCAGCGGTTGTTCTGCAATCGCTTGGTTCATGCCGGCGAGGGTTTGCTGGATCTGCTCGACCAGCGTTCCGTCGGAGTGGGGTCTTGCGGCCAAGGTGAGGCGTTGCACTCCACCGAGCGTAATCCGCGTGTGTTGCACGGCCTTGGTTCCGTTCGAAGCCGTTTTTGGGGCGGCATCTTGAAGGTCAGCTTCTTGAGGCCGACGGGGGTCGGCGGGATGTGTTGTACTCATTTTTTCACCACTCTATCGTAATTGATTCACTAAAAATTCAGGCCGCATCGTTCCTGCTGGCCGCTAGATCGATTCCAAAAACTTCACCAAGGCCGCACGGTCTTCTTTGGACATATTGCGAAAGGCTTCGCGCGCTTCCATGCCTTCGCCATAGTGCCAAAGAATGGCTTCTTCAAAGTTCCGAGCACGAAGATCATGCCACATATCCGTGTGATCGGCGGTATTAATCATGAGGCCACGGGCCCAGATTGCGGGGGTCCGGAAGGTATCGCGGAAGCCGTGATTAATGGCTTTGATTCCATGATTCCGCTGCCGGCGAACTTCTAGCACGGCCTTCGTGATGGGACCGACTTGAGCCAGACTTGGCACCGTGTAGGTCTGGCCGAGGACGGGCTCGTCTTTATGACATGCGGTGCAGTTGGCTTTGCCCATATCATGCAACAACAAATCGGTGTAGGGCCAAATTTTCTGGTCTTTATACCCCGGAATCACGTCGTATTCCTCGGTGACCCACGAGGGTGTGTGGCAGTCTGTGCAACTCGCAGCATAGAACATTTCTCGACCCCGCTGCACCACAGGATCGTTTAGATTACGCGCGGCAGGTACGGCCAGACCGCTGGACCAAATCAGCAGGTCGTCCATGGATTTTTCGGAGAGTTCTTCGGGTTGGACCTTGCTCAACGATTCAACATCGTGCCCGAGTTCCCCTTGTTTATCGATCCACTGCTGGGTTGTAAACAGGTGGGGGCGATCTTTTCGCGTGACGTTGGTTACATTCCAAGATCCATTGATACACGGGCCGTTTCGCAGGGTGGCGCGGGTATTGTGCCACGTGAATTTTCCGAGGTGTTTTTTGCCGTCGAATTCCTCGACGATCCATTTTCCGGGTTGCCCTTTAACCATGCCGGGCATCGCTTTTTGGCGCTCGTATTCCGCGATGATATCCTCATCGGGAATGGCATCGAGCAGGCCGGTGCCATAGAGCCCAATGGTGCCTTCAATGCTCACGACATAGTTGCTCGGAAGCGGCAGCAACGGTTCAACAATATCGGCGGTGGGATACGTGAGCGATCCCTCGATGGACGTGCCCTGATTATAGGGGGTTCCGTCGGGATAGGTATTGCCATACTCATCCACATACTCATGCCATTCAATATCCACGCCTTTCGCCATTGGTGCGTAAGGGGGGGTGGCTTTGGTCTGGAGCATGAACACATAGCCATCCACCAGTTTTCCATCGGGGGTATGCACAAATGCGGTATATCCGTTACCAAACTGCTGCGTATATCGATCCACCCGCCGGGCGCGGCCATAGTTCGGATGGCAGTTGCGGCAGGAGCTATTCACATAAATGGGCCCCAAACCGCCGAAGGGCGCATTGCGGTCGGTTACAAAGTCGGCATCAAAGATGGCTTCTCCCTCCACAAACATTTCAGACAGCTCTTCATCGGCTAAAACGGCGGGAGAGGGCATTTCCATACACCGGGACGTCGTGTTGAACACGGTGCCCATTCGACCCCCGGTGAAAAATTCCTCGGAAAGCCCTGGCGGAATACCGGTGACGCTCACCGTGGCGGAACTGGCCGAAACCATCACGAGCGAAAGTAATACGACTCGCGCGGATTTAACGAACGGCAACGGGCATTGGAGGGATGTGTTTTTATTCATTCAGCGTGTCTCTCTAAAGGTCTTACAGGTTCTATCTACAGGCCGCATCGAACGCATACGCGGCCGGGAATGGGGTTAACGTTGGACGGGCCGATCTGCTCGGGGCCACCCGGTGTTTTTTGACGCATAGCGGCGGGGAGCTCCGAAAAGCAATCGCCGGCGGAAGATCGACCGCGCAGGCTGCAGCTCCCGCAACAGGCGAGCTGAGTTCGAATGGAATGCCGCTTAAAATAGCCATGATCCGTATACCACCTTTCGTCCGTAAAATATTAGGTCAGGCTTGGTCTGCCCGGTTGCAACTCCCGTTCATTCACACCCTTCTCGCATGAATCTTATGAACAGCACACAAGCCCAACTTGCCCTTACTGGCCGACTCAATGGAACCCTTTTTCAGCCCCAATTGGATCGATGAGGCGCGAAAGTTAAATGCGACTAAGTTTTAGGTCAACACCATTTTTAGATTAAATCCGAACAACCAGATTGGAAAGAGAACGCAGGCTCGGCCCGAAATATAGATCCGTATAAAAAGCAGTCGAAATGAAGGAACTAGAGAGGGAAGCAACAATCGCAGTGCTTCTCTCTGATTTACGCCGCAACGACTTCGGCCGATGGGAGCCCGGCATTTTAACGGGACGAAGCGAATGGGGGGTGCCCAGAAACCGATCTTGCCTCTCGGACGATGGAATCGATTCCATTAAAAAAACCGCGGTCCCGAAAGGGACCGCGGTTGAAAAGTGGTGGCGAGTCCCAGAATTGAACTGGGGACACGCGGATTTTCAATCCGCTGCTCTACCAACTGAGCTAACTCGCCGTTGGGGACCTCGCATGGGTCTCCGTGCAGGTTTAAAACCTACGATTTCATGGTCGGGGCGACTGGATTCGAACCAGCGACTTCTGCGTCCCGAACGTAGCGCTCTACCAGGCTGAGCCACGCCCCGTTCTGACCAAGAAGAGCGTAGTGTACGATTCCGCATTTAAATGGCAAGCGGGAAAGCGAGGAAAGTTAAACCGGGAATATGGATCCCCACCTCCCCCGCGACTAGGCCCGAGGATGCGCCCGCTGATAGACCTCCTTCAACCGCTCCACCGAGACGTGGGTATAGATCTGGGTGCTCGAGAGCGAAGCATGCCCCAACAACTCCTGCACCCCCCGCAAATCGGCCCCGGCATCGAGCAGGTGCGTGGCAAAACTATGGCGCAGGCTATGCGGCGTCAGCTCGGCATTCAGATGACAGAACAGCACATATTTTTTCATCATGCGCTCAATGGAACGCGCGGTGATGGGTCCGCCATTTTTATTCAAGAAGACCGGGCTACGCACCTCCCGCATCCCCATCAACAGCCAAACATTTTCCCGCAGCTCCAGATTTTTAATCACGGTGCGAATCGCCGGCGCACCGAGCGGGCATAACCGCTCTTTCTTGCCCTTGCCCCGCACCCGTGCCACACCGGACAACAAATCGATGCGTTCTTCGGGGAGGGTCACCAGCTCATTAATCCGCATGCCGGTGGAATAGAGCAGTTCCAGGATGGCTGCATCGCGAGCCACCCTATACTCCCGCCAAAGCTTGACCGTTGGATTCTTCGAGGGCGTTTGCTGCTCGTTGTAGTTGGCGGGGGCATCCAGCAGGCAAACCACCTCGGTGGTCGAAAGAATCTGCGGCAGATAGGTTCCCTTTTTGGGCAGATGTAATCCGCTGAATGGATTCTGCTCCACGTATTCCTCGCGCAGCATAAATTTATAAAACGAGCGGAGTGCCGAGAGCTTGCGCCCCGTGGTGGTCGGCGACCGTTCCAACTTCTGGAAAAAAACCAAAAACTTTCGCGCATCAAAACGGTCGGCATTTTTCCACGGATAAGGCGCCTGCGCCGTCTCGCCCCACACGATTTCGCAATACTGCCGAATATCAATCAGGTAGCTGCTGATGGTATGCTCGGAGGCATTTCGCTCGGCAACCAAATAGTGGATAAAATGCTTCACGCAGGGATCATTCATGGGAAGGAGGATCTGGAACAAGGAACCCCGACTCTCGAAGGAGGTTCCATCATGATTCCTTGTTCGCTATTCACGGTTCGTTATTCGGCAGCGTCAGCTTTCGCTTCTTCTTTTTTCGGCTTGGGCTTGCGCGGAGCGGGCAGACCATATTGGTCCATGGCGGCGGCATAGCCCGGCATCTGTTCGGAATATCGCGCCGCCATTTTCTTCAAGGCAGCCAGCTGACGATCCGAAAGTGCGCCGCGGCTCTTGAACTGACTGGAGATCGAGTCGAAGAACGTTTTGTCGTTAAACTCGCGCTTGCCGCGCATGGTGGGCTCGGCCCATTCCGTGATTTGGTCCATCAGGGCAATCACCGGAGCGGTGGAGGGGTCGGCCTCTACGTCCGGTTTTTCGTCCAATTTGAACTCTTTTTTGAGCGCTTCAAAGTTTTCGAGCTGATCGGAATATTTAGTCAATAAGGTATCCAAATAGGCCACTTGGCGATCCGAAAGGCGCTTGTTCATCGTCACTTGATCCCCCAGCGAGCTGACAAACTTTTTGTCGTCGTAGGTGCGCTTGCCCACTTTTTGGGGTTCTTCGAATTTTACGCCGGTAAGAATCTCAATCTTACGCGGCGTGTCGTGCCGCACCGCTTCCGGTTCAACCAATTCCAAGGTGGTCACCAGTTCCGCGGTCACCTGTTTGATATAGCGACAGCACATTTTATGCAGCATCTCGCCTTGGCGTTTGGAGAGCAACTCCCCTTCCCCCACCTTTTCTTTCAGGTCTTCAAATGTTTTGCTGTCATCATAGGTCCGGCGGCCGGACTTCACGGCCGGGGCCCATTCAGCAACCTGTTCCAAGGCTTGGAAACACTGGCCCACAAAGGCGGGATCGGCGGTTTCTTTGGCATGCTCGATCCACTCGAGCAAGGAAGGATAGAACTCCTTCATCATTTCGGTCCACTCGATTTTTCCCGCTTCCACATCGTCGAGCTTGCTTTCCATATTGGCGGTGAAGCGCGCTTCAAACAGGTCGACCTTGTTCTCGCTCTTCAACTTTTCTTCCGTCCGCAAAATCAAGGTGATGAGTTCGTTGCCCAGCTCGGTTGGAACCAGCGCGCGTTTTTCCTTCACCACATATTCGCGCTCATCGAGTTTGGACATGATGGCGGCATAGGTGGAAGGACGGCCCACACCATTTTCTTCTAAGGCCCGAATCAACGAGGCTTCCGTATAGCGAGCCACCGGCTTGGTTTCTTTTTGTTCGGACTTCCAATCGACCACATCCAGCTTTTCATCTTTGGTTAGCTGCGGAATGGTTTCTGTTTCAGAATCATCGCCCTCTTTCGGTTGATCAGCCGCGGCTTCAATTCCAGATGCTTTCATATACCCGGGGAAGATAATCTCAGAGGCCGTGGCCCGGAAAAGATAGGTGTTTTCAGAGCCGGCTTCCACCTCAACGGTACGACGGGAAATTTTTGCAGGCCCCATCTGGCTGGCCACAAAACGCTCCCAGATCAGGCGATAGAGCTTCTGCTCTGCGGCTTCGAGCTTCATGCCCTCTCGACCGGGTTCCACCGACACGTCGGTCGGGCGAACGGCTTCATGGGCTTCCTGCGCTGCGCCTTTACTTTTATAGAAGTTTGGCTTCGCGGGGAGGTAGGCCGCCCCATAGCTATTGCTGATAAAGGTGCGACATTCTTCCTGCGCCGATTGGGCAATGTTGAACGAGTCGGTACGCATGTAGGTGATGAGTCCGCTTTCGTATAGCTTCTGCGCAATGCCCATGGTGCGGGCCGGCGCAAACCCCAGCGATCCGGAGGCCGACTGTTGCAAGGTGGAGGTAATGAACGGCGGGCGGGCCCGACGGGTGACTTCTTTCGTGATGATATCGCTGACGGTCAGCGGGCTATTATTCAGCTCGTTCTGAATGCCTTCGAGCTGCTCCATCGTTTTCACCGCACCGGGCAACAATTTGCGATCTTTAATCCCGATGGGCTTTCCATTAATTCGGGCCAGCTTAACCGTGAAAGGATCCAACGGAGCTTCCTGCTTGCGCACTTGCGCGCCGACGGTGAAATAGGTTTCCGGCTGAAATTTGGTAATCTCATTTTCCCGCTCAACCACCAGACGCAATGCCACCGTTTGCACGCGGCCCACGCTCTGCGCACCGCGGATCTGCTTGCGCACCACGGGGCTGCCTTGGAATCCCACCAACCGGTCGAGAATACGGCGGGCCTGCTGGGCATTCACCCGGTCCATATCAATCTGTTCGGGTTGCTCAAAGGCCGCAAGAATGGCCGGCTTGGTGATTTCGTTATAGGTGACCCGATAGAAATTTTCTTCGCCAACGTTTTTCTTCAGCGCTTCAAATAGATGCCAAGCAATGGCTTCTCCTTCGCGGTCCGGGTCGGGAGCCAGAAACACTTTCTCGCATTTCTTTGCTTCCGCCTTCAATTCCTTCAGTACTTTTTTGCCCCGGGTGGTGCTGACATAATCCGGTTCAAAATCCTTTTCAATATCCACCCCCAGCTTCTTGGCGGGCAGATCACGCACATGACCGACCGAAGCCATCACGATATAATCCTTGCCCAAAAACTTATTGATCTTCTTCGCCTTCGCCGGCGATTCCACAATGACTAAATTTTTACTCATAGCACGTCCTATGGTTGTTAAATACTCAAGGCACCGGACTCGAAGTTCAGACTCCGAATCGCGCGGCACCGTTCTTAATTAAAGTTACTTCAAAATCAAAAGACCCCTATTCCTCTTTCCCACGTAGGCGGGAAGGCCCTGGGGCTTCTTCCCGAAAATTCATTGCTGCGACGGGATGGTTTTCACCGAAGGTCATCGGCCAGCTCGACCATCCGACCGGGAAGCGTTCGAATCACCCGTTTCATTTCCAATCCTAAAAGAAACCCACTCAGTTCATGGCTTTTCATCTGGAGCGCCCGGGCCAGGGAATCCACATCCAGTGGCTCATTCCAAAGGGCTTTAACAATCTTTGCTTCCTGATCGGTCAGCGGCACCTCTGGTCGGGCCGACGAAGCGGATTCCGGCCCCTGGAGCTCCGCGGCCGGAATCAGAAATTCATACTCTTCCAAAATATCGTCCAACGACTGAACCAGCTTCGCGCCATTTTTGATCAGCATATGCGGGCCTTTCGCACCCGGCAGATCAATCCGGCCCGGCAATGCAAACACCGTGCGGCCCTGATCCATGGCCGCCTCGATGGTATGCATGGAACCGCCCTTCAGATCGGATTCAATCAATAACACGCCCATGCTCAGACCGCTGATAATACGGTTCCGATAGGGAAAGGTCATGCGGTCCGCTTGGCGCCCCATGGGATATTCGCTGATCACCGCGCCCTGTTGGGCAATCTGTTCGGCCAGCGCCGCATTCTCCGGCGGATACAGGCGGTCGATCGCGCCCCCCAGCACGGCAATGGTACGGCCTTCACTTTTCAGCGCGCCCTGATGGGCCGCGGTATCGGTGCCGCGTGCCAGGCCACTCACCACCGTGAAACCGGTCTGGCCCAGCTGAAAAGCCAAGCGATCGGCCGCGCGTAAGCCATAGTGCGAGGTGGAGCGAGAGCCGACCATCCCCAGCGCTTTTTCATCCTCGGGAAGAAACTGCCCTTTAATATATAGAGCCAGCGGCGGGTTATGGATTGTTTTCAGCGGATCGGGATATTCCTCATCCACGCGCGTGATGATGCGAGCCCCTTCCGCTTCCGCCTTATCCAGTTCAGCACCCACCTCAATGGAGTCGCGCTGCGTAATAATCTTAAGAGCCAGCTTTTCGCCGACCCCCCGGGCTTTCATTAAATCCTCGCGTTCCGCCTCCAAAATGGCACGGGGCGACCCCAGCGTATCGATCAGACGTCGGACGCTGATGGGCCCAAGCCCTTCGATCATATTCAGCGTAATATAGGCGAGGCGCTCTTGCATCAGCCGAGCTCGTTCCACAATTTTTCCATGAGTTCTTCCGTAAGATCATGGCCAATCGATGAGGTACCTATCTCAGAAATGAGCACAAATTTAGGCCGACCGCCGACCGTCTTTTTGTCGACCGACAGCGCATCCCGCAGGGCCGACCATTCCAGCCCAGGCGCAGTGATCGGCAGGTCCAAGGTCTGGAAAATCTTTTCAATACGCTCCACGTCGGTGGACGAAAGTCCACCACATGCGGCGGAAGCACGGGCGGCATAGACCGAACCAATGGCCACCGCTTCGCCGTGCACATATTTGCCATAGCCCGCCACATTCTCGATGGCGTGGCCCACCGTATGCCCAAAATTAAGAATGGCGCGCAGTCCCCCTTCGCGTTCGTCCTGCGCAACCACTTCGGCTTTTACTTCGCAACTGCGCCCAACCATGTTGGCCAGCAGTTCGGTATTATTCACATCGGCAAGGTCGTGACTCCTCTCTTCCAAGGTCTGGAAAAAGGCCGCGTCGTAGATGATTCCATATTTAATCACCTCGGCCAAACCCGCGGCATATTCACGCGGCGGCAGGGTTTTGAGGGTATCCAGATCGGCCAGCACCAACTTCGGTTGATAGAATGCGCCCACCAAATTTTTGCCTTCCGGAATATTTACGCCCGTCTTGCCACCCACCGAACTGTCGACCATCGCTAGCAACGAGGTCGGCACCTGCACAAAATCGATGCCTCTTAAATAGGTTGCGGCCACAAAGCCCGCGAGGTCGCCCATCACCCCCCCGCCCAGCGCCACAATAAACGAGCTGCGATCGAGCCCGGCCTTCACGCATTCGCTGTGCAGCGCAAAAACATGCTCACCGCATTTGGTGGGTTCCCCGGGCTTCATCGTGACGGTGCGGATCGAATAGCCCGCTTTTTCCAACGATTGGAAAACCGTCTCTGCATAGAGGCGGCCCACATTTTCGTCGGTAATGATTAACCCATTGCCTTTGAGCCCAGCCTCGGAGCATCTCGCTCCAATTTGGTTCAAAATTCCCGCCCCGATATGAATTTCATACGAGCGATCGCCTAGATTTACTGGTACGTCATATAACATAGCTCGGAGTGTGTAGAGGCTCGCAGGGGGACAAGTCAAATCAAAACGTATTGCCCAATTCTTACTCGGTGATTTCCACCCTCCTAAATCATGGCAAATTAGCACGAAAAATTTGTATTTCGGGATTGCCCCTCCAATCGGGGCCTGTATATTAGACCGCATTGGTACCAATTAAACTCTAACTAACCAAAACCAGGAGAATACCATGAACGTTGACCAACATCTGAAAGTTGCCACGTGGCATATCGAACAAGCTCGCCTGCACGCGACCGTTGAAGACGGCCACAAATGCGGATGCCCGCTGAACGATGACTATGCCAATATCATCGAGCAAGTTGAAGCCGGAAACATTGTGGACGAAGGTCACTAGACCGATCCATTTTTTTAAGTGCTTCAAGAACCGCCCTTTACCGGCGGTTCTTTTTTTTTGCACCCCTCCCTCATAAAAACGCACCAAAAGCCTTTACAACCACCTCTCGATATGCAAACTGCTCAATCCTTATTTAAGAGACCCCAGAGGAACTCCTCGTGAAAAACATAGCGATTCGCATAAAAAAAGAGCCCTCAAAACGGGTATGGACTAGGCAAGAGCGCAACTTACTCCGGCTGAACCTCGCCCTCTATCAGAGGGCCTCGAAAGTATCGGCTCCAACCAAACGCCCCAAGGCCTCCATCTTCAGCATCTAATTCCCATTGATGGCAAAGGCTATAAACTCGTGACCGCCTGAAGCATCTGCTTCAGGTAGAGCGAGCCGGTAATGACGAGAAGCCGGTCGGGATCGTCGGCCCATTCTCTTGCCGCATTCCAGGTGCTGAAAACATCGGCGGGCTCGGCATCCATGCCGGCCACCCGACATTGCAAGGCGGCCTCCTCGGCCGTGGTGCCGCGCGGGGCATCAATGCCAAGGGTCCAGGCCTTGAAAACAAGTGGTTTGAGGGCGCGGAGAAACTCAACCGATTCTTTGTCGTCGAGAAACCCGAAAATAAAGCCGATCTGTTTTCTCGGATAGAGCTCTTTCAGCGTTTTGGCCAGCGCTCGGCCGGCCGATGGATTATGAGCTCCATCGAGAATAATCAGCGGATCGGTTTCCAAGGTTTGGAAACGTGCATCCCACACCACCGATTCCAGCCCCTTTTTAAAATTCAGCTCCACCTCCAGCAGATCGGCCAGCATTTCCAGCGCCGCCACGGCCACCCCGCAGTTTTCGCGCTGACAGGCCCCCATAAGAGGAAGGTTGATCGGCGGAAGGTTTTGCGAATGGGTTTCAATGCGTAGTTTTTGCGGCTCGCCCACCTTATTCACGGCAACGGCCTCGGAACTTCCAATGATTGGAACGCCCGCCTTTTGCAGCTCAACCATCACCCCATCCTGCTGCGGGGCGGAAACCACGGGGCGACCGGGCTTGATGATGCCGGCCTTTTCGGAGGCAATCGCCTCGATCGTGTCGCCCAGAAAATGGGTATGGTCGATGTCGATGTGGGTGATGACCGACAGCAGGGGGAGGACGACATTGGTGGAATCCCAGCGACCGCCCATGCCCGTTTCGATGATGGCCAGATCGACCCCCTCGTCGGCAAAGTATTGAAAAGCGAGGGCGGTGGAAATTTCAAAAAAGGTTGCGCCGCGCAATCCCGTTGATTCTTCAACGGCGTCGGCCGTTTTTTCCAAGGTTTGGATATATTTATCCAGCTTCTTTTCAGAAATTGCTGCGCCCTTCACGCGAAAGCGTTCGGAAAAACGAATGAGGTGCGGCGAGGTGTAGAGCCCGGTTTTGAATCCAGAGGCGCGCAACACCGATTCTAGCATGGCACACACCGAGCCCTTGCCATTGGTTCCCGCCACATGGATCACCGCAAACTGGTGGTGCGGATTTCCCAGCGCATGGAGCAGGGCTTCTGTCACCTCAAGGCCGGGTTTAATGCCGGCCGTGGTTCGTGCAAACAGCTTTCCAACCGCGTTCATAGTCAACCGGATTATTTATCGCAGAGGTATTCAAAAATAAGGCTCATCTGGTCGCGCAACTCGCTTCGCGGAATCACCTTATCAATCAGACCGTGCTCCTGCAGGAATTCCGAACGTTGGAATCCTTCGGGCAGATCTTGCTGGATGGTTTCCTTGATCACCCGCGGACCGGCAAAACCAATGAGCGCTTCTGGCTCAGCCACAATCAAATCGCCCAAGGTGGCAAACGAGGCCATCACACCGGCCATGGTTGGATGCGTTAAAATGGGAATAAAAGGAAGGTGGGCCGCCGCATGGCGCGACAACGCGGCGGATGTTTTCGCCATCTGCATGAGAGAGAGCAACCCTTCATACATTCGAGCGCCCCCGGAGGCGCAGGAAAGCAGGACCGGACGACCTTCTTTGGTGGAGCGTTCAATGAGATAGGTGATGCGTTCCCCCACCACACTGCCCATCGAAGCGCCCAAAAATGAAAAGTCCATGACGCCCAGACCTATCTCGCGCCCGTTCAATGTGCAGCTACCCACGGTGACCGCATCGTTCCAACCCGATTTTTTCTGGTTGGCTTCGAGTTTATCGATGTAGGACAATTTTCCGGTGAACCCAAGCGTATCGACCGATGTAATATTCCCGGCCCATTCCACAAATGAACCTTCATCGGAAAGCAGATCAAGGCGGGCTTGGCGCGGCAACGTGAAATGATGATCGCACTTGGTGCAGACTTCGAGGTTTGCTGTGACCTCTTCTTTATAAACAATTTCAGCACAGGACGGACATTTCATCCAGAGTCCATCCGGCACATCGCGTTTTTTTACGGTGATGGTCGAATAGTTTTTCTTATTTCCGCCAAATAAACCCATTTTAAAAATCCTCTCGTTATCCGCGCGCCACAGTCAAAACATGCACCGACTGTGCCCCCCCCTTTTTCAGGGCTTTTGCGCAGGCATTCACGGTTGCTCCCGTGGTCATTACATCATCCACCAGCAGAATGCTTTGTCCGGCCAGTCGCTCATGACACCTCGATTCAAAAGCGTTCTGGACGTTACTAAGCCGCTGGGGTGCTGTCAAATTTGTTTGCGTGCTCGTCGGCTTTATTCGCCGCAGCAGGCTCCGCCCCGATGCCCGCCCGATTCGCCGTCCCAGCTCCCGGGCCAACAGGCCCGACTGGTTAAACCCGCGCTTTCGCTGGCGGATAGGGTGCAAGGGAACCGGCACAATCCAATCGAATGTAAGGTCGGAATATTCCGCGCGCATCCCCTTGAGCAGCAGTTCCGCAAGGTCCGGAACCAACCACCATGCCTTTTCATATTTAAGCCGCCGCAATCCCTCGCCCACCACGCCGTCGTACCGAGCGGCTGATCGCGCGCCATCGAATGCTGGTTTTTGGGCCGAGCAGGAATAGCAAATAAATTCATGATCCACGGACCCAGCAACCGGATCTCCGCAACACGCGCAGAACGGGGCCTCGATATGGGGCGCATCGGACCAGCAGTCCCAGCAGAGATACCGAAAGGCCTTCGGGGAAGAAATTCCGCACCCCATGCAATTGCGGGGATACAGCACATCGAGTGCCGCACGCATTCCATCGCCCAAGGATTGCCGACTCGGAATCCGCGCTTGCGCCCTACGAAACGTACGATGCTCAGCCATGGAGCCCGGGTCCTATTCGGAAACCATCGGATTTGGCTGAATCGTATCGGGCACCATGACCGGAACATCGATCCCCTTCACCCAGTAGATCGGTCCTTTCAGCTGAACGGGCTGGTTGAGATAGGTCTCCATCTGGCCAATATTGCCTTTCACGATGCAAATTCGCTCCTCAAAGCGGCCGCTAACGAGCACCAGCTTATAGAGTCCGGGGCTGTCCCGCCGAAGAATTCCCGGGTATTCATCGATCGCGCCCTGCGTTCGGGTTTTATCTAAGTGCATCAGACTCACCGGAGTCCCGACAGGCTTCGGAGCCACCACCGGGGTGGGTGCCACAACCACTTCAGGCTCGGCAACCTTCTCCACCGGTTCCGCCGGAGGGGGAACCATGAATTCCACATAGTCCGCACTGATCCACACCCGACTGCCAAGCGGCGGAGCAATCTTGACCCATTCATTAAACTCGCCCCGCACGGCAAGCACATCGTCGCGCTCCACCACGGCCACCACCGTATAGTTCCGGCTCGGCCCCGAGCGCACATTCAGCTTTTGCGGTTGAACCAGCCCCTCGCGAACAAATTCTGCGGCCACCCAGAAGTTCAAGCTCTCGGGGGCCTGAACCGCCACCCAGCCATTGGTCTGTTCAAAATAGACCATCTCTTCGCCACGCATGGCGCGGTCGAGCAGTTCGCCATCGAGGCTGGGCGCAGCACGCAGACTGACCCGGTCGCCGGTGACCTTAATCGTGATGACTTCGTTGGTTTGGGCGCCCGCGAGGGATGTGAAGGTTAGTAGGAGGAGTCGTACTAAAAATTTCATGTATCTCCTTAAACGTGGATTAGAGTGCAAATAGGGTGCGCGCATTCGTTGCGGTGATCTTCGCGATGGATTCTAGCGAACAACCCTTCAGTTCGGCAAGCCGATTAGCCGTATGAACCACATAGGCGGGCTCGCAGCGTTTTCCACGCTCGGGAACGGGGGCCAGATAGGGCGAATCGGTTTCAATTAAAAGCCGATCGTTCGGCACATATTGCACCACTTCGCGCAACGGATCCGCATTGGCAAACGTGACGATCCCGCTGAAACTAATCATCAGCCCCAGATCGAGCACCTGCCGAGCAAATTTCGTATCGCGGGTAAAACAATGCAGCACCCCACACCGCCCCTCCTCGCCTTTCCACGCATTGGAATAATCCTTTAAAATGGAAAGGGTGTCTTCATCGGCATCGCGACTGTGCACAACGACCGGCTTTTCAAATTCAACCGCCAGCGCCAAGTTTTCGTTAAACAGTGCGTGCTGCTCGGAGGCGGTATCGGCCGTGTAATAGTAGTCCAGCCCGGTTTCTCCAACGGCTTTCACCAACGGATGAGCCACATATTCGCGGAGTTCAGCCAGATCGTACGACTCGGTGGCCAGATCGCGATCATAGCCCGCACACCCAAAAATCCGACCCGGATGTTCCTGAGCCAACTTCAGCGAAAGGGCATTCGCCTCCGAAGAGCCGCCGATGGCCACCATTTCATGAACCTGCGCCTCGTGGGCGCCTTCAAGCAACGCCTCAAACGTGCCGTCTTTTACAAATCGATCAAAATGTACATGGGAATCAATAAACATAATGCGCGGCAGTAAAGCGAAACCGGCCTAGTCCGGCGAGATTTATTCCTTAAAAAGGCCGAGCCCCCATTTGCCGCAGCGCCGCGGCAGGAGTCCCCCTCCCGCTCTCCTCGCCCATTTGCCATTTCAGCCGCAGAAGGGGATTATTGGGAGGGCGAGATCAAAAGTCCGATTCCGCCGTCGGCGGCAAGCAATCGCGCAAGCCAGACGAAGGGGCAGTAAATAGGACCCCTGATTTACATCATGAAAACGCGGCGGACCCATACGATCCCCCCGCCAAACAGACCCAGAAGCGCGATACTTCCCGGTTCAGGAACGGCCGCAACGCGAAACCCGAAGTTAATTTTCTCATTCCCTGAATATTCACTGCAACGACCGGAATCCAAGGTCAGGCTACTCTCATCATACCCGTATCCGTACGAGCCGCCGCGCGCACTGCGATTCTGCCAGGAATTTTCATCCGGTCCAACATAGGCACTTTCCGTCAATTCCCAGACATTGCCCATCATATCATACGTGCCATTGAGCTCCATTGAACCGGATCCCACCTCCCAAATCCCACCATCGATCAAGGAATTCACCATCATATCAGTCATCTCGATGACTTCTGGTGTAGCATGCTGTTGCAGCTCTGTGCCGCTCCAATAGGCCGCCTTCACCCATTCATCCTCGGAGGGAAGCACATAGATCGCATCTTTGTGGCGGAAGGCACTGGTATCGGATTGTTCCTCCGCGCTCCACACAGAGAATGCGCCCTCGTCACTGAAATTGTAGGCCGGTGCATAACCGGAACTGGTATTGAGCCAATTCACAAACTGCGCCGCCTCATCCCAGCTCGTATAATTCACGGCTTCCGAACCAGTGGTCGTGGGCTCAGCCCGTGCATTCCCACTCGGCCCCCCGCTCAAATTCACATATTTCGCCCATTGACTCGCCGTGATTTCATACGTGCCGATGCCATAGTCATAGCCCACCTGTCCGTACGGGTGCTCGTCCGACGGATTCGAGGTGCTGGAAATCGGCTGAAACGTGAGTTCAAACGCATTCGCTCCCGTTCCAAACGAAGCGGCATCGCCACTCATTACACGGCCCAGCGCAAGAAGCGCGCCCAACCAACGGGTATAATTTTTTCTGCTCATTTTATTTTCCTGGTGTATAGCCTCCGCGAGGATCGAGCAATAGACCCGCTCTCGGATAGAGGCCGTAAAAAAGGGGAGGTAAAAAAGTCTAAAGGCGAAGGGAGAACCCATTACGCTCGGCTTTGGCATAAAAAATAATCGTTCAAAAAACGGGGTCTTAATCAACATGATGCGAGGCAGTGAATCAAAACCGGAAAAGGCGCACAAGTCTTATTTAAATAATATTTCAACAACTCGTTTTAACCTATTTTAAATTGAAATATGTCAATTTAAAATGGCCGCAGAATTGCGGGGGAATCCCCCTAAAAGGGGTAACTTGATTACTTATTTATCCCACGAAGAGGGGACGGGGGTTCCCGCACAAAAAAAGAGGATCGTCGTCCTTTAAAATCAGGAGGAATGGAGCAGAAAACTAAACGGGACGCAGATTTACTGCATGAAAATTCGGAGGCTTCATACGATCCCCTGCCCCACAGATCGCAGTATATGCCGACTCAGCACTGACGCCGACGC
The DNA here is from genome assembly GCA_037132875.1 of Pontiella sp. Classification (GTDB taxonomy): domain Bacteria; phylum Verrucomicrobiota; class Kiritimatiellia; order Kiritimatiellales; family Pontiellaceae; genus Pontiella. Next base: position 19,902 of record JBAHZU010000035.1, read on the forward strand.
AAAGAAACGAATCTCCGATTCAGGATCATTCGACACGAGCACGCTCGCGCCATGCCCATCGATCCAAGGTGGGTACCACATTTTGGTTGCCGCAGAGGGTTGTAATCCATTCAAACAAGTGAACTTACAGCATGAATCAGCCCCACTCTCGCCGGGCAATGCTGGGGTCATCGCCCAGTGGATATTCCACAATAAAAGGAAGATGGAGCCTATTTACAATCTCCTCAAGCGCGCGGTTTATAACCGATCAAAACCCTGCTAAAGCAGGAAGGAACGGAGCTCTCCTTGTTCCAGGAGCGGACTGTTTTATGGAAGGAGGGCTCACTCCGAAGTCGATGCCGAGGGAGGAAATCATGGAGCGCAGGTGCACGCCTACTTCCACCCCAGCCAGAACGAGACCGGGAAGGCGCGACGATACGTCGCCAAATTCCCCCAACCTCATCAGCCGCTTGCTGGTTCACCCGCAGCAGGGGCTCCCTTGGCGGGATGGGTGCTCGGCCAAAACCCCAGCGCGTGCAACAAAAAGCCATCCGGCAAGCCGGATGGCGGGAACAACGAGTGACGGACAATGCATTTACATCATAAAAATGCGGCGGATTAATAAGACGCCCCCGCCAAACAACCCGATGAGGGCAATACTTGCCGGCTCGGGAACGACGGCGACGCGAAATCCGATGGTGCCGGACTCGAAATACGTGGCGCCACTCATGCTGTCGTCATGAATGGATATGCTGAAGCTGTTATCGGCGTACGATCCCCCGCGGATCGCGCGGAACTCCCCTATAGCATCTACGCCATTCGCGGCACTTTCAGTCCATTCACAGACATTACCCATCATATCATACGTGCCGTTGAGCTCCTCCGCACCGGAGCCCACCTGCCAGATACTCCCGTCTTCATTGCCATAATTGGCTTCGACCATCGAGGGGACGTCGCCGTCCAGTGTGGCATAAATTTGCCGCGTCGTGCCGCTCCAGTAGGCCGCCTTCGTCCATTCATCCTCGGAGGGAAGCACATAGATCGCATCCTTATGGCGGTAGGCACTGGTGGCGGATTGTTCATCCGCGCTCCACAGAGAGAATGTGCCCTCGGCATCGAAATTATAGGCCGGCGCATAACCGGAACTGGTATTCAGCCAATTCACAAACTGCGCCGCCTCGTCCCAACTCGTAAAATTTACCGCTTCCGAACCGGTTGTCGACGGGATAGAACCCGAATTAACGTGGTCCGTATTCACTAAATATTTATCCCATTGATCCGCGGTAATTTCATAGGTACCGATACCATAGTCATAGGCCACCCGTCCGGTCCCACCCGCCGGGTACGTTTCGCCGGAAATCTCCCGAAACGTGAGATCGAACGCATGTTCTCCCGCCCCAAATAAAACGGCATCACCACTCACAGCATGGCCCAACACGAGAACCGCCACCCACCATCGGGCTTCCATTAGTCTGTTCATTTTACTTCCCCCTTGCGAATTATTTTCGCGGGATATAAATCGGAACAGACCTTGTCCGTCAATATTTATCAGCGGAAAACAAGAACCCTTCGTTGCCCTTTAACCCCATCATAGGGATGGGCTCATTTTTTCGACTCACCACCGCATGGGTTCCTCCAGAAAGGGCGATACGGGAGAACAACTCCCGCGCGTGCAACAAAAAGCCATCCGGCAAGCCGGATGGCGGGAACAACGAGTAACGGGCAATGCATTTATACCATGAAAATGCGGCGGATCACCAAGATCCCCCCGCCAAATAGACCGATGAGGACCAGACTGACCGGCTCGGGAACGACGGCGACGCGAAACCCGATGGAGTCGGACTCACTTTCACCCGGCAAGGACGACCGAGAGTCCCGTTTTAGGGATGTAAAATTCGACTCGTAGTCCCCGCCTCGGAAAACACGATACGCGTCGGATGAGTTATCCAATCCATCAGAAGCACTTTCATTCCATTCCCAGACGTTTCCCATCATATCGTACGTACCATTGAGTTCCTCCACGCCGGAACCCACGTTCCAGATCGCATCAGCGTTGTTGTAGTTCACGCCGTCCACAATTGTATCGCCGGTGGAATATCCGTTCAACTCCGTACCGTCCCAATAAGCGGCTTTCACCCATTCATTCTCAGAAGGAAGCACATAGATCGCATCTTTATGGCGAAAGGCACTGGTGGCGGATTGCTCGCCATCGCCCCACAGAGA
>JBAHZU010000045.1:0-18631 GCA_037132875.1 Pontiella sp.
ACCATCATCTCTCAAATAAACGAAAATAGCTTTGGAATTCCGGACTCGCCGAGAGAGATTCTTGTTGAAGGCCGTTGGGTCGACGGCTCCATGTTGCCCGATCGGACCGTCTGAAAAGTGAAGCCGCCAAACTTATCGCAGGGAAGTTGATCTATCTTTTTCAGGAAACTTGGTGTGATCTGTGTTCCGGAAACCGAGATCGCACCCTCATCAAAAAATCAACGGCCAACGGGCAGATTCCGGACGGCCGAGACCGTATTGCCCGATCCGGCATCGGTAACCGAACCGTTGCTGTTGATCGTGCTTGAGCTGACGGTTGATCCAATTTCCACCGGCATTCCGGTATGATTATTCAGGGTGATTTCGGAAGCCGGCCTCTCCCCCAGTGGCGAAAATGGATTACATCCCGAAGGACGGCTCGATCCAACTAGAATGGGAAGCTCCTTTCGACGAGTCATGTTTCTCCAATTGCTCAGCGTTACGGCATGATTCTTACCGGAAATACAGGCGAGCGCATGAACGGTTGTGATATGGGCTTCCGGCATCAACGCCAGATCCACCGTCGAGGGATCGCCGGCATTGATGTATAACAACGGCCCGTTCACGGCATCGCCCCGACTATTTTCAACGGTTACCCCGGTAAGATTATATCCCGCCTCACAGCCGGTGGCTTCGCAGTTCTTCATCCGAATATCACCCTCGATTCTGGACAGTGCAAAGCCGATGCGACAGTTTTTTGCCCGACAATTCACGAACGATATCGCCCCAGTAGCGTGTTTTTCACGACCGCCGGTACCATAGTTACGAAACCCGCACTCGCTCAATGATTTAGTATAGCCTGGGGTAATGACCTTTTCGCCATCATAGTTTCTATATACCGCAGAAAAATCCGCATCAAAGGCCAACCCCGAGGTTTCTGCCAACATCTCATCCGTCGTACGGGTCGACGCTTCCGCATAGCAATTTTCAAAATAAACATTTCGACCGCCTTGGACATAAAATAAGTGACCAAAAGACCTAGAATAAATGGAGCAATCGAGGATTTTAATATTCAGCCCGGTGATCAGCATGCCGCTGTGCTTTTTCAAGGGCACCAGACTCCCCCTCCCTTTCCCCAGCAGATCACCATATCCATAGGGAGAAGAGCCACTCATATTTAGCGTAACCTCCTTAATTATATTATTTTCACCGCCGACCACGAATGATTGCCCACCCTTGGCCGTCGGAGCATTCCCTGCATCAATAACCGTCAAGCCTTTGATCCGGTTGTTGCTGCCGGACACATAAAACTCCATGACCTTTATTCGAAAATCGTTCAGTAGTTCGGTATTCACCTCAATGGTGACTCCCGTAAGATCAAATGTGTTGTGATTGCCGCTGAAAGAAATCATGGCCGCTCCCATTACAGGATAAGGAACCGTATTCCTGATCACCTCTGGCGTCAGATAGTCCTCCATCTGATAGACACCGGGTTTCATTTTTACGGTGTTTCCACTTTTGGCGGCATAATGGACTAGCTGAGCTATCGAAGTAATGCCCGTCACCTTCCCCGCAGAAACATCCACAACGGCCATACTAACTCCTAACACAAGCATCATCCATATTTTCATCATAACTCCCTATCCTTAAATGGAAGATGTGCTACACCAAGTCATCCACCCTATTTCTATTTATTTTACTCATACGGTATGGAAAAGAACCCTCTATCGTGAATGTACATACGAGATGATTTTTTGCACTTTTACGATTTCGCATGGTCATCGAATGCTAGAAAATACACCCCATGCCGCCTCGAGAGCTTCTCGTTGATGGCCGGGGGTTGAATCCATATTGCCCGACCGAAGATTCCTTGTGAAATGACGGCCCACTACTTCAGCGCATCCAAATACAGTTCTTCCGTGCGATTCCGTAGCGTTTTAAGCATCTGAGCATATTCTGGATTATTAACCAAATTAGCCTGCTCTTGCGGGTCTTTATCCAAATCATAAAGTTCTTCAATCGGAGGATTTTGTTCGTAGTAGACAAAGTATTTCCATCGACCAGTCCGCACCCCGCGGGAACGATAGGATTCATTTTGTTCAATCAACTTTTTATTGATCTCACCCACATTCGGCTTCGATTTTGAGCGAAAGAGATCAACAATAAACAGATTTTCCAAAAGGACGGTATCCCGCCAATCAGACATGTCCTGCACCTGATACAAAACTCGGCTAAAATCGCGGCCCTGCATGATGGAGGGACGTTTCAGGCCCGCGAGCGAGAGGATCGTTGGGGCCATATCGACGGAAGAAATCAGGGCCCTTTCGCGACGGCCTTTTTTAGACGCATCCATTCGCCCATCAAAAACAATAAGCGGTACCCGGACAGATTCTTCGTAGAGTATACATTTATCGAATAGACCGTGTGATCCCTGAAAACGTCCGTTATCGCTGGTGTAGATGATGACCGTATTTTCAAGTTGCCCCATCTCCTTCAGCCTCTCTACCATCAGCCCAACCTGCTGATCTACGGTATACCCTTGGGTTGCAAACCGGCGCACCTGTCGCTGATAGAGTTCGGGGGTCGATGTCCGTTGGCGATGTAGCGGTACGCCTCGCGCATGATCCTTCACCACCTGCGGCAGTTTATCGTTATCCCCTTCCACCCAATTATCGGGAACGGAGAATTCGTACTCCTTGAACTGCTCATAATGCGGCATATACATATGTGAATTGCTATCATGCTTCACCGCATAAAAACTGACCGACAGGCAAAACGGCTGGTCTTTAGGCTGAGTCTCGAGAAAATGCAGCATCGCTTCTCCAGTCTGCAAGGTCCGACTGATTCCTTTGCGTCCCTTACGGTAGATGGTCGCAAGCGCCTGATCATCTTCCGGCCACAGTTCCAGCCCCCTCGTGGGAACCGTCTCACTGCCGGCAAAAAAATCAAAGATACCGCCCATATTCCCTTTATAATCATACGGAACACCGGCCCACGGACGTTGCGCCTCCTCACTGACGGTGAATCCCACCTTCCCGATAAAACCCGTGCGGTAGCCCGCCTTCTTGAGCAGTGCAGGGTATCCTTTCGAAAAATCAGCCTGAGATAAGGTATAATCATTCGGCGCCACAAACCCCACCCGATGACTGGAAACATACCGACCGGTCATCATTGTCACCCGACTTGGCATACAGATGGCCACCGTAGTAAAGACCCGATCAAAAACAACGCCCTGCTCGGCCAACTGGTCAATATTCGGCGTTTTAAATTCAGGCCGGCCGTAGCATCCCATGTTGTCCCAGCGTTGGTCGTCGGTCATCAAAAAGATGATATTGGGCCGATCCTTCGAACCGACGGAGCGGGCAAAAGGGCATACCACAATCAGGAGCAAACAAGTTAAAATTGGGATTCTACTTAATGGATTCAGAGTTTTTTTCATAGATAACGGACCGTCCTTAATCGTTCACACAAGAAAAATTAATAATAAGGGCCGAGAGTACCCCACTGAAGTACTCTTGTCATGTCCCCTATTCTATAGACAGCACGGATTCCCCTAAATCATCTAAGCAAGCCTGGCCCCCTCTGCATCCCCCCCGTTTACTTGGCCCCAGACAGCTCTGCGTGGACCTCGGCCAGCCGTTTTTTGAGTCGCTCCATTTTTTACTGATCTACTTCAGAGAATAAGAAAACCATTTTTTAATTTTCCATCTACCGTTCCGGATGGATGGGAATTCGAACGTCTTCTCCTCTGGGTTAAATTTAACAGATTCGTGAACTGCTGCGGATATTTTCCCAATCATACAGTATGGACTATTCGGTCTTCATTCCAACATTCCACTTATTGCCGCCAAGCTTCCAGTTTGTAGAATTGGTTGGTCTCCGCCCCATCTACCTCAACTTCAAACTGCAATACCCCTCCATTCCCAGAAACGACATCCGTTACCGGCATCCAATCCGGTTCCATCAAACTATCAGATGCCAGCATCTGATAACTGTGCCCCAGCGTGGAAGCCTCCACAGACAAAGAAAAACAGAATTCACCAAATGCATTCGTCTGGATTCCCACTAGATCGCAGATCAGATCGCCCTCCCCCAGCGGAATGGAAGGGACAGCACTCACCACGATAGAATTCCCACTTTCTGCGCTGCCATAGAGCGTGGTGACGACATAGTAATACTTGATTCCGACGAGAACACCGAGATCACTGTGATGGGTAACCGTGAGCCCTTCCACCCATTCCGAGTATGGGCCATCACTGATATTGGAGCGTTTCACTTTGTATGAAGAGGCATTGGTTTGGCTATTCCACAATAAGTCAATCTGGTCTGCATCCACCGCCTCTGCAGTAAAGTTTTCAGGCGGAGATACCTTTGATGAAGGAGTTATGGAAAACCAATTCAGATTGAACAACGTACTTCCGCCGGACGTACCATCCTCCACAAACTTAAGATAAATGGCATACGTATCGGGCATAACATTCAACGTAACCTCCACGGTTTCATACGTCTGCCAGCCTCCTGTTTCTGGCACATCTACCATACCCAGCAACGTGCCGGAGGGATCATTAGCCCGGATTTCAATCTGTCCATTCGGTCGCCCAGAAGGCCGGGCAATCCGTGCCCGAAAAACAGCCTGGGAAGCAATAAATAGGTTGTCGTACCGGCACCAGTCTCCATTCGAAATATAGGCCACATTGGTTCCTCCTCCGACATCAGAACAGGCACCCAATGAGGTTCCGCTTTGTGCGTCAAACGCTTCGGCCTCATATTCAACCGAATCAAAGGCCATTTCGAACCAGTTCAAGTTAAAGAGCGATGTTCCCGTTGTGGTATCGGTTTCCACAAATTTTAAGTAAAGCGGGTACCGCCCCGGCACAGCCGGGAAATCCACCTCAACCGTCTCCCAGGTTTGCCAACCGCCGGTATGCGGAACATCGACCGTTGCCAGCAGCATACCGTCGGGTTCACCTAACCGAATTTCAATGGCACTGTTGGGTTTATTTGTCGGCGCGGCGATACGAGCACGAAAAACACCTCCGGCTCCAGGAACAACCTCGTCATACTGACACCAATTATTATTGGATATGAAGGAAACATTTTGACCGCCGCCATCATCCGAGCAGGTTGATATGGAGGTCCCGCTTTGGGTGAGGTAATCCTCCGCTTTGATGAGCAAATTCATTCCCGCATCTTTACTGATCGTAAAAAAGTTTAGCTGATAATCACCGGAAATATGGACGCGAAAGCTGTAAACGCCAGGTTCCAGCGTAATGTCCTCGAGAACCCTGGCAGTTTCCCACGTGTTACTACCGCCGGTGGCAGGTAGCATTACATCGTCCGTGATATCAAGACCCGTCCTCGAAAATCGAATGGCCCCGTCGGTTTCAGCAGCGTAGCGTACATCAAAATGGTATACTCCCTCTACAGCTACACTCAGCGTATAACTGAGCCATTCGTCATCCACCGCCACCACCGCATAGCCGCCTTCAGAACACGATATAATGTCGACATCATCGGTTCGAAATTGCCCCCCTGAATTCCCCGATGTCGAATCATGATATGCAATCCCCTCGCCACCCAGATCATACTCCTCCGCTTCAATCTGTCCGGGGACCGACCATGAACTTCCATAGGGTTCGTTACTGTCCAACGAGTGATCCATACTCAAATCGCTTATATTTCCAGACTGTGTAACGGCACTGCCAAGACTATAATCACTGCCACTATTGTTGAATGAGTTGTTCTCGTAGGCAACACCACTTGCTCCACCACCGATTCCATAACCGCCATTTCCGGTTACGTAATTACGCCTAAAATCAATGTTCGTGGTCAGTATTCCACCTTCGGAATTGGCAATAATTCCTTCAGTACCGCAATCTTTAATAATACAATCATGAACTTCAAAACCATCAGATGCAGCATTCCTTATGCCTCGACCATTGCTTCGCAATACGACGCAATTCGTAAACACAAGATTCTCCGAATAGGAACAATTAATTCCACTGCCATTATATGAATCTTCAAATCTAGAATTCTGAACAACATAATTATTTACCCGTCTTAGATAACTATTATGTCCCGGCCAGTAAAATATCCCGTTATGGTGAAAATACACATTATCCCAATAACCGCCATCGACTCCCTTCATATGACATGCATCGACGGTGTTGTGTATCTCAATATTTTCAAGAACAATATTGAGATGATACGTAGCCGAGTTATAAGCATCGAAATATATCCCTAAGCAAGATTTTTGAATATCCTCATAATCTGGATCATGACTGACCTTGCTTTCAGGAATATTACCATCCAACAACATGTTGCGGATCGTCATATTAACACAAGGTTCGGACCCATCATCAACAATCATCGCATACGTTGCATCGGCAGGAAGTTCTAGGCGTGTGGCTATTCCGACCCCTTCGAGCGTAATGTTACTTTTCATCTGAATCGAAGAAAAAAGCATGTAGGTCCCTGCTGCAAGCGACACCGTCCCCCCACCACTTGATGCCACAAAATCAATGGCCTCTTGAATATCGCCACCGGAGGATACCGACCGGTCAACTGCGTTGACTTGCACAGAAAAAATAACTAACAAAGCAATAACGATTTCTTTAATTAATATTAATTGGCTCCTCATCACCTCTCCTCTCAATTGTTCTTTCTATTGGTCTGCATAAAAGCCCTGCCGAAATCGGCAGGGCTTCAATTTTAGTTGAACAAGTCGATTACACGATTACACGATGACGCGCCGGCGCATGAAAAGAAGGCCGCCGCCAAAGACCGCAATCAAGCCGAGCGTAGCCGGCTCGGGAATAACCGTATATTCTGCAGATACGTCATACAGGTGGATATTTCCACTGACACTGCTGCTCCCCCAAGTATAAAGACGAATGCTGCCGGAGGTCATATTTCCGTCAAGTTCGGCTCCGCTATAGGAGATCGTGCTCGCGCCGCCGATTCCGGCAGCTGGCATCGTGGCGATACCAATCAGGTCATCAACCGTGAACCCGTCATTATCAACATCAATAGCCAACTGAAAATGTGTATCAGCTCCGCTACCATTACGCCAAAGGCTGACACTGATGGCATCCCAGGAAAACTGATCAGATGCATGTCCGATTGAATCCAAACTGATTTCAAAATAGGCGCCGGCCGAAATGGCACCCGCTTCCGAGGTTGCCGTACTTGAACTTCGAATATTCCACTCTGCCCCAGCATTATACGAGCCGGTGCTGTATCCAGTTCGCCAATCCTGAATATTCGCCGCAACCGTAAGCGTTACTATTCCGTCATCATCGAAAACCGAATCCGGCTTGTTACTACCAATGGCAACAGTTCCTCCAGAATCACCTCGAGTCGAGTTATCGCCCCATTCCAGCGCACTTGTCTCGGTTGAATCCGCCAACCGGCCCTCTATATCAATCACCGCCGCACTTGAGGTATGCACAAACAACCCCGCAACGATGACAACCAGTGCCATTGCACCTCTTTTATTACCTGATTTCATCTTTACCTTCCTTTAATTATCCCCTTGCCCAATTACAAAGGGACTGCATTCACATCAATCTCTTAGAGCATGCCCTCAGGTCGCGCGAACAGTCGGGAAAGGCCCGTAGTGTCGACTTCGAGTTCGTACGTCCAGCGGCTGAATTCCCCATCTAGCACCTCGATTTTCGGAACCAGATTCGAGACGACCGTCCAATTGATCAGGTCTTTACTTATTTTTAGCCCTAGATCGGGAGCCCGATTTCGTGGAATATCAAACGTAAAGATGAAATTGACGGTATTGGTTCCGCCCGAGGACACGACTTCACCCATTGATATCGGAGCATCAAAAACCTCAGGATCCTGTCCAAGCACCCATTCCCAGTAATTATTAAAACGATCACCATCCGGATTATCATCGGCCCCATCCCGATCATCGGATAGGTCGACTTGAGTCACCCACTCCGCATAGGTGAGTGAATCCACGGTAATGCTTACTTCATCATACACTTTGATCTCACCATCATCCGCTTCCAACCAAAGCGGATAGGTTCCTGATCGATCAAAATTTAATAATGAAGCAGGCAGGGATTCATCAGCAAAGGATGCCGAGCCGGAACCAGAAACCATTCGCCACGATGTAATCACAACTGAATTACTCGGCAGTCCGTCATCATGGGCTATTCCATCCAACTCAATCCCAATGACATAATTCAGAGTTTGGTCGCTCCCCGCCGAGACCAAGGGACCGATATTTCCTGCATAGGTTGATATTGAGTTTGTCGTACTCGTCGCAACCGGTCCTGATGTAAGATCCAAAATTGCAACATCTGTAAGCACTTTGTCATAAAATGAAACCCAAGCAATCTGTCCAGCAAATGTGCCATACGTTCCTGAAAGTAATTCATTGCCTCCCAGATGGCTCATCAAAGAGGTCTCTGTTCCATCCGAATGAACCACCGTACCGAGACCGGACTGACTCGTTCCGCACCAGTCGGCAACTCCGGAAATTGATGCGGCATCAACGAGAACACCATCGAGATAAAGTCGGATCTCATTGTTGGCCAAATCAATTACGCCGATACAGTGCAAAAATCCATCCTGTGCCCCAGAGGGCAAAAGTATTCCTTCGGCAACTGCACCGCTATTTTCATACACCGCAAAACGAAGCAAGCTACCATCAATCACAAAAGACACCCCCACATTCCCTCCAGACTCCCAGAGCACCTGAGGCGAATTGAGCGGAAGGCTGTCCGGCTTAATCCAAAACTCAAAACTCGCATCACCCGTGCTATATGCATCGAAATCCTCCGATGTCGCACCATCTGGAAACGATCCGCCGGGAAACACATACGCCGCGTTGATGAATGAAAGCTGCGGGGCGGGATCGACCGTTGTACGCGTGATATCGGCATCGAGCGCCCAATCCCGATTGCCCGGATCAAGCAGATTTTCCCAAACCGCATCTTCGTCGAAATCCTTAGAGGCATCATAGACCAGCACCGGCGAATACTGATATGATGTCTCTACCGTCACCTCTGTATCCACGCCAACCTGAATCTTGAAATCGGCCGAACCAAAAGACCGGGCCGATGGATGATCGGCCATAAATCGAATCCAATACATACCATTCGATGAAAAAGAGACGCCGGTTTCATAGTTTTCGGCATCGGTGAACATCACATCCCCAGGGCCCGAAATCTTTTTCCATTCTAGAACTGAGCCCGACGGATTATTCGTTCCATCTAGAGTAACAGCGCCCTCGGCGACCAACTTGCCCGCTTGGTTAGAGATCGCCATCACCTCTCCCTTAGGCCATACCAACTCGGCCAGCACATCGGGAGCCGCCTCGTCATCAACTTCAAAGACAAAAATCTTACGTACGGAATCTATATCATCCGTTGTCACCCAGAACGTGGCACCGGAATGAACAGCGTCCGCATCCTGAGCGGCAGCTAGTGTAACCGTCTGTGCCGTATTCCAATCACTAGAAGTGAAGGTCAGGTTGGCACCAGCTACAACAGATAAATCGCGATCCCCTGTAAAATGAGAAAGGGTAACCCCCACAATTTTCCCAGGATCAGCAGAAAGTTTGACTTCAACTACTGCCGTGCCGCCTTCCGGAACAGAAAGATCGTTCGTCGACAACTCCACTTCGTATGCCGTAAATGATCCAAGCGTATTCTGCTCCGCAGAAATGGACGCCGTAATGATTGCAGATTCCATTTCCAAATCAGCTAGTATTTCCGTCTCAGAGACTGATAAGTCGGCACTCTCCTGAATATCGTCAGCCAAATTATAGAGTTTCCCGCTCCGCAATTTATAATCGCCTTTCAAAATGGCCTCCACCGTACCACTGGATCCAAAAAGAGCATAAGCAGAACGGGAGTTTGTCCAGCCAGATTCGCCCAACCACAGACCGGTCAAGTCAATGCCGTCAATCGTACGATCCGCAGGAAGCGTTCCTCCAGCCATCTCAACGAAGGTGGGAAGCAGATCAATCAATCCGGAGATGTCCGAGGCAATCGTACCCGCGGGAATATTTCTCGGCCACTGGGCGACGAAAGGGACTCGACATCCCCCCTCCCAGGTTGTCCCCTTTCCATCCCGTAGAGGGTAAGCAGATCCCACAGAAATGCTCGTCAAATTCAAACTGGAAACACGTGTCCACGGGCCATTATCCGACGTAAAGATGACCAGTGTATTATCATCGATTCCAAGTTCATTTAGCTTATCCAAAATCCGACCGGTGCTATGATCCACTTCCTTAACCACATCATAATAATAGCTCACGCCGCTGGTGCCCTGAAATTTCGGCCAGATGGATCCATCGGCATTAATATATTCCCGAGCAGACGGATAGGTCGGACGATGTGTCATTGAATGCGCAAGGTACAAGAAGAACGGTTCGTCTTTGCCCGTAGCACGCTGGATAAAATCCAGTGAAGCTTCAGTATAACGCCAGGTAATCTGGGCCTGTTCAGCAGCCGAAGCAAAGTCTGCCTCTTCGATCATTTCATCGCGAATCAAGTTTAAGTCGCTCATATCGTTGCTATGCGGAAATCCAAAAAATTCATGGAACCCATGCCGCATCGGCATCATCTGATATGGATTGTGTTTATTTGGATTATATCCCAGATGCCATTTTCCTACCATCGACGTGACATAACCTTCCTGCCTTAGCAGCTCCGGTATCGTGACTTCTGTAGTATTCAACCCCGTGCTATTATTCGGCCAGAAAACTTCGGTGACCCCGGTACGGGCATCGTAACGCCCCGTCATCAATGAGGCCCGCGATTGAGAACAACGTGATGATGCATAAAACTGCGTCATTTGCATTCCGTTCTTCGCCAGAGAATCGATCCTTGGTGTCATTCCGAAGGCGGCATTCGGCTCTGGGATATCCGGATCAGAGCTCCCGGAATTGGGAGTAGGTCCGGAAATCGGATATTGATTCGGAGAGTTGGGATAGGTAAAAGAACCAATATCATTGTACCCGAGGTCATCCATGAAGATCAGAATAATATTGGGTTGAATAGGGGCGGCCGATTCAGAATCAACGGAAATATTATACAGATCAACATTTCCACGGGGACTCCTGTTCTCCAAAGTATAAAGACGAACTTGGTTGGATATAACATTTCCAGAACATTCGGCACCACTAGCAGTTATATCAATCAGGTCATCAACTGCGAATCCCTTTTTATTGGCATCAATGGCCAACTTAAAATGCGTATCAACTTCGTTGCCATTACGCCAAGGGTTGACACGACCGGCATCCAATAAAAACTGATCAGACGCATGGCTCGTTGAATCCAGGCTGACTTCAAAATAGGCGCCGGCCGAAAGGGCACCCGCTTTTGAGGTTGCCGTACTTGAACTTCGAATATTCCACTCTGCCCCTGCATTATACGAGTCAACGCGGTCTCCCGTTCGCTCATCCCGATCAATCGTTGCCGCCCAAATACCGCGCGGATAAAATCCTGCAGCCACAGCCATTATTAAAACCCAAAAAATATGCATACAAAAATTCAAATTCATGAGATCCAACCCTCAAAATCCAAGAAATAAATATTCATATACGCACGCTGATTATCGATATTCTAAATTGAAAATAAAATACACGTGCCGAGTCGATTCTCACTTTTACAATTATAAATTACTTATCTACTCACCGATAACGGTGGAGGACAGCCCACCCATTAAAAAAGCCGCTCCCCCTTCGATATACGTTGCCAGCATCGGGCGTCGGAGTGTTGAACTCCGACTGTTTAAAAACTATTCAACACCGATTTCATAGAATACGGAACTCGCGCCGCTTACCGTGGTGGTATACGAGGTTTCATTTTCGAGACCGGTGATATTCGACGCGGCAATACCCGAATCTCCAAAAATAAGATCGGTATTGGTGACAATACTGTAGCTCTTTCCTTCAACAGACTGCCAAGAAATCACTAGCCCATTAGTCGTGTTCACGAAAGAATTCACTTCGAGCACGGACGTCGCATCCGTCGGAATGGTACCTGCCACATATTCCTCCCAAGTCAACAAGCCATCACCGTCAGTATCAGCCAAGTCAGCCAGTTCATAATTACTGCTAAATTCCGCAGCAACGTCGTAATAAGCATCCAACCAATACTTCGGCGTTTTATTCGAGGTAAAATCGCTGGTTTTGACAAAGTCTAGCTCAGCCATCGTGTTAATTTTATTAAACGATCCCCCCGTCTGATAACGGATATAGCGGAACGCCGTGGGGTCCGTTATCGCAAATTCATTCCATTCACCCATCACGGTGTTGTTCGTCGTCAAGGTATAGAGCGTCACCGCATCGCTGAAGTTTTCGGTATTTGCGCCTTGGAACATGCAACCAGCACTCCGGATAAGTGCCCGCAAACCACCATCATAATTCCCCCAGGAATCGTTGCGGAGATAGTAGCGAATTTTCACCAACTGCTGTTCATTCCCATCTCCATAGTCCAGCCCCGCATTTCCGGAGGCATCCAGACCATAGAACGTACTGGTATCGCCATCGAATAGTTCATATTTTGACTTGGTCACATCCGTGGCCTCTGATCCGATAATGAGATAGGGAGTTGGAATGGCATATCCGGAAGCGGATAGAGTCCCTTCACCGAACGCATTTGCACCTGCAGCTTTATAATAGTAGGAAACGCCATTGGTTACATCAGAATCGGTATAGCTCGTATCCATCACACCGGAGGCAATCTGCGTGTAATTATCCTCACTCTCCACCGAACGATAGACATTATACCCTTCACTCGACAGAAGCTCTTCGTCCCACCGAACCGTTATGATGTCGGGGCTATCCGGCCACGCATACAGATTGAGCAGAATGGTCGGGGTGGTCGGGATATATTCTTCAATCCAGAAATCGCTAAAGGTCACGGTTGATTGGGCGCTGAAATAGAGACGTGCCTCCGTATCAGAGGAAAAATCGACCGCTGACATATCATAACTCAGCGTGATATCGATCCCATTACTTCTTGTTCCGTCATTGGCCCAATGGTCAAACTCGAAGGTAATGATGCCAGTATCCACATTATGGGTAATAAACAAGTCGGTGCCCGGACTCGAAATCCCCGAGGGCCATGAAGCTTTGACACTGCCGTTGAGATAAATCCGGGGTACGGCAAAACTGGCACTATTTCCGTGTTGCCAGCGAACAAAAACTTCATTGCCAGAGTCGCCCGTAACCCCGCCGCCGACACCAATGAATATAAAGTTTTGAGCCGGATCGCCGGCAGTCGGACTTTCCACCGAAATATGCGCTTTCCAGCTGTTGGTGGAATAGCCGCCAAACTTCGTGGCCAGATAGGAGCGAGCATCACCGGTATCATTCGTACTGGTGGTCAAAGTCGATGCACCGGCCGTTAGATTTGTCCGTAAAATCGTCAACGTTGTATTGGTGGGGTTTAGAACAGTAATCACATTATTCGTTGAAAAACCCCAAGCCCCCTCCGTCCCGAGGCTGGCATTAAATAGGTTGGTTACGCTGGCCTCATCCTGCAAGTTATTCGTAAAAAACTGCGCGGTCGCAGTCTGAGTTACAACCATTGCCGCCATGGTACTGATTAATGCGAAATACCGTTTCTTCATGATTTACCACCCTTTGTCTTTTTATAATCTCTCAGCTCCGGTTCCAAAACCCATTCCCGTCACTCCCGACAGAAGGTGTCCTCCTCAGCGGATGAACAAAGCCTTCTCCGAGTTGAAGACCAGAATACGCTTGCGGGGTCAATGCGCCATCATTTATAATTTTTACAAATAAAAATATAGCCTTTTAGGGATTAACCCACCAAAACTCATAAATATGAACAATGAAAATTCGGAAAAACGACGCGTCACGCAGAGGGATATTGCAGATATTCTGGGCATATCCAAAATGACGGTTTCCCTCGCGCTACGGAAGGATTCAAGAGTTGCAAAAAAAACAAGAAGCCGGGTGGAGCAGAAAGCAGAGGAGCTGGGCTATCGTCCAGACCCGGAACTGACAGCATTGCATCGCTATCGGCACAACTCTCACATAAAAAACATCCAAGCCACCTTGGCCTGGATTAATACCTGGCCCCACCCGAAACAGCTCCGGATGCATAGGGAATTTGATCTTTACTGGAAAGGGGCTTACGACCATGCACAACAACTGGGCTACCGGCTCGAAGAATTTGACACCTCCAAAATCCCGGCGAAACGATTGGAAACAATTTTTAGAACCCGAAATATTAAGGGGATCCTCCTGCCCCCCCAGTACCATCAAGCGGATGTACTTTGCCAGTTTGACTGGTCCGACTTCGCCGTTGTGCGCTTTGGCCAACGCGCACCCAACTTAAAGGCCCACTTTGTGACCAGCGCACAAATGATAAATACCATTCAGGCATTTGAGCGCACGAAGCAGCTCGGCTATCAACGAATTGGATTTGTTCGCGGCTTCTACGACCAGAGGCATTTTTCAGCGGGCTATCTTTGGGCCCAAAGTAAACTCCCAAAAAACCAGCAGCTACATCTGTTCAAAATGCGCCATTCCGATGATCTTGAACCTATACAGGACCAGCTAAAAATCTGGTTAAAACAAACCAGGCCAGATGCCATTCTTACGGATAGCGGCAAGATACCTCAGTTATTGCAAGAATTGGGCTACCGGATTCCTGAAGATATCGGCATCGCCACCACCAGCATCCATGATACTTCTATTAATGCAGGTATCGATCAAAGACCCTACCACATCGGCCATGCCGCCATCCGATTACTGACCGCCCTAATTGCCGGAAAATCCTTCGGAATTCCTGAATATTGCGATGAAACCCTTATTGAGGGCCAATGGGTTGATGGCTCAATGCTACCCAAGGTGAAGCAGGATAAAATCCAGCGATAGGCTGACACAACTTGATTGATGAAACCTCGACATGTGCAATGCAACCGTCTTTGAGTAAAAGATGCCTATTAACTATACTTTGCTGCGCAGAATACGGCAGAGAGTGTTCCATTCAGGATTTGCAGTCTTCATCAATCCTATGACAACAGATGGCTCCATATTTTTTAGCTTAAATTAAAACATCTTAGCTTCAAGTAGTTGGGATATTCAGTAAGACAACCCCGATCTAAGCAAGCCTGGCCCCCTCTGCATCCCACCCGTTTACTTGGCCCCAGACAGCTCTGCGTGGACCTCGGCCAGCCGCTTCGCGAAAAACTCTGTTTTTTCGGGATACTGTTTCGCAAGGTTATTCCTTTCCCCAACATCTTCAGCCAGGTTGAAAAGCTCATCCCCCCGTTTGGCCTTTACATATTTCCAGTCACCGATCCGAATTGCATTCCCTCGATAAAGAAACCAATCGCGCTCGGGCACATCCTTGAAATCACCTTGGAGAACCGAGCGAATATCTATACCGTCAAGCGGTCGATCTGCCGGAACATCGATGCCCGCCAGAGCCGCAAACGTCGGGAACAAATCTAGCGTGGACGTCTGCACATTACATTCCAATCCCGCCGGAACCACTCCCGGTTGCCAAATAATACACGGCACACGACAGCCGCCTTCATAGCCACTAAATTTTCCGTCACGAAGTGGGCCAGCAGTCCCTGCTTGTTCTTTTTTGCTGAGCCACGGTCCGTTATCGGAGGTAAAGATCACCAGCGTATTTTTATCCAACCCGCATTCCTTCAGGGTTTTCAGGATCTGCCCCACCGACCAATCCATCTCTTCGATCACATCGCCAAAAAGACCACGTTCCGATTTGTCGGAAAAGGCTTTCGAGGTATACAGCGGTGTGTGAGGCATCGCATGTGCCAGATAGAGAAAGAAAGGATTATCCTTATTTGTTATAATAAATTCCTGCGCTTTTTCCGTGTAGCGTTTTGTCAGGGTCGTCTGGTCCACCGGCCATTCAATCACTTCTGTGCCCAGCATCAGGGGGACTTTATTGCTGTATTTTTTCTTCGTATTGACCGAATCCAGATAGTTACTGCGACTCAAACCCTCATTAAAAACGACCTGTTCCGCCAAAGGTATTTCGGGGGCCTGCCACATATCATTGCTGTAGGGTATTCCATAAAACAGATCAAATCCTTGGGAGGTCGGTAGAAATTTTGGTCGATGTCCGAGGTGCCACTTTCCGACCAGCGCCGTCTGATACCCCGCACCTTTGAGCAGTTCAGCAATCGTAATTTCAGACGGAGGCATCCCCCCTTTGCTGTGGGGGAAATACACCCGTCCGTTGTGTCCCCACCGTCTGGCAAAGCGTCCCGTCAAAAGGCCCGCACGAGAAGGCGTACAGACCGAACTCGACGTCGAAAAATCGGTGAATCGCATTCCCTCCTGCGCCATACGGTCCAGCACCGGAGTGGAATACCCTTCGGCGCCGTAACACCCCAGATCGCCATATCCCAGATCATCGGCATAGATGACAATGAAATTGGGCTTCGCAGCCCCAGCATGGTTGATCGAAACGATCAGGCAGAACAGCATGACAAAAATAGAACCCTTCATTATTCACTCCTTTTAATGATCTGCGTGTAGATATCGGTGCAATTATTAACCAGAATACACTTGTAATCATAAAGAGCCACCTTCCTCTATATTTACATGTAAAGTTCACCTTAAATCAGAACGATCAAATGAAAAAAGAACACAAATATGCTGGGAACCGAAAAATCACCTTGGCGGATATCGCTATGGAATGCGGCATTTCGAAGATGTCCGTATCGCTGGCCCTGCGAAAAAAACATGGTGTCTCAGAAAAAACACGGCGTCGGGTGGAAGAAAAAGCAAAAGAGCTTGGTTATCATCCCGATCCGGAACTGGCAGCACTGCATCGTTATCGTCACAACGCTAAAGAAAAAAACATTCAGGCCACCCTCGCATGGTTCAATACCGGGCCCCAATCGCACCCATTTCGACAGAATAAGGAGTTTGATCTGTATTGGGAGGGCGCATATGCGAATGCCCGCCAGCGGGGCTATCGACTCGAAGCATTCAACCTCGAAAAAATATCGGCACAGCGACTGAAAACCATTTTAACCACCCGGAATATTCGAGGGATCCTCCTCCCGCCCCAGCATGATGACCGGACGGCTCAATTAGAGCACTTCGACTGGTCTTCTTTTGCAATCGTGCGTTTCGGCCAAACCCTCTCCACTCCCAAGACTCACTATGTGGCCAGCGCGCATATGATGAATACCATTATGGCCTTCGAACAAGCGCTGCAGCTGGGCTATAAACGGATCGGGTATATTGGCGATTTTAACTATACGAAACATTTTACCGCTGGTTATCTTTGGGCACAGAATAAACGCCCAAAGGAGCAACGACTTCCCCTGCTCAAGATCACCCCCCCCTATCATACGAAGGATAAACAACACCGATTAAAATCGTGGTTAAACCAGACCCGCCCCGATGCCATTTTAACGGATAAGAAAGCACTGCCCTTGGCATTGAAAAATCTGGGGTATCGAATTCCAGAAGACATCGGTTTGGTGACCACCAGCATCCATGACACCCCCATTGATGCAGGCATCAACCAAAGACCCTACGACATCGGCCATCCCGCCATCCGGCTACTGACCGCTCTGATTTCCGAAAAAGCGTTTGGCATTCCCGAATATTGCGATGAAATGCTCATGGAGGGCCGCTGGGTGGACGGCTAGATGCTGCCTAAACGTGACGCAAGATAAAATCCCCCGTTAGACCGCGCCTCCTGAATGAGACCATGAAACCGCTAAACCATAGCAGTTTATGGCTCTCTCTCACCAATTAAGGGAATTTATTTCTAACTCTCCTGAAAGGCTGGCGTGATGGGCTCCGAGCAGACGCCGTTCGAGCGAATCGGGTTCCGTTTCCGAACCTTGGATCGGGAAGGTCCGCTGTACATATTGCATCGTTTCACCCTGTTCGACCGCATCGTAGCTTCCGGCGATGCCCGGGGAACGTTGCGGGCTAATTCCAACCTGCCGAAATAGGTATCATTCATTCGCGGCCCCAGATCCTTTTCCGCCCCTTTTTTAAAGGGAATTACGACGCTCGTTTCGGGCGATGAATTGTACCTGCCGAGCATCCAGATCGGAAGCGAACCGGTCTCCGGTTTCCAAGCATTGGAACCCGTGTTGGTAATCCGATTGTCGATTTCATACCCCACCATACGAAGGCCCTCGCCCAGTTCAACGCCCAGCAATTCGGAGGCCTCCTTTTTGTCCCGCAGTTTTACCGTGCGTTCAATACCTATCTTGAATTTGGCACCGTTCTAGAAGGCACGGGCCATTACGCGCCCCTGATATTCTGGAACCACGGCTACCGCCGCAGGACCATTTTAATTTACAGTCTACCCATTTCAGGTCTGGCGTATCGTTTTCATAGATGTGTTGCGGATGAACGTGATATTTTCTGCGCCATTGACCACGATTGCGCCCTCCAGCAAAATGAATGTCACATAGGTTTTCTTCACGAAACCATTTCTCGGTATTGATGCAGACAAAAAACGGCTCTTTCCCGGAAGAAAGAACCGCATTATTCATTCTATTGATGAAGTATTTGAGCTCTATTCAGTCACCTGAATATAATCGATATTGGCAGCATCTTCCGTCTTGAATTCCGATTTGAATGCAATGGTATTGAGGCCGGGCTTCAAAAAGGCGGAGATCGAGTGGTTGCCCCACT
>JBAHZU010000056.1:0-16185 GCA_037132875.1 Pontiella sp.
CCCATGTTCCCCGAAGTTCGACTTAGACGCCTGCGGCAGAGTGCTGGAATCCGCAAGATGCTCGATGCCCCTTTGCCAGCCCCTTCAAAATTTATGTGGCCCACCTTTGTGATCGATGGCGAAGGCCAGCGCGAAGCCATTGATTCCATGCCGGGCCAATGCCGCCTGAGCGTGGACCAGCTTTTGCTCGATCTCGAACCCATCGTGGATTCCGGAGTCGGCAGCGTGCTGCTGTTTGGTTTGACCCAAGAGGCGCAGAAAGATTTCCAAGGTTCGGAAGCCTATAACGAGCGCGGAACGGTTCAGCGCGCCATTAGCGCGGTGAAAAATAAATTCCCCGATCTCATCGTCGCGGCCGATGCCTGCGTGTGTGCCTACACCGATCATGGTCATTGCGGACCGCTGACCTCTGCGGGCTTGGTTGATAACGATGCCGCCATTGCCAACTTGGCCAAAATCTGTGTTTCCCATGCCAACGCCGGAGCCGACATCGTGGCCCCGAGTGCCATGATGGATGGCCAAATTCAGGCCATTCGTGCGGGGCTCGATTCCGAGGGGTGGAAAAACACCCTTCTAATGAGTTATTCCACCAAATTTGCCTCGTCGATGTATGGCCCCTTCCGCGATGCGGAGCAATCGAAACCCGGCCAGGGCGACCGCAAAAGCTATCAGGCGTCTCCCAGCGATCTGCGCACGGCCCTCCGCGAATCGGAATTCGACGAAGCCGAAGGTGCCGATATGCTCATGATTAAGCCCTCGCTCTTCTACCTCGACATTCTCGCCGAGTTGCGAGCCCACACCCATCTCCCGCTCGCCGCCTATAATGTAAGCGGCGAATATTCCATGCTACACGCCACCGCCGACCGCGGCTGGGGCGACCTCAAAGGCATGGTGCAGGAATCCACGGCGGCCCTCGCCCGCGCCGGGGCCGATATTCTAATTTCCTACTGGGCCAACCAGTATAACCAATTTTTTAAGGATTAATTTATGAGCTCAGCACACTGGTTTGAACGCGCACAAAAAGTCATCCCCGGCGGAGTCAACAGCCCGGTTCGGGCCTTTAATGGCGTGGGCGGAACCCCGGTTTATTTTAAATCGGGCAAAGGCGTCCTCGTCCAGACCGAAGACGATACCGAACTGATCGATTTCTGCGGTTCTTGGGGACCGCTCATTCTGGGCCATGCTCGCGAGGAGATCGTGGAGGTGGTAACCCAAGCCGCGGCCCATGGACTGACCTTCGGTGCGAACACGGCCATTGAAGCCGAATTTGCCGAGCTGATCACCACACTCGTTCCCGAAATGGATATGGTTCGTCTCGTCAGCTCCGGCACCGAAGCGGTCATGACGGCGGTCCGCCTGGCCCGGGGTGTAACTGGACGCCAAAAAATCATTAAATTCGATGGCTGCTACCACGGCCACTCCGACTATTTGCTGGTGGCCTCTGGTTCTGGCCTGCTGACCGGCGGCACCTCTTCCTCTGCGGGCGTATCGCCCGCCGCAACCCAAGAAGTCTATGTGGCGCCCTATAATGATCTCGAAGCGGTAAAAAGGATTCTGAAGGCCGATGGCGAAAATATTGCCGCCGTCATTGTGGAACCCATTGCGGGCAATATGGGACTGGTTGAGCCGGCCGAAGGTTTTCTGGAAGGGTTGCGCGAAGCAACTGCGGAATGCGGCACCCAATTGATTTTCGATGAAGTCATCAATGGCTTCCGTCTGGCCCCTACCACCTTCGGGCATTCCATCGGCATTCAACCCGATATTACAACGTTGGGGAAAATTATTGGCGGGGGCATGCCCATCGGCGCCATTGGGGGCAGCACCGAAATGATGTCGCATTTGGCCCCATTGGGACCGGTTTATCAGGCGGGAACACTCAGCGGAAACCCCGTGGCGGTGGCCGCTGGGCTGAAAACGCTGCAGTTGCTGCGCGATGAATCGCCCTATCAGCGCATTGAGATGCTGGGAAAACGACTCGCCGACGGCATCAACCGAATCGCCACAGCAAAAGGTCTCGATCTACACTGCGCCCAGCGCGGCGGCATGTTCACGCCCTTTTTCCGCAAGGACCCTGTTCATAATTTGGACGACTCTAAAGCGTGCGATCAAACCGCCCACGCGGCCTATTTTCACCACATGCTTGACCACGGGTTCTATACCCCACCAAGCAGTTTCGAGGTGGCCTTTGTCTCTGCGGCCCACACCCAAGAACACATCGATGCCTTTTTGGAGGCGTTCAACAAAGCATAACCCCAACGGGCGGCCAAGCTCAGGCGTGGAGCAAGATTTTATCGACGCGGGCAATTTCGAAGGTGCGGCGAGGCTTGGCATCGAGGTGGACAATCGACATGGAAATGCCCTGGGTCTCTGAGGTTTTTTTCAGAGAAATCAGGAAGCCCAGGCCCGCACTATCGATAAAATCGAGTTGAGAGGCATCCACTTCAATCGTTTTCAGCACACCTTTGCGCTGAAGCGCACGATGGACTTCCGAAACATCTTGCTCGAAAGAAGGCCGGGTTTCTGCGGTCAGTTCGATGGGCAGTTCCAGCGTCAGTCGGCCTTGGTCGAATGCGGTGGAACCTTCCAAATGTTCGGAACGGTTTTTCACGATACGCATCACCTCATCGAGCTGCGTGGCGACATCAAAATATTCGCTTAAGCGGCACGTTTGGAGAAGCCGAAGCACCTTGGGACGCGGGGCATAGAGTATCAAACGCTTGCCCCATTGATGGCAGCCTTTGTTCACTTCCAGCAGCGCCCCAAGTTCCAAGCTGTTCAGCCCCGGCACGGTATGCACATCGAGCAGCAGGTTTTGACCCGGCGTACGGTCGACCATCCGGTGCACAAACTCGGAGGCCATCGCCTCGTTTTCCAAGGGGTGGAAACCTGCCACAGTCACCCCTTTTTTTTCCAAGGCTTGGACGTCGGCCTGTTCCAAGGGTTGGAAGGTCGCGAGGCGATCGCGCAGGTGATGAATCCGGACCATTTGGAAAGAGGCCGAGCATAGAAAGCGCAGGTTGGAAAAATAGCGCGAGAATAAACGACGGGGATGCCCCCCCAAACGCCAGATCCATTCGCCGCACCCTTTCTGAACCCATTTCGGCGCCCGCGTCTGTTCGCCAGCAATAAAATCGAGCGATGCCCCGACGCCCATGGCGATGGGTACCTTCCAGCCGCGCACGTGCATGCGAATGAATTTATCCTGCTTGGGCGCCCCAAAAGCCACAAAGAGCAAATCGGGTGTTGCGTCTTCCAACCGGTGCAACACGGCCCGGTGATCCATCTCGAGCAAATCCGCGAAGGGCGGCGAAAAGGTTCCAGCAATTTTGAGGTCGGGATGGCGCTCTTTCAGTAGATCAAGTGCTTTTTGGGCCACTCCAGCCGCGCTACCCAGCCCATAAACACTCAGGCCTTCTTGGGCCGCCCGCGCGACCAACAGGGGGGTCAGATCGGAACCGGTCACGCGGCCTTTCAATGGCGGCCCAAACAAGGGCGAAAGTTTAACCATCGGAAAGCCATCGGCCAGCACAAGGTCGGCATCGAGCAGCAGCCGTTGCAGCTCGGGATCGTTCCAGGCTTGGGTTACAAAATCAAGATTCGCCGTGACAATATGGGCGGGCCGCCCCGAGCGCACTCGCGCCACAATCCAATCCAGTGCTTCTTCAAACGTCACGTTGTGAAACGGTACGCCATAGAGCACCAGCGGAATCGGAGTGGATGCGTCAAGTTGCATGAAAAGGGATGGTAGGTAGCTGGCCGTCCCTTTTCAAGTTTTTCTATGCCGGACCTCTGGCGCACGCTCGCCATTTTTTGCCCGTTCTCACTCGCCTTATTATGAATCACAGCTTGTGAGAGTGGGGCAAATGCGATAGGTTTCATCCTCTTTTTGCAAACACAGGAACTGACATGAATTTGATTTTAAAAAAGATCCTCGGCTCAAAAAATGAACGAGACTTGAAAAAAATGCGTCCGTTGGTCGAGAAGATCAACGTTTTCGACGAAGAATATAAAGCGTTAAGCGATGAACAGCTTCAGGCTAAAACAGAAGAATTTAAGGCCCGCGTACAAAAGGGCGAGACGCTTGAAGATCTTGAGTTAGAAGCTTTTGCCGTGGTCAAAAATGCCTCCCGCCGCCTCTGCGGAACAGAAGTGGAAGTGCTCGGCCACTCCACGCCGTGGGAAATGGTGCACTTTGATGTCCAGCTCATCGGCGGCATTGCCATCCATAAAGGCATGATTGCCGAAATGGCAACCGGCGAAGGCAAGACCCTGGTGGCCACTCTGCCGGTTTATCTGAATGCCCTCTCTGGAAAAGGCGTACACGTGGTGACCACCTCGGATTATCACGCCCAGCGCGACTCCCAATGGATGAGCCACCTTTACAAATGGCTCGGCCTTACCGTGGGGTGTCTGAAAAATATGATGCCGCCGCCACAACGCCGCGAAGAGTATCTCTGCGACATCACCTACGGCACCAACTCCGAATTTGGTTTTGACTACCTGCGCGACAATATGGCCCACAGCTCGGAAGACATGGTGCAGCAGCTGGGCCACAACTTTGCCATTGTCGACGAAATCGACTCGATCTTAATTGATGAAGCCCGTACGCCGCTCATCATTTCTGGCCCGGCCCCCTATTCCTCCACTCAGTATGCCGAACTGCAACCGGCCGCCGCGCGTCTGGTTCGCCGCCAACTCGAGCTCTGCACCAACCTCCTGAAACAGGCCAAAGATCTGTTGGACAAGGGAGAGGACTACGAAGCCGGCCTGAAAATGTATCAGGTGTTTGATGGCATGCCGAAAAATAAACAGCTCATGCATCTGACCGAGGATGTGAAGTACCGCAAGCTCCTCGAAAAAACACAGATGGAAATGCTGAAGAAGGAAAATCAAGATCATGGCCGCGAACTCCGCCAAGCCCTCTTCTTTTCAATCGATGAAAAAGGACATGATGCCAACCTGAGCGAAATCGGTTGTGCGGAAATGAATCCAAACGATCCGGATATGTATGTGTTGCCCGATATGGTTACCATGATGGCCGAACTGGACGGAGCCACCGATCTCTCCCCTGAAGAGATCATGGAAAAACGCCAAGCCATTCAAGAAGACTATGCCATGCGCAACGAACGCGTTCACGCGGTCGACCAGCTGATTCGCGCATATAGCGTCTACGAACGGAATGTCGACTATGTGGTGCAGGATGGACAGGTTCATATTGTCGATGAGCATACCGGCCGCCTGATGGAAGGCCGCCGCTGGTCCGACGGTCTGCACCAAGCCATTGAAGCGAAGGAAGGCGTGACCATTGAACGCGAAACACAAACCCTCGCCACGATTACCATTCAAAACTATTTCCGCATGTATACCAAACTGTCCGGCATGACCGGTACTGCAGAAACTGAAGCCGACGAATTTCACCAGATTTATGGGCTGGATGTGATGGTTATCCCGACGAATCGACCGGTTCGACGCATCGATCTGAACGACCAAGTCTATAAAACACAGCGCGAAAAGTTCCGCGCGGTCATCAACGAAATCAAAGTGGCTCACGCCCGCAAACAGCCGGTCCTCGTGGGTACGGTTGCGGTGGAAACCTCAGAAGTGCTCAGCCGCATGCTGCGCCGAGAAAACATTGTGCACAATGTACTCAACGCCAAGAACCATGCGCGTGAAGCCGAAATTGTGGCCAATGCCGGACAGCCCGGCGCAGTCACCATTGCCACCAATATGGCGGGCCGAGGCACCGACATTAAGTTAGGCTCGGAGGTGGTTCACCTTAAACGCGAAGATTTGCTTTCCAAAGAATTCTCGCTCGATACCAAGGTGGAAGGTAAAACCCTGCGCAAACTGCTGGAAGAAAAACCGTGCGGACTCTATGTCATTGCTTCCGAGCGGCATGAATCTCGCCGGATTGACCGCCAGTTGCGCGGACGTTCCGCTCGTCAGGGCGATCCCGGGGTCACCCGCTTCTACGTTTCGTTGGAAGATAACCTCATGCGTCTTTTCGGCTCCGACCGTATTTCCAGCATCATGGAAAAACTCGGCATCGAAGAGGGCGAAGTGCTGGAGCATCCATGGCTGAACAAATCCATTGAAACGGCGCAGCGCCGCGTGGAACAGCAAAACTTCATGATGCGTAAACGCACCTTGGAATATGACGACGTGATGAATGCCCAACGTGGCGAAATCTACGATTTCCGTTCCGAGGCCCTCACCACAGAAATCCCGCGCGACTTGATTTATCACTCCGCCGAGCAGGCCATTTCGTCGCATGCCGCGGATACGGCCACGGCGAAAAAGAAAGAGGACTGTCGCGATTTTGTGGCATGGGTCAACACGACCTTCCCGCTGGGACTTCGCGCAGAAAACCTTCCCGACGATTTCTCGCCGGAGAGCCTGACCAACTTCGTGCTTTCCGCAGTTAAAAAGGCCTACACACTGAAGGCCACACACGAAGAGGCAGAGCCTCTCATTCGTCTTGAACGCCACATGATCATTCAGTCGATCGATGAACACTGGCAGGAATACCTGCGCAATATGGACAGCCTCCGCGAATCGGTGGGGCTGCAAGCCTATGGCCAGCGCGATCCGCTGGTTGAATACAAGCGCGAAGCCTACAACCTCTTCATGGATCTGATGGACCGGATCTATGAAGAAATCTCCACCGCCATGTTCCGCTCGGCCACTTCGGTGGAAGCCATTGAAGAATTTTTTAAATCCATTTCCAGCATGCGCGTTCAGCAAAATCCGCAGGCTTCGGCCCTCGCGGCGGCGCAAGCACAAGCGGCTCAGGCTCCGCAGGCGGCACAACCTCCCCGCCCAGGTCGGCGCCCGCAGCCCATCGGTGCACCGCCTCCCGGCATGGATCTTCCGGAAGCGCCGAAACCCACCCCCATTCGCAAAGCTCCAAATTCGAATGTGGGCCGGAACGACCCCTGCCCCTGCGGCAGCGGCCGGAAATACAAAAAATGCTGCGGTGCTGAATAAATTCCGCATTCATGCGTGAACCTTGTTGAGTCCATTCGCGAAACGATTCGCCGCCATCACCTGATTCCCGAAGGGAAACGGGTTGTGGTGGGCGTGTCCGGTGGGGCGGATTCCATGGCCCTGCTGCACCTCTTCCAGACCTTGGAAATTCCAGTTACCGTTGCCCATCTGAACCATCAGCTACGGGGAGCAGAATCGGAGGCCGATGAAGCGTTTGTGCGCGCGCTCGGCTTCCCAACGGTGGTGAAGTCGGTCGATGTCAAAGAACGGGCCAAAACCTCGGGGCAATCCATTGAAATGGCGGCGCGGCAAGCGCGGCACGAATTTTTTGCAACGTTTGGGCCCTGCGTCATCGCCTTGGCCCACCATGCGGACGATCAGGCCGAAACCTTTATTCTAAAGCTTGCGCGGGGGGCCGGAACCGAGGGCCTCTGCGGTATGCCTTTTTTCCAACGCCTGAACAATCTGCACCTTATCCGACCCTTGCTAGAGGTTCCACGGACGGACCTCCTCCAATGGTTGGAAGAAAATGGATTGAAGTGGCGCGAGGATTCCAGCAACTCGGATGAGCAATTTCTGCGCAATAAAGTGCGCCATACCCTGCTGCCCCTGCTGGCCAGCGAGCTGAACCCGAACCTTCGCAACACGATCTTGCGGACCATGGATATTCTTCGGGCGGAAAATGAGTGGCTGGAAGAATCCATGGCCGAGGACCACAGGCCCATGGTTGAGCTTCCCTTGGCGGCCCAACGGCGCAAACTCCGGAAGTGGCTCTTTGATCACGAGGTGGAAGAGGTCCGCTTTGAGACCGTGGAACAGATTCTAAAACTCATCAAGTCGGGCCAAGGATCCACCCGCTTCGAACTGAACAGCCGCCAACGAGTCATCGTGGAATATGGGACGCCTCGGTTTGAAAAAATGGACGCTCAACCCGCGAAGGGGTCTTGGACCCTTTCAACGGAAGCGGGACGCGGATGGATTAAGGATGAAAGCCAAATCGGCGAATATCCCGCAAAAGCGTCGGTGAACGCGAAAAAGGTTGGGGACGCACCGATCTCCGTTCGAACCTGGCAGCCGGGCGACCGGATGGCCCCACTGGGTATGCAAGGCACACGTAAGATTCAGGATATTCTAACCGATTTAAAAGTGCCTCGCGCACAAAGAGACCACATCCCGGTGGTCGTGTGCCGAGCTGAAATTATCTGGGTTCCGGGCTATCGCATTGCGCGCGGCTGGGCCCTAAAAAACAGCACCGATAACGCCATTCATTTTAAACTTGAACGAAATCGCACCGAATAGCTCCAACTTTGGTGTCTCTACGCGTTGCAATCCCCCGAGGGCGGTGGTAGTTTTTGCGCGGTTTTTTAAAGGAATAAGCATATATTATGGCCGAAAATAATAAGAAGAATAAGAAGGACTCGAAATCAGATAAACCCGCAAAAAAAGGACCGCCGCCGATGCCGATGCGCGGACTCGCCATTTCATTTTTGGCGGTTGCGATCTTCCTCGTTGTCTTCCAGTTTTTATCCGGTTCCTCATCCGCATCGAATGAAATGGAGTATTCCGATTTCATAAAAGCGGTCAAAGGGGGACGTATTAGCAAAGCGATCATCGCAAATGATGGCGCGGGCAATCACTCGATTTCGGGCGAGTCCAAAGATGTGAACGAAGCGGGGACGACCCAATTCCGCACGGATATCATCCTGACCGAAAACCTGATGGATCTTCTTGAAGAGCATGGGGTTCAAGTGAAGGTTAAACGAGCTCGCACCATGCTCGTTTCCATTTTGGCCAACCTAATTCCGTTCATCCTGATCTTCGGCATCATCTACTTTATCTTTATCCGGCAAATGAAAGGCGCCGGAAAAGGGGCCATGAGCTTCGGCAAGAGTAAAGCCAAGCTGATGACGCGGGATAAAAATAAGATTACGTTTAAGGACGTCGCCGGCGTGAACGAGGCCAAAGAGGAACTGGAGGAAATCGTTGAATTCCTTCAGAACCCGAAGCTGTTCCAGAAACTGGGGGGTAAAATGCCGAAGGGCGTTCTGCTTTCCGGGGCCCCAGGAACGGGTAAAACCCTGCTCGCCAAAGCCGTTGCTGGCGAGGCGGACGTGCCATTCTTCACCATCAGTGGCTCCGACTTTGTTGAAATGTTTGTGGGCATCGGGGCGTCCCGTGTGCGCGATATGTTTGAACAGGGCAAAAAGAATGCGCCGTGCATCATCTTTATTGACGAGATCGATGCGGTGGGCCGCAGCCGATTCAGCGGAATTGGCGGCGGACACGATGAACGCGAACAGACGCTTAATGCCCTGCTCGTGGAAATGGACGGCTTTGATACCCAAGAAGGCATTATTATTATTGCCGCCACCAATCGGCCGGATGTGCTCGACTCGGCCCTGCTTCGGCCGGGACGTTTCGACCGCCAGGTGGAAGTGGACTTACCCACCCTCGAAGGCCGCGAAGAAATCCTGAAGATTCATTCCCGCAATGTGCGCCTTTCTGATCAGGTTGACCTGAGAAAATCGGCCCGCGGAACGCCGGGCTTCTCCGGAGCTGATCTGGCGAACCTTGTGAACGAAGCGGCATTGCTGGCTTCCCGCCGCAAGGCCGACTTTGTGGAGCAGGAAGATATGGAAGAAGCGCGCGATAAAGTGATGTGGGGCCGCGAACGCCGCAGCCATGTGCTGGATCCAGAAGAAAAGAAACTGACGGCTTATCATGAAGCGGGCCACGCAATTGCGATGTATAAAACCCCGGAATGCGAGCCGATCCATAAGGTCACGATCATTCCGCGTGGACGCGCTCTGGGAGCCACCATGCAGTTGCCGGAAAAAGATCGCTACACGCAGTCTCAGAAACGCATTGAAGCCGATTTAGTCTCCTTGATGGGGGGCCGAGCGGCCGAAGAACTGATCTTTGGTGATGTAACAACTGGCGCCCATAACGATATTGAGCGGTCCACCATGATTGCCCGTGCAATGGTTTGTGAATACGGTATGAGCAAGCTGTTGGGGCCTCAGAACCTCAGCAGCAACAGCCAGCCGGTATTCATGGGTAAAGGCATGAGCGGCGGTTCAGATTTCAGTGAAAACACCGCGAATCTGATCGATCAAGAAGTGCATCGTATTCTGAAGGAAGCCTACGATACGTGCATGAAAATCCTGACCGATAATAAAGAGCAGCTGATTACGCTATCGGAAATTCTTATTGAACGTGAGGTGCTCAATTTCGAGGAAGTCGATTCCATCATGAAAACCGGTAAGCTTCCTGAAGAGAAAAAGGAAACCGCGCCGGCCAAGAAAGACGAGCCGATCAACGAAGAAAAGGCCGCCACCGAGGAAGCGCCTTCCGCAGCAGCGGAAGCCCCGACCGAAGAGCTGGCCAAAGATGCGGAATCCGACGAAGCATAACGGTTTACATTTTAAACGGCAGATTCTATGCTTTCTGCATGAATAAAATGAAATCACTATTGGCTGTTGTCTGCTTGTCCCTATTTGTGACTGGATGCGCTACCACCTTTAAACCGTGGCAATTAAGCGAAGTCCAGGAAGGGATGAGCCGTCAACAGGTCGTTAATGCGCTCGGAGAACCCGATTATTCAATGAGCAAAAACGATTCGGAACATCTTTATTATTCCTATTCCGAAGCACTGAACCGATCGACGTCTGGATACGGGACCGATGATTTCGAGCGCAAGGTCGAAGCGCTGGAGCGATCGTTCCACGTTACCCAATATGAAGTCGTACTTACGAACGGCAAACTGGTGAGCTACAAAGAACTGACCGACTAACGGTTATTCTGCATGATCTCATTGAGATAGGCATCATCTGAGGTCGGATCCCAAGTATCGTCGCGTTGCTTCCATTGCTCGTAGGCATTCGGACGCTGGAACTCCTCCTGCGCTTGAGAAGCCCGAGAGCTCTCTGGCAGCAGGCGATCTGCTCGCTGTTGCGCATACGGGCTTACATAGGGTTTATACCCCTGCTCGCGTTCCTGCTCAGTGGATAGGCTACTCCTCCCCGATGCGTTGAATCTCGAGAACGGCGAGGCCAGCATCTCTTGCTCAGAATCAGAGCCATAGGTATTGATGCGGGTGCCATAGGTATTGATGCGAGAGCCATACCGGTTCAAACCAGAACTATAGGAGGAGGCATCCTGCGTACGCCCAAAGAGACCCGTGCGACTTTCGATACCTGAATCTTCCGAACGAAACGATTCATTCCGTCCCGGGTCATAACTCCCCTGAGTTCCTTGTTCATGACTGGGCGCCGAATTTTCATGGGTTGCTTCTCCCCAGTCGGACCAAAGGTTATCGGCGGAATCAATCCCGGAATACGAATCGGCATCATCGGTCAGGTCTTCGTCGTCGTTCAACAGCCAGTTGCTATTCGCACGCGGCATGGGCCGCTGAAGTCGGCGCGGCGGCATCATCATCGGAGTCGTTATATCACCCTGTCTCTGCAGGTCGCTTTCCACTTCTTTAAATTTCTCGGAATCTATGATTCGCTCATCTTCCCCGATTTCATCAGGCACCACGATATTGCTCTGCTCAATGGTCATCTGCTCGCGCAGATATTTTCGGACAATACGCGTTTTTCGCTCTTCAAGCGTTTCCTCGCGCGCCATTCCAATCGAGGGAAGCAGTGCAAAAAGTAATAGGATCTGGACGGATTTATTCATCTCCCTTAAACTACGTCCTATAAATCGACTGCGTCAACACCGCTCATCATTAAATTTGATCTAGAAATGGACGAATTTTATACGATCGGTGCGTCTGGAGAACACGCCACGGAATACGGGGCACGCGCTTCAAGGCCATTTGCAGCGAGAAAATATGAATCTAATCGAAGTTTTTAAAATTGAAGGGGTTCAAGCCCAAGCGGACTGTAGCAGCCCAAGCGAAGGGCGGTCCGCCCTTGCGCAACGTACCCCGGGCAAAGCCGGCGAACGGAACACGGCAAAGAGGTAATTCTATGGCAATCACATCCGGAGTGGATCACATGGGTCTCGCAGTCAGAGACCTTGTAATCACGCGCGACTTTTTCATCAACATACTGGGCTTTAAAGAGGTCGGCGGCGTTCCCGACTATCCCGCTGTTTTTGTTTCTGACGGCACCATAACCCTTACCCTATGGCAGACGGAGGAAGACCCCTTTGCCTTTGACCGCAAGGCCAACATCGGGCTCCACCATCTGGCCCTGCGCATGGAGAGCATGGAAAAATTGCACGAAATTTTCCA
The DNA here is from genome assembly GCA_037132875.1 of Pontiella sp. Classification (GTDB taxonomy): domain Bacteria; phylum Verrucomicrobiota; class Kiritimatiellia; order Kiritimatiellales; family Pontiellaceae; genus Pontiella. The sequence continues at coordinate 12,230 of JBAHZU010000056.1, forward strand.
CCGACTGGAAAGCACGCCGGATATTTTAATTGAATGCCCGCCGATTCCACTCAGCACGGGCGGCGCACACTTTATGAGCATTGAACCCGGCGGGATCCGCATCGAGTTTATTACTCACGAAGACTAAAATGGGGGCCCAACGGCCGGATTTTACCGGCGCGTTGGCCGAACCTTCGGTTCCAGCTCAAACCCCGCTCCAAAAGAGTGCGCCAGAAAGGGCGGGGTACGGTTTGCACCGCACCCCCCTCCGCATTCGTTATGGCTTAATTCCCCGCGGTATCCAGTGCATAGAGATACCGTTTAATTTTCTGAGTAGTGGTTTTCTCAAATTCTTCGAAGCGAATTTCAATTTTTCGAGGACGTTTATAATCGGACAGATCCTTCAGTTTTTCGCGAATATTTTCACGGGTGAGCGCTTCAATTTTTTCATCCGGCAGGCTCGAGCCATCGGCGGTGCGCATGGAATCAAATACCTCTTGATTCGGAACCACAATCAGGCCCACCCGCTCGCCCGTTTCGTTGGCCTCGCGATAGCCAACGGCCAGACATTCGAGCACATATTCACTCTTTAGAACCTGTTGCTCCACTTCCTCCGGATAAATATTCTTTCCTTCCCGATTCACGATTAAGCTCTTCTTTCGGCCGTTGATCACGAGATATCCCTGGGCATCAAAATACCCAAGATCTCCAGTATGATACCACCCATCGATCAGCACCTTGGCCGTCTCTTCAGGATTATTCCAATACCCCTGCATCACATTATCGCCTTTCGCAATAATTTCGCCAATACCTTCGGCGTTCGGACGATCAATTTTCACCTTCACCCCCTCCAGCGGCAGCCCAACGGTTCCCACCTTGGGCGCACTCGGCGGGTTCACTGAAAGCACGGGAGCGGTTTCCGTGATCCCATAGCCCTCCACAATACAAAAGCCCAGCTTGTTCCACCCCAAAAGGGTTGCCGGGCTAATAGGTGCCCCTCCAGAAACCACCAGCCGCAGTTTGCCGCCGAACCCCGCGTTCACCTTTTTGCCGATGACTTTTGCCAGCCCGATCTGATACATAAATTTTGCCAGCTTTTTCTTCTCAATGCTGTCCATGATCCGACTCAGCATTTTTTCGAGCAAGAGCGGAACCGCTAGCATCACCGTGGGTTGCGTGTCCTCCATATTGGCTTTAATGGTCTTTAAACTTTCAACCATAGAGACCTGACATTGCTTATAGATCGGGAGGAGCACCAGGGTCGTGAAAGCAAACGAGTGGTGCAGCGGAAGAATGAGCAGCAGGTTATCGTCCTTCGTAAAATGAATCGCTTTATCAATGCTTTCCACATTCGACATAAAATTATGATGCGTCAGCACGGCGCCTTTTTGGCGGCCCGTGGTACCGGATGTGTAGATAAAGGATGCGGGAGACGAGGCCGTTGGCCCCATGCGGTCAAATGCCCGCCCTTCGCTCATCGCCTGTTCACTAAATTTTTCATACAGCTGGGTATAGCTTTCATGCTCCAGCTTATCGCAGAGTTGCTCGTTCTTTTCGGTGCAATCGAGCATGACCCAATGCTTCAGGTTTGATAGCTTTTCGCTCATTCCCGACAGGGTTTCCGATAGCCGGGCCGAGGCAAATACCACCGAAACGTCACAGTCGCGAAAGATATGCAGGACCTCACTTTCGCGCAATTTAGCATCCACCGGAACCGCAATCGCTCCCATGCCGACAATCCCGTGATAGAGTTCAAACCATTCCGGCGAGTTTTCGCGATAGATCGCCACCCGATCGCCCATCTGCACGCCCAGTTCCACCAGCAGTTCGGACACATGCCACGCGTTCTCCCGCAATTGCTTGAAGGTGGTCACCGCCCACGCTCGATCCCGCTTATATTTCAGCGCAATCGCATCCGGGCGTTCTTCGGCCGCTCGATTTAAAAAGTCCTTAATCGTCATGGTATTCCTCTCCATTAAACCGGCCTATTTTGTCATAATTAAAACCTGCGTCCAACCCTTGGAAATAATAAAAAGCCGACCCAACCGGGCGGCTTTTTCCATCCATGGCCCCAAAGTTAAGCCAGCTTCACCGAGACCGGGGTGGCATGCAGTATATTTTCCGAAACCGGACAGCGGCTATCCACTTTATGAAGAAAAGCCTCTTTCTCGGCATCGCTTAGATCGGCATCCACATCAACCGTAATGGTAATGCCTTCAAAACCGACCCGACCCTCGATCGATTTTCCCAGCAGACCACGGGTATCCAGATCACCTTCCACCTTAATCTTCATGCCTTTCAAATCGATTCGTTCCTGCATCGCCACCATCCGGCCCAACGTTCCAACACATCCGGCCAAAGCAGCGAACATCAATTCAAGCGGAGTCGGCCCCCCATCGGTTCCGCCCCCGTTTGCAGGCTGGTCAATGATCACTTTATGCCCGCGAATATTACTTTCGATTACGAATTTATCGTTCAGCTGGGATTCAACAGTTACAGTTTTCTTCGGCATGGCTCTCTCCAGTTAAGTAAAAACAGACCCTGTCAAAAAAAAGCGCCCGTTCCAACCCAGCGTTTACAAAGATCGTCACTTTATTAACCGGAAAAAAGCCGCCGAAATGAAGAAACCAGAGGCGGAGCGACTTCCGCTCCTCCTCCACCCCCTCCTAACGCCACTCATGTTTCGGGTAGCGCCCCTTCAATTCCTTTCGCAACAGGGGATACGCATTTGTCCAGAATGATTGCATATCCTGCGTCCGCTGCTGCGGGCGTTGATTCGGGGCCAAGGCCTCGACAGTGACCGAAATCAGGCCAAATCCAATGGTTGGAACTTCATTCAGATCGTAGAGCCTCTGAATCGTGGCCGAAAGCACCGGCGGCTGGCCGTCTTCATAGCGCACCTTCGCGTTGAAACCGCTGGGCAGCGGAATGCGTTCCGGCGCTTGTTTATCAATCATCTCCAGCTGCATTGGATTCAGCCACGACTTCACCGTTTTCCAAACCGGGCGTCCTTTCAGATCGCGCTTGCACACCGCCCCCAGACAAATTTCCTGAATCATCGCCCGCCGCGCCTCTTCATCAATTTCTGGAATGCCATAATCCGGGCAACCCGCCGCCAAACAGTTGACCCGGGTAATCCACTTCTCCACCTGCTCATCCCACTTATAAAGCTCCAGTCGACCCGCCAACACTTCCTCGGCCATCATCTCCGCCGCCCGTTGCACATCCACCTCTTGCTTCATACTCGCCCGCAGCTCCAGCCCGCGGAACGACGTCCAATGTTTGGAAACCACCCGCTTTAGCACGGGATCAAAAATGGTATCCACCCGCTCCACCACATCCTCGGGGAACAGTTCGTCCAGCCACGCTTCCTCAATCGCCGTGCATAAATTCAGCCGCACGTTCAGGCCGCGCCCTTCAATCTCGGCAATCTCGGCCACCACCACCAAAGTTGCATCGCGCACCACCGAATCGCGGTCCAAATCCCCCGCCCGGCCATGCACCACCTCGCAGTGCAGCGTGCCCAAATCCCGCCGCTTGGCCACCTGATCGGAAAAGGCGAGCAGAATGCACTTCTGCAAATGCTCCTCGGCAGGCGGCTGCTGATTCACATGCAGCCCCTCCTTTTTTGCAATCTTCATGAAGCGTTCATAGAGCGGTTTCACCTGCCGCGCCGCGCCGGCATGAATGCCCAGCCTACGGCACGCATCCACCCGATAGTGATTTTGATCCGCAAACGACCACGCCCGCATTAACCGGCCGAAATCCGAAATGGCTTCTTCGCCCCAGACATCATCGCGCTGGCCGCGGGTGCCCGCGCCTTTATTGCGCTCCAAAATCGAGCGACCCTGCGTCAATGCCGCAATCAAACACGCCTCCCGCACACAGCCATATTCATCGCCCGCCAGCAGCATGCGCGCATAGCGCGGGTGCATCGGAAACGAAACCATCTTCTTTCCAATCTTCGTCAATTTTCC
>JBAHZU010000075.1:0-9331 GCA_037132875.1 Pontiella sp.
AAAAATGCAGTGGCTCAGTTAGACGCAGAGACCTGAGGTCCGAGATGCTCGCAAGTGGTCGTGGTATGAGCGCCCTGTTGATTTTTTAAAAAGCGGATCCGCTCATGGCGTTTCAGTGGTAATTCGTTCAAGAATGCTCCGATTGTTGGCGCTCAATCGTCCCGATTGTAGGTATTCATTAATCACCTGATAGGCGGCTTCCGCCTCTTCCAAACAGTGGAACAGTTGAGGATAATTCACTTTTTCCAGGTCATTTCGATTCCTGATTTCCGTGAGATGCCATTCGCCAAGTGCATTGCGGCCAATGTGAAAGATTAGGTTGCCTAGAATTTTAGCTGAAACTTGATCTTCCTCATTGGGAAGATGATCCAGCAGCTCACCGCAGTAATAGGAATAGCAGACAGGAGGGCGTCCAAACTCCAGCGAGCATCCGTGCAGATCCAGCCAGCCATACCGTTCATCCATTTTCACTTTGGATAAACCCTGTTTTTCGAGCAATAGAGATAAAAAGGCACTGTCAGTGGCTTCCTCGCAAATATCGGCTCGGCAACAACAGGCAGTGCACATGCCACAGATGTCGCTGAACAGGTATACCATTTTTTCGCGTATGCCGCGTTCAAGGTCGGAGTATCGCTCTATAAAATTTTGCAAATCAGTCATAGGTTTGTCCGGTGAAAATAAATGTTGAAAAAGACCAAAAGCGAGGGGCCGAGCGGTATGGGCAGGATGATGAGCGGAACGTAAGGATGAACTTTGTTCTGCTTCATGCTGATCCGCTTTTCCTCATGGTTATGACTAGAAGAAAAGGTTGGGGTGCTCAATTTTAAAATGAAGCGTTTTAAATTTCCGTCTATCTGATCGATCCGAAAATAAAGGAAAGAAGAACGCCGCATCAAAACTCATTTTTAGGTGATTGCGCGACGAAATCGACCCATGAATCGCATTAAAGTGATGCGTGAAATAAGCTCTCGTTCGGTACGAATTCGCGAACTATTTTCGATTTTCGACTGCGGCGAATTTGATTAAACGTTGTAGCCATTGGGGTTGTTTTGGTGCCAGTTCCATGCGCTCTGAACGATTTCTTTCAGGTCCGCGTGTTGGGGATTCCAACCGAGCACGGTGCGGGCCTTGGTGGAGTCGGCCACTAGGGCGGCACAGTCGCCGGCACGACGCGGCTGGATCTCAGCGGGGATTTTGTGTCCGGTTACTTCGCGACAGACTTCGATGACTTCTTTTACGGTGTAGCCATCGCCATTTCCGAGATTGAAGGCGCCGGAAATGCCCGGCTTAAGGGCCAGAATGTGTGCCTGCGCCAGGTCTTTAATGTGGATGTAGTCGCGTACACAGGTGCCGTCGTGGGTTTCATAGTCGTCGCCGAATAGGAATATTTTTTCGCGTTTACCTTGAGCAACCTGAAGCACGAGCGGAATCAGATGGCTTTCTGGATTATGGCCTTCTCCATACTGTTCCGTGGCTCCGCAGGCATTGAAATAACGCAGGAATACGCATTCAATTCCGTGAATATCCTGTCCGGATTTAAAAATATGTTCGCAGAGTAGTTTGGAATCGCCGTAAACGGATTCGGGTTTCTGCGGCAGGGATTCATCCATGGGAATGCGCTCGGGGGTTCCATAGGTGGCGCAAGTGGAGGAAAAGATGAGTTTTTTGCAGTCGGATTCGACCATTGCACTCATGAGGTTCAGGGAGCCCCCGACATTGTTTTCATAGAACGGCATCGGATTGATCATCGATTCGCCGACTTCAATATAGGCCGCGAAATGGATGACCGCTTCCGGACGTTCGGCCAGTAAGGCGCTTTTTATATTTTCTTTATCCCGTAGATCGCCCGGTATAAATTTCGCGCGCGAATCAATCGCCGCTTTATGACCGCGTTCAAGATTGTCGAAAACGACGACATCGTGACCTTCGTTGCAGAGCATCTGTGTGGTGACACTTCCAATGTATCCGGCGCCGCCGGCAACTAAAACTTTCATGCTGTATCCTTTCGTGCGGAGTGAGGCGGGATTAATACAGAAGTAGAATCACGACTCAACCGTACTCTTCATTATTTAATGATTTGAGCACCTTGAGATGGAACGATCTTTTCAATGGTCGGTTCAAGATTCTGTTTTTTGCAGGTTTCAATGATCTGTGCGCTAATTTTGTCGGCGTGGGCTACTTTAACGAGCACACAGACACTGCCGCCCCAGCCGCCGCCGGAAAGGCGTGCGCCAAGGGCCCCTGCTTCTTTTGCGGCATCAACCACGATGTCGAGCGCAGGAACAGAGTTTTCGAATGCCGTGCGGGAGGTTTCGTGGGAGTCGAATAGGTATTGCCCGAATTCTTCAAGTTTCCCTGCGGCCAGCAGTTTTACTCCGTCTTCAACACGATGGATTTCCCAAACCACGTGAGTGGCGCGTTGTGCTGCTTCTGGATCGATCTTTTCTTTATTGGCTTCGAAGTCTTCCAGCGAGATGTCGCGGAGGGTTTTTACCTCGTAGCTCACCCATTCATTCAGTTCGGTAGCTGCTTTTTCACAGCTGATTCGTCGAGCGTTATACGGCGAATCGGCCAGCTTATGTTTGATATGCGGATTAACCATCAGGAACATGACATCGTCGGGGAGTTGAACAGGATAGGTTTCCAATGATCGGAAGTCGGAGTGGATCAGGCCGTGGTGTTCGCCGAAGATACTGGAGAACTGGTCGAGTAGGCCGCAGTTACAACCGGCAAATACGTTTTCACACTTTTGGGCCAAGATGCCGATCTCTTTTTTGCTGATGTCTTTGCCGATCTCTTTTCCGGCATAAGCCAGAGCCGCAAATATGGTGGCAACTTCCAGCGCAGCTGAAGAGGAGAGGCCGGCGCCCATGGGAATGGAGCCTAGGAACGTGCAGTTGATACCGTCCAGCAGAATGCCGTACTCAGTGGCGAGGTAAAAAAAGTTACCTTTAACATAGTTGGCCCAGTAGCTGTCGACACGTTCATCGCAGGTGGCAGAAAAAGTGAAAGATTCCCGAACGTCACCCGCCGTTACGTGGATACCTGGCTGGTCGGACTTAGAAATGCAGAAGCAGTGACCAAAGTTAATTGCACAGGAAAATGTGGTGCCGGCGTTATAATCGGTGTGATTGCCGAGCACTTCGATGCGGCCTGGGGCGTAGGAAACGCTCGTGGCTTCAGTGCCGTAGACTTCTTGGTGAATAGCCTGAGCTTTTTTTACAATGTGTTCGTCATACATGGGCGCATTCTCCTGTTGAATGATTTATGAGCTATTCAATATAGGAAAATAAACACGTTAAATACATAGGATAACTTAGCAAAGACATGGACTAAAGCGGCGTATTGTGCTCTTTTTATCTCATTACCGATTAGACCGTCGGAAATAGACCCTGATAGGGGCGAACACGGCATCAATCTGAAGGACATTACTATGCTCGAATCGATGCACTACACTATTCATACAAAGGTTGCCGAAGTTTTCGACCTCTATACGGAATTGCACGATATTCGCATATCCCTGTTCAGCCCGGATGGAAGCCTGATTTATCCAGATGAAGTCAATCGGCCGAACTGCGGACACTGTCGATTATTGCGCGAGACCTTGGGGATGGATTCAAAATGTCGGGAGCTGGATCATCAAATGATGCAAGTCGCTTTTGAGCGAAAAGATTTAATCACCTATACTTGCCATGCAGGCATGCGAGAGGTTACGGCTCCTATTTTGGTGAACGAGGAGTTGGTGGGATATGTCATGCTAGGCCAGTTTCGCAGCGAGACGGCTCCGAAAATATCGCCTTATTCCAAGGAGTGGGAAAATGCGCAGGGAAACAATGATTTTCAACTAGCCTATGAACAAACCGCAATTTTCCCTGAAGCGAAGATTGTTATATTGCTTTCTATGTTCCGACATCTGCTGGAATTCATTATTGGAGGCCAGATGATTCAGCACAAAGACTATGATCTGATTCAACCGGTCATTGATCGGATTCATGAATATCCCGAACAGGAATTGAAAATGGATGAGGCATCGACGCTGGTCGGAAGAAGCGCCTCAACGGTTTCTCGTGTTTTCAAAAAGGTGACCGGCAGCAGTTTTAAACAATACCAAGTGAATCATCGACTCAAACTGGCCGCCGCGCAGTTGAGAGGAAAACCCAATTGCCCGGTGGCGGAAATTGCACGCGGGGTTGGGTATGACGATGCACTCTACTTTTCTCGTGTATTTCGTAAACAATACAACTGTTCTCCCTCGGAATATCGCACTTAAAAATAAGTCACTCATCGTGACGTTGGCGCGGTCGTTTGACGGGATATTAAAAATTGTTATTAGTCCAGTTGACAGGGGCAGGGGGCATGCGTATATTCCGCTTTTCGTTTTACGGGTGATTAGCTCAGTTGGTTAGAGCACTACCTTGACATGGTAGGGGTCGGAGGTTCGAATCCTCTATCACCCACCACTCTAAAGGGCGTTGATTCATTGGAATCAACGCTCTTTTTTTGTTGTAGCATGGTTGGGTTAACTGATACTGGATCACTCGATAAAAAGTAGCCGAAATGAAGGGGATAGAGGTTTGAGCAATCCGTGCTGTGCTTCCGTTTTGTTTTAATTTCAATCTGCTGGGAGTCGGCTTTTGCCGATCTGCGCTATCCGGACACCAACCTCGTATCTGTGTAAAATTAGGCTCGGCATTTTGCCGGAGAATGCATGTGCCAACGAATCAACCTTTCTGCGCGATTGGAAATAGGTGCTCGGACAGTTTGATTTACAGTCTACCTTTGATTTACAATTAGTTACAATTATTTGCTTCTTTGGTGCAGTAAATGTATAAGCAGGTTTCCATGGAGATCTGTACATGAAGATTCTGATTGCTGAGGACAATGCATTCTCTCGTACCCTGTTGGAAAAAACGCTGACGAAAGCGGGCTATGAGGTGGTGGTCGCTGAAAATGGGGAGGTGGCTTGGGAAATTCTACTGAAAGAGGATGCGCCTAAGTTAGCCCTGATTGACTGGATGATGCCGGGGATCAGCGGAATTGATCTTTGTCGAAAGATTCGGGAGATCAAAAAAGTGATTCCTGTTTATTTGATCCTGCTGACTGCGAAATCAGATCAAGAAGATGTGTTGGAAGGTTTTGACGCTGGTGCGGACGATTTTGTTAAGAAGCCTTTTGATCGGGGCGAATTACTCGCCCGCATTCAAGTGGGGCGTCGATTGGTTGAGCAACAGTCCTTGCTGTATTGTTTGATCGATTCGATTCCGGATCCCATTTATGTAAAAGACAGCCGGGGACTCTATCTGAGTTGCAACTCCGCTTATGCCCGATTTGTGGGAACTGATGCCAACCAGATTTATTCCCGGTCGACTTGGGATGTACTCTCGAAGGAAATGGCTAAAAAGATGAATATGGAGGATTTGCGAGTATTGGCCAGCGGTGAATCGATTGAGACTGAAGGCTGGGTTACAGATGCTGTCGGCACCCAAGTTTATCATGAAACCATGAAAATTCCATATCTGGAGTCTGCGGCCGGATCGACTGGAATGATTGGGATTAGCCGTGATCTGACGAAGCGCATGGAGATGGAGCAGGAGATGCGGCAGTTGGCCGTGGCGGTTGAACAGTCCACCGAATCGATCATAATCACCGATGTAAATGGGATTATTCAGTATGTAAATGCAGCTTATGAAAGCATGTCTGGATATGGTTATGATGATGTGGTTGGGGAAAAAATGGACCTGATGAAGAGTAATAAACACGACAAAGAATTCTTCGAAACGTTGTGGTCAACCATTTCCGAAGGCAACACCTGGGCTGGCGAGCTCACGAATAAAAACAAAGACGGCAGCCTATATATTGAAGAGGCAGTCATCTATCCCATTCGTGGCGAAGGCAAAACGATGATCAATTATGTGACCATCAGTCGGGATATTACGCACGAACTTGAAATTGAAAAGCATTTGCGCCAGCAGCAGAAAATGAATGCGATTGGTGAATTAGCCGGGGGTATTTCTCACGACTTCAATAATATTCTCACCGCCATTCTTGGATATGTGTCCCTTTGTATGCATTCGGTTGAGGAGGATGGAAAGGTTTATAGTTACCTGCAAGAAATCGTAAAGGCCGGGGATCGTGCGACGAAGCTGGTTCGACAAATTCTCACATTTAGCCGACAGGATGAACTGGATTTCCACTCGGTGGATTTGAAACCGATTATTGAAGATTCTCTGAGCATGGTGCAGGCCACCATAAAAGGGGGCATTATTCTGGAGCGGGAAATTGAAAATTGCGGGCCCATTCTAGGCGAAACCACCCAAATTCAGCAGGTACTGATCAATCTCTGCACCAATGCGGGACATGCACTTGGGAAAGAGCGGCAGGGTCAAATGAAAATCGGTCTTAAGCCGGTCGAAGTTCTTGCAAATCAGCAGGATGTTCAGCCCGCAGATCTAGAACCGGGTCATTATGCCTGCATTACGGTTGCTGATACGGGCTGTGGAATGCCCCCGGAGGTCATGGAGCGTATTTTTGAACCGTATTTTACGACGAAGAAAAAAGGAGAAGGAACCGGATTTGGCCTTTCCATTGTGCATGGGATTGTTCGTAAGCACCGCGGCATGATTAATGTTTCCAGCAAAGTGGGTGAAGGAACGACGTTTACACTTTATTTCCCTCTTCTGATGGATTCTGTTGAACAACAAGTTCAGGTTAAAGTCCAGCCAAACTCTAAGGGGTTTGGGCGGATTCTGTTTGTTGATGACGATGAAACCGTGCTGTTCATGGGACGCGAAATATTGGAGTCGTTTGGCTATGTCGTCGTTACGGCAATCAATGGGCGCCGGGCTTTAGAAATCTTTAATAAAGATCCTGAAGGTTTCGATGTGTTAGTAACCGATTATAGCATGCCAGAAATTAATGGGTATGAGCTGATTAAATCGGTACTGAATATTCGCAAGGATATGCCCGCCATTCTATGCAGCGGATATATGGAAAAGGTCGAAGGCGAAAATCTAGGGGGATTGGGGCATGCCGCATTCATGGCTAAACCGATTAATTGGCGAGAGCTAGGCCGTATCATTCAGCGAGCGATTAAATCCCGCATTTAATTTCAACAATAAGGTTCAATAAACAACTGTGGCACCGATATTGCTTCCATAGTTCGGAGTATTTTTGAGGAAATAATATGAGACGAATTGACCATTATCTTGAGATTATGTTGGAAAAAGGTGCCAGCGATATTCATCTGTCGAGCAATCATCAACCGTGTTATCGCGTTGATGGGGAAATGCAGTTTGAGCCTGGGGCGGATAAGTTTACAGAAGAAGAACTGAAAGAACTGCTCTATGAATTTATACCTGCGCGGAATCGCACGGAGCTGGAAGAATGTTGGGATACCGACTTTGCCTACGAGCTCCCTGTAACAGGCCGTTTTCGAGTAAATATATTTTTTGATCAGGAAGGAATTGGCAGTGTGATGCGCCAGATTCCTTCTCGTGTTCCCACTTTTGAGGAACTGAATATCCCAGAAGGAGTCCGTTCGTTCTGCTTTTTGAAAAAAGGGCTCGTGATTGTTACGGGGCCAACCGGTAGCGGAAAATCGACGACTCTCGCGGCCATGGTGGATCTTATTAACCGAACCCGGCGGCAACATTTGATCACGATCGAAGATCCGGTCGAATTTAAACATCGTTCTCTCGGCTGCTTGGTGAATCAACGTGAAGTGCACGTGCACACCAAAAGTTTTTCCAGTGCCTTGCGCGCTGCGTTGCGTGAAGATCCGGATATCGTACTGGTGGGGGAGCTTCGCGACCTTGAAACCATGGAAATTGCAATTGAAACTGCAGAAACGGGTCATTTGGTTTTTGGTACGCTGCATACCAATACGGCGGCCTCCACCGTCGACCGCATCATCGACAAATTTCCCGCAGATCGTCAAAATCAGATTCGCACCATGCTTGCAGACTCGCTTCGGGGGGTGATTGCTCAGACGCTGTGTAAGCGTATCGGTGGAGGGCGTATTGCCGCCTGTGAAATCCTGGTGGTTACTCCCGCGGTATCGGCCAATATTCGTGAAGGTAAAACGCATCAGATTCCATCCATCATGCAAACCGGTAAAAATGTAGGTATGTGCACCTTTGCAGATGATCTATTGAGTTTAGTTAAGAGAAAAATAATTACTTCAGAAGAAGCGTATGCCAATGCCATCGACAAACCATTTTTAAAGAAAAAATTAGAAGAAGAACATATTCCATTGGATCTGACCCTAACGGCGCTCGACGACATCGATATGCAAATGGATGGAAAGGAAAATATGTCGAAGAGCGAAAAGGCCCGTAAAAAACTGAACATCAACCCGCGCGATATAAAAGCCCTGCAGGAAATGATCACCATTCTGGCCACGGACGAAAATTCAGATGAACGCAATGGAAAAGAAGCATTTGAATATGCTCAGAAATTATTGGATATAACCGGGCAGAACGATGCCCACACCTTAATTCTTATCAGTGCGTCCTGTGCCGAGCTCACGCATTTTAAAGACGCCACGGAATGGGGTAAACGAGCGCTCAAGGTGGCCAAATCCAATCGCCAAAAAGAACTTGCAGCAACCATCCAGCGTTATATTACCCTCTACAAACGGGGTGTTCCTTTGCGGGCAGAAACGCTGTAAGGTTTAAAAATGACATTCAGTGAACCATGGCGTTGAGGAGTGTGTTTTTTAATCCTCAGGGGAACTGCTGAAGATGCCCCCGATCTTCATTCGGATGACGGCGGTAACGCGCATGAAAATGGTGCGGACTTCATTTTGCATCGCATATCGATAATCACTCCATGCAAGGGATGGTTCGTGGTGCAGGTATAAATTATCGTGATCGGCGTTCGGTATGCCATTCATACGCTCTGCGATGCAATCAAGAGGTATCATCTGATGCCGACTGCTGTAACTTTGTAAGCACCTAGATTCGACCCACTATCCGAACGATCCGTCAGCATGATATTCCGGCGGCGGATAAGGAATGTAAACGTTCGAAGTTTCACCCTACCTATTTTCGAGGGCGGCCTTCCATTGTGAAGGGGTGTAGTCCTTGGCGGCGTGGTTGGTCATGTGCGGCAGGATATCGCGCAGGTTATTCATCGGGGTTGAGTTCAGGTTTGCTGATGCCCGCATTCTGTCCCAGTAGGCTACAGGATAAAAATATCGATATATCCTGAAAAATGGCAGTGCCCCATTTGTCGTAGATGCTAGGCTGGGGTCCGACCGGGATGAGGTCTGTGCTGGTGTGGAGCAGCTAGATTTTGGTTCCTTTGAATAATTACAGCCCATTCTTTTTCG
>JBAHZU010000101.1:0-9620 GCA_037132875.1 Pontiella sp.
TTTTGCTTCGATCGCCCCCAGCAGGGTAATTAATACATGGGCGTGGCTTGGAAGTTTTCCCGCCTCGGGGCCTTTGATTTGTCCGTTTTCTATCTCTGCTTCTATCGTTGTGTACATATTTTTAACCTCACGAAAGAGTAAAGCACCCGGATGCTCAGTTTGGAAGTCCCGATTTCACAGGAGGGAAAGCGGTTTGGAGTTTGGGTGTCGGGGTGGTTTTGACAGGATGATGGATAACAGGATCCTTTTAATAAATATCTATTCCCCTGCTGTATTGGCGCTCGCTGGCGGTTATGCCGCTGAGGTTCGAAAAAATCATGGATAAAACAATCATTACCGACCAACTAAATTTTTTGGCCACAAAACCACAAGAATTCACGAAGACCTAAACGGCTAGAAATAGGGCTATCGGGGTTAATTCTTCCCATGAATTGGGGCATTTTGAATGACGTCTATTATTCGGCGTCTGTCAGCAGGAGGATCTGCCGTGCAAAACTTCTGAAATCATCCAAATGCTCTGTGATTATACAGTACACAATATCCCAATCTATTTCCTGATACGCATGCACTGCAGTATTTCTGAATCCCACCGACTTGGCCATACGCTCGGCAATTTCCGCATCAAGACAGCCGGCCTTCTTTAAGAATTCAAAGGTTTGTGCCATCGTTTCAGGAACGGGGATTTCGAGATCGCTAATGATATGAAGGCCTATATCGACACTGGACTGTATGGCGCGCTCTAGATTCAACACGATGATATCCTGCAGATCATGATCCTCAAGTAACAGATCAACCGAAGCCGGCGTTTTATCCTGCACCCGCCGGAGGCAGCGACGAAGACTTTCCAGCTTGTTCAATACAATATCTTTATCCATCGATAAACCTCTGCTGCCTCTCAATCAGGGTTCGAGTTACATAGGGCATCATGTCCGTCTGATTATAAATCATTTTCCGGATCAATTCGGACCGAGCTCCCGGCTGCGTTTCAATCAGTACTCGGCCCTTACGCAAAACCTGCTTTAGAATTGTTCCACTCAAGGAAAATAAGTCGACCAAATCCACCTCTCGTTTCAACTCGCTCTCCAATTGCGAGATCAGTAGCATTTTTTGTTCGGCATCCAACGGGTGATCAAAAAGAAGGGCGAGGTCTACATCACTGTCCGTCCGCATCATTCCGGTCGCGACGGAACCGTGCAGCATCGCCAGCTTCAATCCCGGCACCCCACACAGCACTTCCTTTGCCTTGGATTCAATCTCCGAAACGAGCTGTGTGTGTTTTGAAATCATGAAGTGAATTTACTGCTCACTCCCGACAGACGCAACCTTCAAACCAGCGGAACATGCCTCTCCGCAACGTCAAAAAGGGGGTTCACACAAACTTCTCTATTTCTACTGCGAATGTGCGCCAAAATAAGGGATAGCAAAATCATTTCTTTTTTCGTAGGCACCTGCTCGGGAATGTGGCAAAAAAAACACTAATTCACAAAGACCTAAAGGTAGACTGCAAATCAAAATGCTCATTTGGAAGATGAGTGCCCCATACCAGCGTGAAGCGTTCTTTGATTCACTACACACGAGGACTGGAGCATGGGCATGGAAAAAAAGAGGGCGGTTCTCCGATTTCAACATTGGATATTTTCCAATAAACGAGGAGCGCCCCGCCCGGCCTCCATCCATGGAATCGATTTTTACGCATGAAACATGCTCTTATTTCACTCCACATCAATGTACTGGAAGTGAAAAAGCGACCGATAACAATCGTTTCGTCACTCAACCCATAAATCGCCGAACGATCAAAGCACCGATGCCAGCCAACCCAATGAACCCGATCACCGCCGGTTCAGGAATGGCCTCAATGGTCCCGTTGATGACGAGGTCATCACCCTCAAGGCTACGAATCCCTGCAGATGCCGTTCCGCTACTATTCCAGCCATAGATTCTAAATGTAATCGATGAAATATCCTGATATTGAGATGCGCCAAGCTCAATCGCATCGCCCCACCCGCTTAAATCCGTATCCCAGGAACCTGCCGTTGTTGTCTGCCGCCCCGTCAGCGCGCGAATCTCCAGACCTTCCACAAAGCCATCTACATCTGACATCAGTGCAATGTCGTCCGGACCGCTCGTGCCAGAGGTTCCTTTCATTTCAATGGAAGAAAGATTAAAGCGATATCCTGATTTCGCGAACAAAACAAACTGGATGAAGTGTCCCTCTGTAATCGCATCTGCAAGCGAACGCTCCTGTATGGCACTGGGGAATTTAAACCCATAGATATCGACAGCCTCCGACGGAGCATTGAATCCCAAGCTTAATGCACTACGTTGAATATGCGAGTCCATCGTCGTGGCTTCCATTTCATATGCAGACTCTGCACCCTCCATATTCAAATCCGCTTTGACATCCACGTCGGTCACATCCCACGCCACCAAAACATCTGCCTTTACCTCCAAGCACATGGCCATTAGGAACAGCATGAGCATCAGCCCCTCTCTATTCCTCATCCCACGCCGTTCAGCATTCACTCCAGCAATAACCCACCGAATAATTACCTTTTTCATTTTCGTCTCCTCTTTAGCAACTTAAACAAGCAAGAGCTCAATTTTAGCGCTTTAACGAAGATAGGCGAACCTTAATCTCATTTATTCTAGTAAAAAGTACTACCAGACGCCTCCTGGGAAAATATGACCTAAACCCTTGAAACAAGAGCGGATACTTTCCGCGCAGAATCTCGAAAGTAATTCTACCCGCAAAAAAAGAATTGGAGGAAATTTAGAGGCGTACAACCATCACTTCCGTTGTGGCCAACAAACGGTCGTCTATAGAACGAGAGACCTATTCCCCTATGTGCCGGTGTAGCGAACCTTTGCACGGGAGGAATGGCCCGCCGCTTGACTTGGCGCACTCATCCATTCTATCGATCAAACTAAAACGTTTGCGCATCCTCTAAGAATGGAAGAGCGGCGTCTTTTTCTGAAATAATAGGATCAACCTCCAATGGCCATTCGATTCCAAGGGTTGGATCATTCCAAATCACACCATATTCATCGCCCGGCGTGTAAACATCATCGCATTTATACATGAAATCTACCGTATCGCTCAGCACGAGAAAGCCATGAGCAAACCCTTTGGGTACAAATAACTGGTGGCCGTTTTTTCCAGAGAGAATCATACCTGCCCATTTCCCGAATGTGGGAGAGGCCTTCCGCAGGTCGACTACCACATCAAAAACCTCACCATGATTCACACTCACCAGTTTGGCCTGGCAGTGCTCATACTGATAGTGCAGTCCACGAAGAACTCCTCGGGATGAACGAGACCAGTTATCCTGAACAAACGGCGCCTCAATGCCCGCTTCAACATACTGCTCCCGCTGGTACGTTTGCTGAAAAAAACCGCGATCATCCTTAAACCGGCGAGGTTTAATAAGCTTCAAGCCCTTCAATGAAAAATCAATAATCTCCACTAGATCTCTCCTCGTGCTAAACGGAGCAAATAGTGCCCATAATTATTTTTTTCCATCACTTTACCTAAGGCAATCAATTGCTCTTTATCTATATATCCCAAGCGGAATGCAATTTCCTCAATACAGGAAATCTTTAGGCCCTGGCGTTTCTCAATGGTTTCCACATAATTAGACGCCTCATGCATCGCATCATGGGTGCCCGTATCCAACCACGCAAAACCGCGGCCTAAGTTTTGAACGTTCAGGTCACCCCACTCCAGATATTGTTTATTTACATCGGTAATTTCGAGTTCCCCTCGGGACGAAGGGTTCATCTTTTCCGCAATATCAACGACACGATTATCATAGAAGTAGAGTCCTGGAATCGCGAACTTTGACTTAGGGTTTTTGGGTTTTTCCTCAAGAGAGAGGGCTTTTCCATTCGCATCAAATTCAACAATGCCGTACCGCTCGGGATCCACCACTTGGTAAGCAAAAATGGTGGCGCCCTTCTCGTTGGCCGCGGCGTCCTCCAGTATTTCCCGAAACCCATGCCCATAAAAGATATTATCCCCCAGCACTAAAGCCACCGAATCATCTCCGATGAATTCTTTGCCAATAATAAAGGCTTGGGCGAGGCCCTCTGGACGGGGCTGTTCTGCATAGCTGAAATGCATCCCTATGCGTGATCCATCCCCCAACAGCTTTTCGAATAGAGGGAGATCGTGCGGGGTACTGATGATGAGCACCTCCCGAATTCCTGCCAGCATCAGCGTTGAAATCGGATAATAAATCATCGGTTTATCATAAACCGGCAACATTTGTTTGCTAATCACCTGAGTCAGGGGATGTAAACGAGTCCCACTTCCACCAGCCAAAACAATTCCTTTCATTTTCCTCCTACTACCATTCCTAAACGTTCGCCCGAGTAGCGACCTTCGCGCAGCGGTCGCCACCACCAATCGTTCTCCAAATACCACTGGATGGTACGGCGAATACCCGTATCAAAATTTTCCTTTGCCTTCCACCCCAGCTCAGTTTCGAGTTTTGTGGCATCAATCGCATACCGAGCATCATGCCCAGGTCGATCTGCAACAAAAGCAATCAACTCATTGTAGGAGCCTTTGCCGCGCGGTTTCAGCTCATCCATGATCGAGCAGATCGTTTCAACCACGTCGAGGTTCGTGCGCTCATTGCGACCACCCACATTATAGGTTTCCCCCAGCCGACCGGATTCAACGACCGTCACCAATGCTCTTGCATGATCTTCAACATAGAGCCAATCCCGAATTTGATCGCCCTTTCCATAGATCGGAAGCGGTTTTTCGGCGAGGGCATTCAGAATGACCAGCGGGATCAATTTTTCGGGAAAATGATACGGTCCATAATTATTCGAGCAGTTGGTCATCACAACCGGAAAATCATAGGTATGGAACCAGGCTTTTACCAAATGATCACTGGATGCTTTACTGGCTGAATACGGGGAGCGCGGATCATACGCCGTGGTTTCTTCGAACAGTCCATCCGCACCCAATGAACCATAAACCTCATCGGTGGAGATTTGGTGAAAGCGAAAGTTTTCGCGACGGGGCGTATGGGATTCAGAGTCTATCGATTCCTCCGGCAGGGATTGCCAATATTCACGCGCAGCTTCCAGCATCGTATACGTGCCCATGATATTGGTTTCCATGAAAGCCGCCGGACCATCAATGGAGCGGTCCACATGCGACTCGGCCGCGAGATGCATGATCGCATCGGGCTTAAAGTCGGCCAACAAAGCGGCAACGGCATCCTTATCGCAAACATCCGCCTTCTCAAAACGATACCGTGCATGGTTCTCAATTTCTTTCAGCGATTCCGGCACACCCGCATAAGTCAGTTTATCTAGGTTCAGAACGGTACAGTGCTTATCCGTCACCAAATGGCGACATACCGCAGACCCAATAAACCCAGCCCCTCCAGTTACAATGACTCGATTCATAATCCTTTCGCCTCCTTTTTCAACGGTTCTTTATACTGCTTCACGAACTCTCCCAGTTCTTCCCGCCAATCACTAAAAATATTTATCCCCAGTTGGTTAGCCCGCGAATTTTCAAGAATGGAATTCGCAGGACGCTGGGTCGGAGTCGAGAACTCCTCCGTTGAACACGGGACAAAAGCATGTTCGATTTTCATTTCGTCAAGAAAAGCACATGCAAAATCATACCAAGAACAATATCCCTCTGATGTAGCATGAAAAAGTCCTCGGGCATTCATTTCGACAACAGAACGGATCTGCAGTGCTAAAGAATAGGACCACGTTGGCGATCCAAATTGATCGTTGACCACCTTGAATTCCTTCCCCGGATTTTGAAGCGTTAACCGCAACATGGTTTTAAGAAAATTATTTCCATGTGCACCGTATAACCAAGCCGTCCGGAGAATTGAAAATCGCTCCGTATGTTCAGCAATGATTCGTTCCCCAGCAAGCTTGGATCGACCATACTCGGAGAGCGGATTAGGTAGGTCATCCTCTTCCAAGGATTGGAAGAAAGGTTTATCCCCGGAGAAGACATAATCTGTTGAAATATGTACGAGAAAGGCTCCGTTTTTTTCCGTCCACTCGGAAAGATGCCCCGGCAAATCTCGATTCGCCTTCCAACAGGATGGATCAGTTTCGCACGCATCAACCGCGGTGTAAGCCGCGCAATTCACGATGACATCTGGTTTCTTCGCGTCCAGAAATACGAAACATGCCTCACGGGAAGAAAGATCGACCTCCGGCAGATCAACTCCATACACCCTGAAAATATCTTTAAATACATCGAGACAATCACGCCCGAGCTGTCCCTTCGATCCCGTTATGAGTATTTTTCGCATTGGTGGACGCCTCATTGTTCCTCGATTTAAAAGAATATTTACGTTAGCCAATCAAGCCACGACTCCTCAGATCATCAATAATGAGCTCGGCTGCCGCGGTGGGTTCCATATTTTCCGTCTTAACGGTCAGTTCGGCGCTTTGCGGTGCTTCGTATGGATCGCTGATTCCAGTGAACTGCTGAATCTCACCAGATCGCGCTTTTTTATAGAGTCCCTTCGGATCTCGCTGTTCGCAGACTTCGATCGGCGTGTCGATAAACACTTCAATAAAGTCCGAATCGCCAATCACCTCCCGTGCGGAGGCGCGATCTGAGATATACGGAGAGATGAAGGACGAGATCACAATCACCCCCGCATCATTCATCAGAGCAGAAACTTCTGCGATTCGGCGGATATTTTCCGTCCGGTCTTCCATTGAGAAACCGAGATCGCGATTGAGGCCATGACGCACATTGTCGCCATCGAGGATGTAGCAGAGACGTCCCTGCGCGATCAGCTCTTTTTCCAATTCTTGCGCGACGGTCGATTTTCCAGAACCACTCAGTCCCGTCAGCCAAATCGTTGACCCTTTTTGATTCAGTAGTTTTTCGCGATCCGCTTGACTCACCAAACTGTGGCTCTTTACAATATTCTGGCTCACCGGCGCCTTTTTATGCGCCGGTTTTGATACCACTCGATCCACAATCATGCCTGCACCCAGGGTAAGATTGCTCAGACGATCCACAATAATGAAGGCCCCCGTTGTATGATTTTTTTCATAGGGATCAAATGCGATTGGACGATGCAACGTCATATGACACCGTCCAATTTCGTTTAACTCCAGCGAAATGGTTCCGGCGGAATCCGCATTCTTTTCGCGTTTCATACGGTTGACATCGACTTTATAGCGAATATCAGTAAGTAAGCCGGGAACCATGGACGAGGTATGCTTAATCAAATAGCTCTTGCCGGCTTCCGCGGCCTCCTCATGCATCCAAACCACCATGGCTTCAAATTCATTTCCAAGGTGTGGGATATTATTCACCGGTACCAGCATGTTGCCTCGCGACACGTCGATTTCATCTTCGAGTGTAACAGTGATGGCCTGAGCCGCAAACGCTTCATCCATTTCTCCATCCGGACCATAGATCGCCTTGATCTTTGATGTTTGGCGGGAGGGAAGGCTGGCCACTGCATCACCCACCCGAAGCACGCCAGATGCCATGGTGCCGCTGAAGCCACGAAAATCGAGATTCGGGCGAATCACATATTGCACCGGCAAGCGCATATCAATTAGATTGCGGTCGGTGGAAATATTGACATGTTCCAGATGATGCAAGAACGTTGGCCCATCATACCACGCCAGATTTTCACTGTGGTCCACTACGTTATCGCCTTTCAACGCGGACAGCGGAATAAAGTGAATGTCTGAAAATCCCAGACGAGATACAAATGCATTGTAGTCCTTTACGATGGCATTATATTTTTCTTCCGACCAATCGACTAAATCCATTTTATTCACGGCAACAACCACGTGCTTGATGCCCAGCAACGAGCAGATAAAACTATGCCGCTTGGTTTGCGTGATGACGCCATGGCGCGCATCGATCAGAATGGTCGCAAGATTGCACGTGGATGCACCGGTCGCCATATTCCGAGTGTACTGCTCGTGCCCCGGACAATCCGCAATAATAAATTTTCGTTTGTCGGTTGAGAAATAGCGATAGGCCACGTCGATCGTGATGCCCTGCTCGCGTTCCGCTTTCAAACCATCGGTCAAGAGCGCAGGATCAAAATCCTCATCCGTGGTTCCATAAATTTTGGAATCCTTCCTGATTTTATCGAGCTGATCTTCGTAGATCATGTGGCTGTCATACAGTAGGCGCCCGATCAATGTGGACTTCCCATCATCCACCGACCCACAGGTCAGGATACGCAGTAGGTCTTTGGTTTCATGCCGATTTAGATATTCAGCAATATCGCCACGGATCAGCGCTTCTTCCTGAATTTCGTATGTTGCTTCACTCATGATCTCGTCTCCGCCCCAAAGGAGCCTAAAAGATTTAAAACGTACTGCTAAAATAGGTGGTACTAAGTATTAGAAGTACCCATCTTTTTTCTTGTCTTCCATCGATGATTTATCGCCATCAATCACGCGGCCTTGGCGTTCCGAAGTGGTCGTCAGCAACATTTCCTGCACAATTTCTTCGACGGTTTCCGCTTCAGATTCAACCGCACCCGTCAGCGGGTAGCAACCGAGCGTACGGAAACGCACCTTCTTCTGCATCGGAATTTCACCGTCCTTGAGCGGCATACGATCATCGTCGACCATAATCAATGTGCCCTCACGTTCAACCACAGGACGCTCGGCGGCATAGTAGAGTGGAACAATCGGAATATCTTCGCGCAAGAGGTAGAGCCAAATATCCAGTTCCGTCCAGTTCGATAGTGGGAATACGCGGATCGACTCCCCTTTATCGATCTTGGCATTGTAAATATTCCAAAGTTCCGGGCGCTGATTTTTCGGATCCCACTGGTGGAATTCATTACGAAAACTGTACACCCGCTCCTTGGCACGGCTCTTTTCTTCATCGCGTCGAGCACCACCAAATGCCGCATCAAATTTATAATGGTCCAAGGCCTGCTTCAAACCATCCGTTTTCATAATCTGGGTATGCTTTTCTGAGCCATGTGAAAACGGGCTCACCTGATCTTTACCCTCTGGGTTAATCCATATTTTAATGTCTACATCATATTTTTCCGCGATCAAGGTACGAAATTTATACATTTCCTTAAATTTCCACTGCGTATCCACATGCAGCAAGGGAAAAGGGATTTTCCCCGGCGCAAAGGCTTTCTGCGCCAAATGCAACATGACGGATGAATCCTTACCGATCGAATACATCATGACCGGATGCTCGAATTCGGCGGCCACTTCACGGATGATATGAATACTTTCCGCTTCAAGTTGTTTAAGGTGCGACAGATTGTAACCGCTCATTTCTCTCTCCAATATCCGTTGTTCCATATGCAATGATGAGTCGTCTTTATTCTGCAGATCAAAACCATGCGCATTCATTTTATTCATATAAATCAGATTCAGCACAATACGTGTTAATAAAACCCGGCGGCAAACGGGTGGTGCCAAGTCCTACCAACATCAGCAGAATGGTTCCCATGGTGAACCATTCCTCCCAGGTTAAATCCGAAAAATACATGTTATTGAAGGCCACTAACCACAAAGAATGGATTTAGCAAATTTTCTTTATTGTATGGAACCTCCGAAACCGTTTGAGAACCGGTTTTATATTCAGCGGCAGTCGAACCTTCTCGGTATTC
>JBAHZU010000126.1:0-12472 GCA_037132875.1 Pontiella sp.
CTTAGATAAAAAAGAAGGTGTCCCATCGAAACGGGACACCTCATACTTTGACAAAGAGTATAATATGAAATTATGCGGGACGGCAAATCTTGCGCCAAGTGGCCAACGCGTCCGTCCAGATGGCTACATCTTGCGGCTCGAAGGTGCGGGATTCATTTGCAAAAGATTCCCGGATAATGGCGCGGCCTTCCTCGTGCGAATCAATATCGCCCATGGCGATCATCTGCGTGATTAAGTTACCAATGGCAGTTGCTTCGATGGGGCCAATGATGACCGGCCGGCCGATGGCGTTAGCCACATACTGATCCAGCGCAAAGTTTTGCGACCCACCCCCAACGATACGAAGGGCATCCAGTTGGGTTCCACTAATTTTTTCCAATCCTTGGAACGCATCCGCATAGAGCAGGGCCATGCTTTCGTAGTAACACCGCATAATTGCGCCATGATCCTCCGGACGGCCCTGTCCGGTTCTTTCACAGTAGTCCTGGATGCGAGTCGGCATATCACCCGGCGTTGAAAACTCTTCGGCAGAAGGATCAATGAAAAACTGAAGGGGCTTAGCAGCCTCGTTGAGTGCATCCATTTCCGGCCAAGCATAGTTGCAACCTTGCTCATTCCAAATGCGTTTCAGCTCCTGCAAAATCCAGGATCCGCACATATTTTTCAGGAAACGAATTGTTTTACCCAGCCCAACCTCATTGGTAAAGTCGGCGGCCAGTGATTCGTCGGAGATTACGGGATCGGAAAGTTCTGCTCCCAGCAACGACCACGTGCCGGAACTCATAAAGGCTGATTTTTCGCCAGGAAATGTTGGTACTGCCGCAAAAGCACAGGCGGTGTCGTGCCCGCAAACGGAGACTACCGGAATCCCTTTATAATCGCCGAGGAGCGTTCCCGGATCAACGAGATCCGGAAACAGGTCCGAGCGAATGCCGAGATCCTCAAGCAGATCATAGGCCCAGTCGTTCGTTTTCGGATTGTAGAACTGAGAGGTACTGGCAATGGTGCGTTCTGCAACCATCTTGCCCGTCAGGCAGTAGCCCAGCAAATCGGGAGTAAAGAGCAATTTGTCAGCCATTTTATACTGGGCGGAATCAGATTCGGAAAGGGCCATCAACTGATACAACGTATTGAGTTCCATGAACTGAATACCGGTTTGTTCATACACTTTTTCTTTTGGAACTTTCTCAAACACCTTGTCCAGCATGCCTTCGGTGCGACTATCGCGATAGTTCACCGGATTGCCAATCAGTTGCCCATCGGCATCAATCAGCCCGAAATCAACCCCCCAAGTATCAATGCCCATGGAGCCGATCGCATCGCCATACTGTTGTTGCGCGAGCGCAATCCCTTCTTTAATATTTCGGAACAGATGAATGAAGTCCCAATAGAGCGTTCCATTGATTTCGTTCGGTCCGTTCCAGAAGCGGTTCATTTGTTCCAAGGAGAGTTTTCCGTTCTCAAGCGTCCCCACAATCACACGTCCGCTTGAAGCCCCCAAATCTACTGCTAAATATTTTTTTTTCATCACGTTGCCCCGTTCATTCCTATTTTAATACACAAGAATTTTAAGATTTGCTCTCGCGGTGTATGCTCAGGAGACGTTCCCCGCATATCTCTCCAAAATTATGGCCGAGAACATAACAAAATTACACCTGATTTCGTTCCGAATCGGATCGGTATATCCTATACAGCAAATTACCCTTCCGAAAATATTTTTAGATACGATGTTTATGAATAGATGAACTGGAGAATATTTTCCCAGATTCGAAGAATCATCCATTCATGGTAAATTATGCACCGAAGCTCTCCCAAAAACCAACACGGAGGCCACGGGTTCAAGCAGATTAGTACTTCTCGGAAACAATCGATACCGGCGTATTCTCACCCGACTTTGCCGAAGTCATCTGCTGCGAAAGACCCACCAGAAAAACCCCGAGGATGGCCAAAGCATACCCCCCAATTTCGAGTGGCGCCAAATGCTTCAGCGTCAGGGATAGCCTTCCCGTCAATTCATCTGCAGTGACAAATGCGGCCGTGATCATTACAGCAGCAATCACTATAGAAATCACCAGACCGAGAGAAGCCCCTTTCACATCTGACCAAAGGAGCAGGAATTGCGTAACCACAATCGTTAGCGCAATTCCAAACATCCACGCGGCCACGGGCAGTTCGTTGAGCACCGCAAATTTGCATTTCTTAAGGCAAATAATCGTGCCGATATTACTGACCGTTGCGATCAAAGTGAGCAGATAAACATTCATCTGCTCACTTTAGTTTCTGCACCCCGGAACAGCAATTGAATAGTTATCCTTCCTGCGACTGATCCGTTTTGCTTGCGTACAGCCCGTAGAATGCAACCACAACGAAACAGACCAATGGAACTATGTAGGATTTAGCGGTCGCCTCACCCAATAGCGCATCGTTTCCACCACTAAAGATATCAATCAATTTACCCTGAAGTTGCGTAAGCAATGCCCCGCCCAGAATAGCCATAATTAGGCCCGAAGCCCCAATCTTGGTTGCCTCTCCAAGACCACGAGAACCCAAGCCAAAAATCGTTGGGAACATGAGCGACATGCATGCTGAAATTACAATCAGACTGTAAACCCCGATAATCCCCTGAACAAATATGACCGAACAGGTCAGAAGTGCCGCGAGAATGGCGGATCCCATCAGTAAAACGCTAGGTTTGAATACCCGCATTAATCCGGTGAATACCCAACGAGCAACCGAGAAGGTAATGATTGCTCCCATGTGATAGTTCATGGCATCACTGTTTGAGATGCCTAGCTGCCCCGTGATATAATGAATGGTATAGGTCCATACCGCAATCTGGGCTCCGACATAGAAGAACTGCGCAATCACGGCGAACGTATAGTTGCGGCTGGTAAACAGTTGCTTGAGCGTAGTACCCAAATGGGTCTTGGCATCATGCTCCGACACATCGGGCATTTTCTTAGAGGTTGCAATCAGCACCCACAAGATAATCAAAATGAGCGCCGCAATAAAGTAGGGCTTCATTACAATTTCAAGCTGATCCATTTGAATGGCACGCAACGCATCGCCAACCAACCCTTCGGTCTTCTGCTCGTTGATAACATCGAGCTTCGTTAGAATGGCAAACTTGCAGACAAACAGGCCAATCAGAGAACCAACTGGATTAAAAGATTGAGCAAAATTCAAACGCAGGGTCGCGGTATCCTCCGGGCCCATCGCAATAATATAAGGGTTCGCATTCGTTTCCAGAATGGAGAGTCCGCCCGCTAGCACGAAGAACGCAATTAAGAAGGGTTCAAACTGCAGCATAATACTGGCGGGGTAAAAAAGAAGCCCCCCAATGATATACAAACCGAGCCCAACCAAAACCCCCTTCTTATACCCAAATTTCCTCGCAATAATTGCGCCGGGAATCCCTAAACAAAAATACGCACCATAGAACGCATTCTGAATCAGGGCACTTTGTGCATTGGACAGGTCAGGGAAAATATCAAGAAATGCCTTCACGAGCGGGTCGGTCATATTATTCGACAACCCCCACATCGCAAAACACGTGGAGAGTAAAATAAAAGGAAATACAATATTTCTAGGGATAATATCTGACAACTTTTTCATAGTCTGATCCTTTTCGGGTTAAATCATAAAACGCACAAAAAAGGAACCCGACCGAAGCCGGATTCCTTTTCAATTTACCCGAATATCGGACCGTAAGTCTCGCACGCGCGGAAATCCGCTCCTTCGCGATTTTCCGTTCCGAATGAACTCCACGCCGACGGACGGAATATATCCGCGTCGTCAACATTATGCATGAAGACCGGAATACGGAGCATCGAAGCCAGCGTAATCAGGTCGGCCCCGATGTGGCCATAACTAAACGCACCATGATTGGCACCCCAGTTAGCCATCACGGAATAGGTATCAGTGAAAGCGCCCTGCCCCGTGATACGCGGCGCAAACCAAGTGGTCGGCCAAGTATTATCGGTGCGGTCGTCGAGCGCCTTATGCACATCGTCCGGCAATTCCACCGTCCAGCCTTCCGCAATCTGCAGCACTGGGCCAAGGCCCTTCACGATATTCACGCGGCTCATGGTGATGGGCATTCCTTCTTTGGTCACGAACTTCGAAGACATACCACCGCCGGGGAAATATTCCGTAACGGACGGATGCCAGGACGTCGCGTCCAAACAGGCCTGTTTCTCTTCTTCCGAAATTTCCCAGAAGGGCTTCATCGCCGGAGTCCCGTTGTCGCTCTGCTGACCACTACCATCCAAAGCAGCAGAACCCGAGTTGATCAGATGAATCAGTCCATCCTTCGCTACGCCGTCCACTTTATGGCCGGTGACGCGTTCGATGGCATCTGGGCTCCAATAGGTGCGAACATCGGAAAAGACCTGCGCCGTATTGGTGAGCAGATAGCTAAAGAGCATGGGAACTGCATTCAGGCAATCGTTTTCAGTGGCCATCAGGCGTGGCATACGGATGCCATTCCAGTCGAAGGAGCTGTTCGAGATCGCTTCCATAAAGTCGCCATTGGCACTGTAGTCGGTCCAGTGACGCTGTCCTTGGAAACCGGAAACAATCGCATTGTGGCCACGGGCCTCTTCGAGATAGCCCATTTCCGCCAGTCGATCGTTGCCATACATTAGGTCGCGAGAAATCAGCGCCATTTTCACAGAGGTTTCCCACTCGCTATCAAGCTGTTCGCGGGTGCGGCGCGTGCTTTCGGCATTGGGATCGCGGCCTTCAACGCAGTTTTCTTTCACCCAAGCCAATGCAGTTTTATACTCTTCCACGTCATAAATTTCATCGCGAAGACGGCGAGCAAACTCGCTCAGGTCGATCGATTCAACGCGCATACCGAGATAGTCTTCGAAAAAGTTTTGG
Source organism: Pontiella sp. (assembly GCA_037132875.1). Taxonomy (GTDB): domain Bacteria; phylum Verrucomicrobiota; class Kiritimatiellia; order Kiritimatiellales; family Pontiellaceae; genus Pontiella. The sequence goes on from JBAHZU010000126.1 coordinate 4,885, forward strand.
TCAACGAACGATCCGGCAATGCCCATGGAGACGCCACCCATCGAGAGATAAGATTTACCTTTCATCATTGCAGCCGCCAGGCCGGCCTTCGTGAAACGAAGTACTTTTTCTTTCACATCGGCAGGAATCGCAGTATCGCCCGCATCCTGAACATCGCGGCCATAGATTCCGAATGCCGGAAGTCCTTTCTGGGTGTGTCCGGCCAGAACAGCTGCCAGGTAGACGGCACCGGGACGCTCAGTCCCATTAAAGCCCCAAACCGCTTTCGGACGAAGCGGATCCATATCCATGGTTTCTGAACCGTAGCACCAGCACGGCGTGACGGTGAGGGAAACGCCCACATTCTCGGCATCAAATTTATCAGCACAGGCCGCAGATTCCGCAACACCACCGATGCAGCTATCGGCAATCACGCATTCTACCGGTTCGCCATTCGGGTATTTCAAGTTTTCGCTAATCAATTTAGCGGCATTTTCAGCCATGGCCATAACCTGGCCTTCGAGCGATTCGCGGACCCCGCCATAACGGCCGTCGATGGTTGGGCGAATTCCGATTTTCGGAAGATTAGTAATCCATGTTTTGTCTGTAGTAGCCATCATGTCTCCTTGTTTCGATTGATAACCCCATGAAACACTCATTAGCAAAACTTGTCGGTCCGGATTTGATGCGGTATATTTTACACATTATTAAAGAGGTTAACTATGGAAGACATTATCAGCTACGGACGCTTCCAATGCTCGGAACTCACCCCCCACAAGAACCGGGGAATGGAAATCACCTATATTGAGAAGGGTATGATGGAATGGATGGTTGAAGGCGCGACGGAAACCGTTGAATCCGGATCCATTTATTTCACCTTACCGTGGCAGGTACACGGCAGCATGAATCTCAAGGAGCCTAAAAATATTATCTGGCACGTGCTCTTTCATCTCGAAAAGGATTATCCAACGGCACAGCCCAATTTTGAGTTCCCCAAATCTTTTGGTTTCAGCACAAAAGAATCGAGCATATTAAGCACCATTTTTGCAGGCAGCCCACATCATTGCTTTCCCGCCACCCCTACGATATGCAGCCTGATGCCGACCCTTATCGGGGAGCTGCAGAGCACCCACGAGTTGCGCGACGCTCACACCCAGACCCTCCTCCGAGCCATCCTCGTTGAACTGAAACGTATTATATCAGGCGAAGTCGTCGATGCTGGCCGCTACACCTATTCCGAGAAAAAACTACAGGCACTCATTGCCGAATTGCCCGCCCGCTGCGATGAACCATGGACACTCTCCGAAATGGCCGTTGAATGCGGCATTCAGCGCACTCAGCTTAACAAGATTTTCCAGAAACTCACGGGCAGTACTCCCATGGAATACCTCTTTCGGATTCGGATCGAATGCGCCAAGACCCTGCTCCGAGAAACCGACACCAAGATTATCGATATTGCCTTCGAATGCGGCTACGGAACCAGCCAGTATTTTGCCAACACCTTCAAGAAGACCATCGGCGCCACCCCATCCCAATACCGCAAACTCTTCAGCGGCCTGTCTGCCGCCGAATCCAAAGATTGGAAAAATATCCAATTCCGAAGTGAGGAAGAGGAGCGGGCACGCGTACAGAATTTTTGTTCCTCAGGCTAACCAATGCTCCTTAAAAAGGAAGTGATCCACGTTGCAAAAATACAAAGTTGAAACCCGGACGATCCAAACTCGACAACTCGCAGAAGCGAACTAAAGAAAATGAAAATCAGACCCGAATACGGATTCAATCTCCCTTCCCTTCCTTTCTACTGATTTTTACAGAACGACCGCATTAAGCTTCGTACGCCGCATCTTCGAGAAGAAGGTCGCGGGCGCTAATGTAGGGGCCGGGGAACATATCCGTAAACTCATCGGAGTTCTCTTTATACAGTTCCGCCATGGAATCGTAGGCCGTGCGACCGTAGCGAAGCATCTCCCCCAGCACCTGACTCTTCGCATTCTGCATAACAAAACAGAATTCCTCATCCGTTGAATCTTGAACATTAAGCAGAAGGCGAAACTTCTGAGGATCGATCTTTTCCAGATTACGGGTATAAATGCTGTATTTGACATATTCCACCACCCGCGGGTTCAGACCGGCTTCGAGCAGGAAGATCAGCTCCACCAATTCCACCCGCGACATTACCAGCTGCACATTCGGAACTTTTTCACCCTCGGGCATCATTTCGTTCATTTTATCCAGCGACTGCTCAAACTCTTCAAGAATGGCCTCTCTACCCATCTCTTCACTTTCTGGCACCCAATGAATCAACATCTTCAGCTCGGGATCATTGTAAAGCATGGGTTTATCCACCCGAAAGCTCAGATCGCAATCAATACACTCCACGCGATTCAGCTGATTCTGCATCAGCGCGTCTTTCAGCTCAGGATCGGTGTTAATGTTAACGGCATCATAAAGCCGCACATCCTGCTGTGTTTTGCAGGAAGGACATGAAATATTTACTGTTCTACTAATACTCATTAAAAGCTCCGCCGTTCAAACGCTCATCATTCAAGATGGCGTGGTACTGATGCTCCAGGTCAGCCACTTCGCGCTGCCAGAACATCTCACTGCCCCAGTCCGGAAAGTTGGACTGAAATTTAAAATCGTTCGCCTGGGTACTGCACCAAGAAAGAAAATAGATAATCCGCATTGCCCGCAAGATTTCAATTAGCCTGAGCTGTCGCTCATCGAATTCCATGAACTGCTCATAGCCTTCGAGAATCAGACTAATCTCCTGCCGTGTACTGTTTGCATGACCTGGGAGCAACAGCCAAATATCCTGCACAGCTGGCCCCATCATCATATCGTCAAAATCAATAACCATTAACCCCTCATCGGGCCGTTCCAAAATATTGGCCCGATGGCAATCGCCATGAATCCGCTGTAGCTCCACCCCTTCAAATTCACGCAGCGCAATTTCCACAATTCGGCTGGTCACATCTTTAAAGCGCCCAGCGGCATGGGCCGACATAAAACCACCATCCAGCAGCATACCAATTTCCGGAATAGTTGTGGTCTCTGGATGCATCGTCAGACGATGCTCGGCATCGCGTTGCCAACCGGCCTGATGAATCCGCCCAACCAATCGCCCCAACCGCAGCCAGCCCTCGTCATTGCACAGCTCCATTTCACGACCGGATCGTTTTGGGAAAACGGAATAAAGAATCCCGTCGTATTCACCAATCGTTGCACCATCAACTAATGGAAGCGGAGCCACGACCGGAATTTCTTCCGCGGCACAATCGAGCACAAAGTCGTGCTCATCCTGCAGCGCCGCTCTTTTCCAACGCCCCGGACGATAAAACTTGGCGATTAATTTCTCGCCCGCCACCGACTGGAGCTCATAGACTCGGTTAATATAACTCGGAAGCGGTGCCGTGAGTCCAGTCAGCCGACAATCCATTCCCTCTTCAATCGCATCGAGAATGCGGTCCGGCGTCAAATCTTCAAAGCAAGCGTTCATACTTCCAATGCCCGAAAAAGGTGCTCAGCATCCAGAAAGGAATCTATAATCAGATCAGGATTTTCCGCCGCAAGTGCAGCACGATTAAACTGGCCGTTACAGACCGCCACAGCAATCATTCCGTTGGTACGGGCGGCTTCGATATCTGAAGGGGTATCGCCCAACAGAAAAGAACCCCTCGGATTACCCGCGCGTTCCAATGCCAAGGCAGCCATTTCATTACGATCCCTGTGATCGTCTCCAAAACCACCTATATCAGTAAAATAGTCCAGAATTCCTCCGTGCTTCAGTTTAAGATAGGCCGTCTCCCGGATATTCCCCGAAACCAGGCCGAGCTTCCAATGCTTGGAAACGCGCTCCAGAAAAGTTCCAACTCCTGGAAAAATAGTCGGCGGACAGCGAGTCATGTTTTCATTGAGATAAACCGGAAGCCGCTCAAAAAAACGGGCCGCTTTTTCAGCCGTCAGCTCCACGGAATTTTCATTGACCAACTGTGATAGCACTCCCAAGTCGGTTGCCCCAGAAAAATTGATATGCGCCATCTCGATCTCAAAGCCGAATGCATCGAAAAAGGCCGCCGCGAAAGCGGAGCGGCCTGATTCTTTAGCATAGAGCAACGTACCGTCGATGTCGCAGAAAATATAGCGACTCGTCATATACCCTTCCTAATCGACGAGGTCGATCAGCTCATTGATCGCATCCGCTTCGGAAGATCCCTTGGGCTTACGATCCTGCTGTGGTTCTTTTTTAGCGGTCGCGCCCGCGTTATTTCCTCCGCTACTTTCACCCTTGCTCTGTTTCTGCGGCCGGCGGCGCGGCGGACGATTTCCTCGAGGGCGGTTATTTCCATCGGAACGATCATTTCCACCGTCCCCATCTCCGCCAATATCAAAAGCCTTGCGGAAGGTGCTCACACGCATTTTTTTCACCCCGTTTCCGGCGACGTCTTCAACAGCGGCACTCCCCGAAACCAATACCGCTCCAGCCCCTTTCGACTGGGTGGTCTTCGCAAGAAATTTGGAATGCTCCTCCATCGACTTGCTATAGATAACGGTAATATCTTCGAATTTTTTCCCAGCTGGCGCTTTGTTCAGCGGTGTGCCACTTAGAACTGCAATGACTTCAATTTTCTCGCGCTGAGAGAAGCGTGCCAAACGGCGGAGCATCTGCAACTGATTGCGCGGGGGAATTTTCCCTTTCATTCCTGCAGATTCGTTGAGCGATACCGCATCAATCACCAGCACCGTGCGGGCCGATTTAAACAGGTTGAATAAACCCATATTTATTTCCTTTGTGTTGTTTTTCATTTTTCCATGCACATACATCGTCGTTCCGAGCTGTAAGGGTCTAGTTGGAGTTTACAGCGATGGCGGTGTGTTGCCGTGCGATTTAAAGTGCGTGAAAGTACCCCAACCATCTCCCCAGCGCAAGTACGTAATTCTCACACAAAAAACGGCGGAATAACTCCGCGACACCGAGATGCCGATCCATCAGGTTTCTGAGAAGATTCCACCCCCATCTAACCGATTGGAACCCATACCCAACCGCCTTTGAAAGATCCGACTAGAGTACCGTTCCCGACGGAATCACCGTATTTTTTGGAATAATCATGATACCATCCCGCACCCAATAGAGATCGGTCTGCTCATTCCTAGGCTTACCCTCTGGCGAAATCACCACATTGTCACCAATACGCACATTTTTATCGATGATCACGGTTTTAACCACACAATTTTTTCCGATCCCCATTGGAATACCCGATGGATGATCCACTTCGTCATGCTCGTAATAATCGGCTCCCATCAAAATGGAATCGTCCACGATCGAGCCTTCCCCAACCAGTGCACGCGGCCCAATCACCGCGTGCTCAATACGCTCGCCGGAAATAATGCATCCGTCCGACAATAAACAGCGGCTGAGATCGCAGTGATTAATTTTAGAAGGCGGCAAATACCGCATGCTCGTATAAATGACCTTGTTCATATCATAGAAAGAAAACTTCGGCAGAGGTTCCGTTAGCGCCAGATTAGCGGCCCAAAATGAACGAATGGTTCCAATATCTTCCCAGTAATCCTCAAAAATATAGCTCTGAACCTTATAGGTATCAATTGCACCGGGAATGATGTGCTTACCAAAGTCCGTTTCATCATTGTTGCAGAGCAGCTCCCGCAACACCTTAAAATTGAAGACATAGATCCCCATACTGGCTAAATAGGTCTCATCCTCTCGCGGTGCCTTCAGCTCATCCAACAGCGGCGTATCGCCCGGCTTTTCCGCAAATCGAATAATACGCCCATCCTGATTTACCTGCATAATCCCAAGCGACTTCGCCTCCTCGCGAGGAACCGGCTTAGTACTGATGGTCAGATCCGCCCCATTTTCAATATGGGAATCAATTACCTCCTGCAGATCCATTCGATAGAGCTGGTCTCCAGAAAGAATCACAACGAGGTCGGGATCATTCGCCTTAAAATAACGCATCGACCGACGGACGGCATCAGCCGTCCCTTGAAACCATCCCGCAGAATCTGGGGTCTGCTCGGCAGCCAGAATCCGGACATGCCCGCCGCTGAACTGGTCAAAAATATACGTCGTACCAATGTGTTGATGCAGGGAGACACTGTTAAATTGAGTCAGCAGGTAAATACTTCGAATACCACTATTGATACAGTTGCTAATGGGAATATCCACCAGCCGGTATTTTCCGGCAATCGGCACGGCCGGCTTCGATCGTTCTGCTGTAAGTGGCTGTAAGCGGCTTCCTGCGCCACCCCCTAGAATTAATCCTACAACCTTCATTTAATCCCCCCTTTTTAACATTCTCACCAAGGCATACAAACAACATAGGCTCAAGACTCAGGAAGGAAAACAAAAGAAATCATTTTTATCGCTTGCGTCCAAGAATCAACGTCTATATAACATGCCCTCCTTTCACGAGAAAGACCTCACTCGTCACTCATTGAAATGACCATTTTTGGTCCGGTAGCTCAGCTGGTAGAGCATTTGACTTTTAATCAAAGGGTCCTGGGTTCGAGCCCCAGCCGGATCACCATTATAACCTCGTTATCATTACTGATAACGAGGTTTTTTCATTTAAAGCACGTACCCTACCATTCATTACTCCTGCTATCTCGCAGCATAAAGAAAGCAGCACACGATCTCCAACGGTCTGCGTATTTTCAAGCACGTCCCTATTTAGATTATTTTCCTTCAATCCCGCCATCAGAATACCCTTTTCCGGCGATACCCCTCTCATTCGGTTTTTGATACATCTATTATGTTAAATATGGGATGTGACATCGTGGCACGTGGACAACGTGGAGTTGTAGGCTCGTTAGTCAGTTAAAATGGAAGGGAGGGGGATAAATCGTGTTAAAGCATATTAAAAAAACTAAAACCCTTTCTAAAGGTGCTCCAAGTGGTGTGATCATCAGTCTAATGATTCATGCTGCCGCCTTCTTAGTCGCCGGTCTACTGGTAGTGTTTACCGTTCATCAGAAAGAGGAAAAAACATTTGCCCCTCCAAAGTCCATTGATCGCCCGAAGATGAAGTTGAAAAAGCCGCAGGTGAAGGTCAAGAAAAGTGCCAAACCCAAAACCACAAGGATCGTGACCCATATTAAGCGGGCGAATATGCCCGACATTCAGCTCCCAGAAATGAGCGGCATGGGGGACGGCTTTGACACTGGAGTTGGAAGCGGTTTCGATATCATGCCCGATTTAAATGAACTAACCACCTTACTGGGCAGTAGCCAAACAATCGGCAATGATTTCGAAGGCACCTTCTACGATTTAAAACGCACCCGCAGAGGAAATCCCACACTCAATAATGTTCCGGATTCTATTCATCTGATATTCTATGATTTCTTACAGAAGGGATGGAAAAAGTCTGTTCTTTCCCGCTATTATCAGTCGCCTCAGAAAATATACACCACAACATTTATGGTGCCGCCTGTTCGGGCAAACCTAGCCCCAGAAATTTTCAACGAAGAAACCGAGGGATGGGGATGGGGAATTCATTTCACGGGGGAGTTGGTGTATCACGAAGATATAAAATTCCGATTCTGGGGCAATGGACTTCAAATGATGGCCGTGCGTGTGGATGGGGAA
>JBAHZU010000150.1:0-84379 GCA_037132875.1 Pontiella sp.
AAAAATAAAAACCGGCTGCGTGCTACTCTCCCAGGGTCTACCCCCTAGTACCATCGCCGCTGAGACTCTTCACTTCTGTGTTCGGAATGGGAACAGGTGTTTCTTTCTCGCTATAACAACCGGAAAAATTCGAAATTAATAGCAACTGCATAGTATTGAAATAACAACAACGGCATGTACACCTTAATAAAAATTAAGATCAAGCCTCACGGCTAATTAGTACTGGTCAGCTTCATGTATCACTACACGTTCACACCCAGCCTATCAACGTCCTAGTCTCGAACGAGCCTTGAGATGGAATAAATTCCAACGGGAAATCTTATCTTAGAGGGGGCTTGGCACTTAGATGCTTTCAGCGCTTATCCTTCCTATGCGTAGCTACCCAGCGATGCTCTTGGCAGAACAACTGGAACACCAGCGGCATATTAATCCTGGTCCTCTCGTACTAAGGAGTAATCTCTTCAAATTTCCTGCGCCCACGGCGGATAAGGACCAAACTGTCTCACGACGTTCTGAACCCAGCTCGCGTACCGCTTTAATGGGCGAACAGCCCAACCCTTGGGACCTTCTCCAGCCCCAGGATGCGATGAGCCGACATCGAGGTGCCAAACGATTGCGTCGATGTGGACTCTTGGCAATCATCAGCCTGTTATCCCCGGAGTACCTTTTATCCGTTAAGCGATGGCGCTACCACTAGCTACCACCGGATCACTTAGACCTGCTTTCGCACCTGCTCGACTTGTAGGTCTCGCAGTCAAGCACCCTTATACCTATACGCTCTTCGCACGATTGCTGACCGTGCTGAGGGTACCTTTGTGCTCCTCCGTTACTCTTTAGGAGGAAACCGCCCCAGTCAAACTGACTCCCAGACACTGTTCTACGCCCCGATTCAGGGGATCGTAGTTAGAATTTCAATAGATCGAAACTGGTATTTCACCAATGGCTCCACAACGCCTGACGACGATGCTTCAAAGCCTCCCAGCTATCCTACATACAAAATATCAAAACCCAATGTCAGGTCACAGTAAAGGTTCACGGGGTCTTTCCGTCCTGCCGCGGGTATCCGGCATTTTCACCGGAACTACAACTTCACCGAGATTGTTGTTGAGACAGTGCGAAGATCGTTACACGATTCGTGCAGGTCGGAACTTACCCGACAAGGAATTTCGCTACCTTAGGACCGTTATAGTTACGGCCGACATTCACCAGGGCTTCGGTTTAGAGCTTCGCTTCAAGAGCTAACCCCTTGCCTTAACCTTTTGGCATTGGTCACGTGTCACACCATATACATCCTCTTGCGAGTTAGCATAGTGCTATGTTTTTGATAAACAGTCGCCTTCGCCTCTTCACTGCGCCTGCAAGAAACGTTCGAAGCAAGTTCAATTGCCCCTTGCAGGACCCCTTCTTCCGAAGATACGGGGTTAATTTGCCGAGTTCCTTAACAACTTTTCTCTCGCGCGCCTTGGTATACTCTACCCTCCCACCTGTGTCGGTTTTGGTACGGTCGCTTTACATTCAACGTTTAGAAGCTTTTCTCGGCAGCATGGCATCAACCAATCCTCTTTGTCCGAAGACTCCAAGTCCCATCGTGTCTCAGGCAAACATGTGCGGATTTTCCTACACAATGCCCTACGCACTTAGACTGACATTTCCAATCGTCAGCTGATCTAGCCTACTGCGTCCCTCCATCACTCGTGTACAGCGGTACAGGAATATTATGCCTGTTTCCCATCGACTACGCTTTTCAGCCTTGCCTTAGGGGCCGACTAACCCTTCGCGGACGAACCTTCCGAAGGAAACCTTAGGATTTCGGCGGAGTGGATTCTCACCACTCTTATCGTTACTCATGTCTGCATAATCACTTGTGTACAGTCCAGGTCGGTTTCCACCTTCCCTTCAACCCGGTACACAACGCTCCCCTACTGCTTTAACAGTAGTTAAAACCCGCAGCTTCGGCAGATAGTTTGAGCCCCGATCATTTTCGGCGCTAAACCACTCGACTAGTCAGCTATTACGCTTTGTTTAAATGGTGGCTGCTTCTAAGCCAACATCCTAGCTGTCTTCGCAATCTAACATCCTTCTCCACTTAACTATCATTTAGGGGCCTTAGCTGGCGGTCTGGGCTGTTTCCCTCTCGACTACGGAGCTTATCCCCCGCAGTCTGACTCCCGATGTGACGTTCACGGTATTCGGAGTTTGAAAACTCTCAGTATCCCGGGAGGGACCATCAAGTACTCAGTGCTCTACCTCCGTGAATTGCATTCATCGAGGCTATCCCTCAAGGTATTTCGGGGAGAACCAGCTATCACCTGGTTTGGTTAGCCTTTCACTCCGACCCACAGATCATCCAAACGTTTTTCAACACGTACTGGTTCGGTCTTCCACTTCCGTTTAAAGAAGCTTCATCCTGTCCATGGGTAGCTCACCAGGTTTCGGGTCTACCGCAGGCGACTCATTCGCGCTATTAACACTCGCTTTCGCTTCGGCTCCACATCGAAAAGATGCTTAACCTTGCCACATACGGTAAGTCGCAGACTCATTATGCAAAAGGCATGCGGCCACCCCGAAGGGCTACCACAGTTTGTAAGTGCACGGTTTCAGGTTCTATTTCACTCCCCTCCAGGGGTTCTTTTCACCTTTCCCTCACGGTACTAGTTCGCTATCGGTCTTCAGTTAGTATTTAGCCTTAGGAGGTGGGCCTCCTATATTCAGTCAGAGTTTCACGTGTTCCGACCTACTCGGGATACCACTCGGTCTCTTCAAGATTTCGCTTAAGGGGCTATCACCCGCTCTGGCTCAACTTTCCAGTTGATTCTGCTATCTATTCGAGTACCACATTGTGGTCCACACCATACCCTGTAAACAGGGTATTTTGGGCTGTTCCGCGTTCGCTCGCCACTACTTACGGAATCACTATTGTTTTATTTTCCTCCGGTTACTAAGATGTTTCAATTCACCGGGTATCGCCTCTACGCGCTATTTAATTCACACGCAGATAACAGAGCATTACCTCTGCTGGGTTTTCCCATTCGGAAATCTCTGGTTCATAACGGGTTTTTGCCCCTCACCAAAGCTTATCGCAGCTTAACACGTCCTTCATCGCCTACTGAAGCCAAGGCATCCACCGTACACCCTTAGTAGCTTGATCAAAAATCAAGTCACTTTTGTTTCCGCAGAACGGAAACGGGTTGGAATCTCCGAAGAGACCCCAATTAAGTAACATATATAAAGTATACATGCGCTTGTTGCAGTTATTCAATACTATGCAATTGTCAAAGAACACTCCGCTTTATGCGGAAAAGTGTGAAAGTAAGATTTTTATGTAGGACCGGTTTAAATGGTGGGCGTGACAGGAGTCGAACCTGTGACCTCATCCTTATCAGGGATGCGCTCTAACCAACTGAGCTACACGCCCTTCATTCAAAATGGTGGAGGTAAACGGGATCGAACCGATGACCTCCTGAATGCAAATCAGGCGCTCTCCCAGCTGAGCTATACCCCCAGATTGGTCCTAAAATCTTACGTAGAATAACTCATAAGTTATCTGTTGTAGCGCTTAGCGCCAGAAATGGTGCGGTTTGTTATGCCGAAAACTTTGTGGCAGATCTTTCAATTTGCCATACCCCGAAGGGCAATACCCTAGGTCCAATCTTGCGATTGGCCTTCTCCTTAGAAAGGAGGTGATCCAGCCACTGGTTCCCCAACGGCTACCTTGTTACGACTTCATCCCAGTTACCTATCACACCTTAGGTGTCTTCCTCCTCGTGAGAGGTTGGATCAACAACTTCGGGTGCAACAAACTTCCATGATGTGACGGGCGGTGTGTACAAGACCCGGGAACGTATTCAAGGTATCGTAGCTGATATACCTTTACTAGCGATTCCAACTTCATGCAGTCGAGTTTCAGACTACAATCCGAACTGGGGAATGTTTTGAGGATTTGCTCCACCTCGCGGCTTAGCCTCCCATTGTACATCCCATTGTAGCACGCGTGCAGCCCTGGACATAAGGACCATACTGACTTGACGTCATCCCCACCTTCCTCTGGTTTTCACCAGCAGTCTGTTTAGAGTTCCCACCATTACGTGCTGGCAACTAAACACAGGGGTTGCGCTCGTTGCGGGACTTAACCCAACACCTCACGGCACGAGCTGACGACAGCCATGCAGCACCTGTATAGCACCCTCGAAGGCTACGTTCCTTTCGGATCGTATGCAGCTATATGTCAAGCCCAGGTAAGGTTCTTCGCGTTGCATCGAATTAAGCCGCATGCTCCACCGCTTGTGCGGGTCCCCGTCAATTCCTTTGAGTTTTAATCTTGCGACCGTACTCCCCAGGCGGTGCACTTAATGCGTTAGCTCAGACACGGAAGGGGGTAAAGCCTCCCACGTCTAGTGCACACCGTTTACGGTTAGGACTACAGGGGTATCTAATCCCTTTCGCTACCCTAACTTTCGTCCATGAGCGTCAGTATCTGTCCAGAGAAGCGCCTTCGCCGCCGGTGTTCCACTTGATATCTACGCATTTCACCGCTACACCAAGTGTTCCCTTCTCCCCTCCAGTACTCTAGTCTTGCAGTTTCAAATGCAATTCCACGGTTAAGCCGTGGGCTTTCACATCTGACACACAAGACCGCCTGCGGACCCTTTACGCCCAGTAAATCCGAACAACGTTCGCCACCTCTGTATTACCGCGGCTGCTGGCACAGAGTTAGCCGTGACTTCCTCTGCAGGTACTATCAAATAAAACACGTATTAAGTGCTCTATCCTTACTCCCTGCTGACAGGAGTTTACAACCCAAAGGCCGTCTTCCTCCACGCGGCGTCGCATGTTCACACTTTCGTGCATTGACAATGATTCTCGACTGCAGCCTCCCGTAGGAGTCTGGGCAGTGTCTCAGTCCCAGTGTGGCTGACCATCCTCTCAGACCAGCTACCCGTAAGCCTTGGTGAGCCGTTACCTCACCAACAAGCTGATAGGAAATGGGCTTATCTCTTTGCGACAGGTTCCGAAGAATCCCCGCCTTTATAGAGGGTGCCATGAAGCACCCGAACACATTCGGTATTAATCATCGTTTCCAATGGCTATCCCGAACAAAGAGGCAAATTACCCATTTATTACTCACCCGTTCGCCGCTCTCATAACCAGCTTCTCTTCCGAAGAATTGAAAAAGGTTAATCTCGCTCGACTTGCATGCCTAATCCACGCCGCCAACGTTCGTTCTGAGCCAGGATCAAACTCTCCATCAAATCTTTATTAAAAAACTGCGTATTCAATTGATGCTCGCTCCACTTAAGGCGCCAGCGATTGAACCGCTAAAAATCGATCAGGTTTAGACCCTGTACTATAATATAATTCGCATATTTAAAACTCGATCCTCCATTGCTGGACGATCAAACAAGTTTCAAAGAATTGGCTATAACAAACCGCACCACTTCTGATTCGAAGCGATGCTTCTTTCTGTCATATATTTCTTATGAGTTATTCTGATTTCAAAGATCGGGTCACCGCCCTGAGGAGGTAACATTTGTTTGCTGTAAACTCTGCGATTAACGCTTCGTTCGTTTCAAACAAGGCGGGCCATAGTAACGATCAAAACATTTTGATCAACCCAAAAATAAGTTTATTTAAAACCCCATGAAAAAGGATATATTCAGCACATCTCTATCAGAGAATTCCGACACCTTGCATGAACGGCTAAACGCTCGTTTTGCTCAGAAGCGGAACAGGTTTAACCCCATACGGCACATCCTAAAATTTCAGTTGGTCTAAAAGAACACGTTCCTATTCACCGAACAGCCTCATAAGCGACTGACGCGTCGTGAACAGGGCGCCGGATAGTAGTCAGATTTCTCATTCCCGCAACCGCTTTCTGAACTCAATTTCGTACCCTCTCACAACTTCCTAATAAGGCGGGTTTTGCAACAGCTGTTTTTAATGAAAATTTGGCCCCGTCACAACTCACGCGACTTCCAACACCCACATCACTTCCATTCCGCACGTCCTCCCGCCGCGAAGCCCAAAACTCTGAGCATACTCAGAAAATTATAGCAAGTTCCTGCAAGCATACATCCCGAACTGACTCATCAAATTATCGATCGGCAGGCCACAATCCACCCCCCCCCCTCCTAACTACCCAGCATCTCCTTCACCCCATAAAATGAAGTTGCATGGTGCCGAACTAGATTTTCCGCAGAACGGCACCAATACCAAATCCACAGGATTCAAACCTGTAATAGATTCAAAAAATCCGACAATCCGCAGGAGATAAATAAAGAAAATAAGAATGCCTGAAGGATTAAACAGAGAGGACGGAAACATTACGCAAGGCACCCAGAGCAGGCCCGCATGAGCACCCACTTTTCGCAAACAAAAGGGCCCACCATAAAATGCCGCGAACAATGGCAAGATGCACCACCCCCGTCGAGGAGTACCGCATTCCTCAAGCTCATAGGACTAAAAACAGTGATCATCGCCATTTTGCCGGATTTTTCCAGCAATTCGGAACGAAAGACAACCAGCCTCGCTTCCGGATCGACAAATCCCGTGCCAGTGCATGAAACCCCTCCAAAGAGAGCATATTTTCGGAACGTATTCGGCACGGGTGAAACTAAAAACCCGCCTTTTCCAAAGGCGGATTTCTTTCCTTGCTTTCCGGAGCCTTGGCGCAGGAGAATGCAAGCAACTGGATTTAAAGACGGGAGATTACCGTATAAATATTCGACGGAAAAACCACACCCCCCCGCCGAACAGCCCCAAGAGCATTATACTCGCTGGCTCTGGAATTACCACAACACGAAACCCAACCCCACTGCTCTCCAGCGTGCGGGATGATTCTAGGCCTTCGTCTGTCGAAAGCAACATGGTGCCGGGATTGAAGTATGCCCCGCCGCGTATAATCATGTCATCACCCTCAGAGCCGGCAGTATCGGTCCACTCCCAGACGTTGCCCGCCATATCATAGGTGCCATTAATTTCCTGCGTACCAGACCCCACCTCCCAGGTAGATCCGTAGTCAGGTTCATATTTCGCATCCGTATGGTCCAGGTCGTTGTCTGGCATGGAACTTTCCTGTAACTCCGTGCCATTCCAATAGGCCGCCTTCACCCATTCATCATTAGAGGGCAGTACATAAACCGTGTCCTTGTGGCGATAAGCACTGGCTTCCGATTGGTCGTCCTCGTCCCACAGGCCGACAACACCCGATTCATCAAACTTGTAGGCCGGCGCATAACCGGAGTTGATGTTCAACCAGTTCACAAACTGCGCCGCTTCATTCCAGCTCGTATAACCGACGGGTCTGTCTCCCGAAGTATTTGACTCCTCCGCATAGCCAGCTCCGCTTCCGACCGGCCCACCGTCGGCAACGAAGGCCCCCCACTGGGACCTCGTAATTTCGTAGGTCCCGATGCCATAATCATAGCCCACCTGCCCAATCCCACTCGAAGGGTTCGAGTCGCTCGATATGTTCTGAAAGGTCAGCCCTAAGTCGGCGACGAACGTATCCGCATAACTTCCGGCCACGATCATCGTTGCCACCCACAGTATCGTGTTCTGTTTTATTTTCATTTCATTTTGTCTCTTTCTGTTAAGTAGGGTTACATATCCAGCCCCCCCAGCCGCACATTATTCCCTCCTGAATCATCAAAAGAATTAAGAATAATTAATTATTAATTATTAATATACCAACCCTTCCGCCCATATTAAAGCTAATATGATCCCCTTCTTTAGTGGACTGTGAATTTAAATGTCCGACTTTTCCAAACCAAGTGCGTCTCATGCCGAGATCTTCAGAACAAACACTTCATTAAAGTTTAAAGTTCAATATCTTTCAGGGATATCGATTGATCCAGCTCTCGACGTTCTAAATGGCAGGGTAGGTGCATTTGCTTATGTCACTTCCCTTGGGGTTGAACCGGCGAATCATCCGGTTGACATTCTCATTACTGCCCCGTTCCCAGGATGAATAGGGATGCGCGCAATAGAGCCGAGCTCTTGTCGACCGAATATAGAAGCCTTCAATGCCGCGCAATTAAGGAATTCGCTACCGTTGCCTGCTGTGATGGACTTGAACACGACTTTGAACGTCTCTGCTCGATGCCATTGACGGCCCGAGTCACCGCAGCCTGAGTCCTGATCTTGTGGATGATCAGCTTTCGGCTCTTACGCTCAACTAGAGTGAGCGGGGCGGAACTTTCTGTTCCATTCCTACCACCAGATCGATCTCCCAGTGCCGACCTGTTGCCTATCAGCGACCTCCTGCGGCCGCTCGTCAATACTCCGACCTACGGATGTCCTGCATTTAGCCTGACGATGTAACGACTTGCGTTTCTTTCTGCAAGCTCGCTTCCCCCATAATATTTCATTGCTGACGCCAGGGATCTCCCCCGTTTCTTTTCGGTGCCCCCGAAAGTGCCCCAACACATTCGAGCGGTCTGCTCCAACTGATCCAGAATCGATTCTTCGAGGACGTTGAGGCGTGCAATACCGCGCATGCTTTCGGATGAACTCAGGAAGAATACGAAAGAAGGGCGGCCCCGACGGATTCTTTATCAAAACCCCAGACCAGCAAAGTGACCCATCGATCTCCCGAATGAGTTTTCGCGCGTCCAACGGGACGGCTCGCCTTGATTGACCCGCTCCTCGGAGATGAAGCACAGAAGGCTGGGACAATTCGTAAGGAAGGTGAAATCCAGCAAAGCATTCCATTTATAGGCCGCGAGAGGTCTATTTTGAATCGAGTACCTGCTGATCAAATTCGATGACTCAACGGTAGCCATGCAAGGTCAATTATTTATGCGCCTTTTTCACCCCGTGGCCACGGAGTCTGATATTCCGTATTCAGGAATCCAGCCCATCCTTCTTCCGGTCCAAACCGTCTTCAGTCGCCTTGGCCGCGCGAGCGCGGCGGACGAGAACGAAGCTCCTTATAAAGGAAAACAGGGCGACGAGGGTCGAGACGAGCATGATTGAAACTCGGGCAACGGCCAAGTCATCGCCCCGGCTGATCCCAGCGGTTAGCGGTTTCACCAAACCAATGAGAATTAACAGCGACACTAGCACGGCGATGTGCGCGATGATTTTGTCCTCTTTTTTGATCCCTTTATAGAGACCGAGCACGACGACTCCTAACCCGACCGGAATTAGTGCTGTTTTCGAGGGGGTTTCAGATCCCAAATAAGCCCATAAACCAAAGGTGATGAGAATTAGTGCATTAATCAAACTTGCGGTGTGTGCTTTCATTTAAATCTCCATTTGCGGGGAATGATGCCCCTGTTAGATTCGTTATTTCAATACCGCGTCCAGATAGCGGACGAAATGGTTCCAGGATTGCGCATCTTGCTTTTCACGATAGGATTTCCCGCCGAAAATGGTCCAACCATGTGGTGCGCCACCATAGGTGATCATCTGATGCGATTGGCCCGCTTTTTCAAGATCGGTTGCCAATGCAGCAAACTGATCCATGCCGATATGCGAGTCTGCGGTGCCATGCATAATCAAAAATTCACCCGTTGCCTCGGAATAGTTCTGGCCTTCTGGCAACGCGAGCCCTCCATGAAATGTTGCGAATCCTTTCAGCGGCTCTCCAGACCGAGCCAGCTCAAGCGCCGCCGTTCCGCCGAAGCAATACCCCACTACCACACACTGGTCGGTATTGAGTCCTTGTTCTTCGGCAACGACCAGCGCGCCCTTCATGTAAGCACGCATGATCGGGCGGTCATTCGAAAGCATGGTCATGCACTTTCGCTTATCTTCCATTGTCGTTGGGCGAATTCCTTTTCCATAAAGATCGATGGCAAAAACGGAATAGCCCAAATCGTTTAGCATTCCGGCTCGTTTAATTTCGTACTCCGTCAGGCCATCCCAGTCATGAATCAGCAAGACCAATGGAGCATCGGCTCCTGCATTTTCAATAAACCCCTCAAATACGGTATCGCCCACCGTATAATCAACTGCCGTTCCAGCCTGAACAGCAAATGCGAATCCTGTAATTAGAGCTCCAAACATCCATTTCTTCATCTCAATTCTCCATCGATTAGCACGTATAGTATTCCAACCCTTGGAAAAGGCCATCACAAATAAGACCTTTTCAGTACCCTTTAAGGCAATGCTATGGAACAAAACCTTCGCCACATCCCCGACTGCAAGGTAGGGTCCCCGCTTATTTAAGGAGCTTAATGGGCCGCACAAAAAAAATCAGAAGAACCATACGTCGTCCACTGGAAACCTTTGGGTTTCGGCTTGCGGCCATCGTGATTCCCCTCTTTCCGCGATTTTTAATTACCTTCATCACATGGGTCGCCGGTTCGATTACCTTCTACGTTGCCTCGCGTGAACGCAGAGTGGGTCTCGCCAATTTGGATACGGTTTTTGGCGACACCAAAACGTCCGCCCAGAAAAAGGTCATCCTCCGGAGGTCGCTCATCAGTTTCACCCGAACCATGACCGATATTTTCTGGTTCTCGTTGAATACGGAAAAGCGTTTAAAGAAATGCCAAACGTTCGTTCCCTCTTCCGGTCCCTATTTTGAAAGCAAGGCCCACGTGATCATCACGGCCCACACTGGAAACTGGGAATTGATTGGTCTGGAAAGCGGCCTTTTGGGCATTGATGTCGCCAGCGTTGCAGCCATCACCAAAAACAATTCCGTCGACAAACTGCTTAACACGTTGCGAGAACGCACGGGCATGGCCATTATTCCGCGCAAGGGTGCCATGCGCACCCTCATTGCCCGCTTCCGCAACCAAGGCAAGGCCGCCTTCGTTCTCGATCAGAACACCTCCGAAGATCAAGGCGGTATCTGGGTTGATTTTTTAGGAATGCCGACCCCCGTCTCCTCTGCTCCCGCCCATCTGGCCTACCGCACCGGCACCGACATCATTTTTGCTTTCAGTCAACCGACGGCCCATGGGTGCTACGAAGCCCATACCGGCCCCGTCATTACGCCACCACCCTTTGATAAATCAGCAGACCTGAAAGACGTCGTGCAAGCCCTGACCCAGCAGATCATGGATGTCGTAAGCCTCCAAATCCGTACCCACCCAGAATCATGGCTCTGGTCGTACAAACATTGGAGAACACACGCCCCCGGCAGTGATCCGTCCCGTTATCCGAACTACGACTAATCCTCAAACGGCGGGATCTTCATCCGTTTAGTCGCACCGGTTCCCAGCAAAACCAACTCATCCCCATCGGCCGCTCGGTATAGAAGTACTGCATTCCGTATTCCCTCCCTCGCGATTCAACACCGAATAAAAATTCCTTATTCCAGACATTGGAAACAAAAGAACTTGCCCGAACGGGCTGAAGTAACTACCTTCCTCCCACTTCACAGGTTCCTGTGACTCCGGAGGGGTGGCTGAGTGGTTGAAGGCGCGCGATTCGAAATCGTGTGGGCAGCAATGTCTCGGGGGTTCGAATCCCCCCTCCTCCACCAGCTTTCACTTGCCGCGCAACAAACAGCGAACGCAGAGAATTCAGCCCGAAATTCCGCACTTTTGGTAGACGTTCATTTGATCTCTCCCACACACACACACAGCTTGCCGATTTTTCCACAGCTACACCGTCAGGATTCCAACTGGGTATCTGAGAAAAATCGGTACCCTGTATTTTCGGAACGATCTCCCTCGGGCGGAAGATCCTACTTTCTGGCGAAGAAACTAATTCAAAAACTGCTCGATGGTGCGATTCATTCTTGCGACCACTCGTTCTCGGCCAAGAATACCTAACAGTGGGAAAAGGTCTGGCCCGGATTGAACGCCGGATACCGCAATGCGAGTGGGTGCCATTACAGCGCCGAAACCGAGCCCCGATGATTCCACAAATTCATGAAGAGCTTTATCCGTTGACGCTTCGTCGAAAACATCCAAGTTTTCGAAAATTTCTTTCACCTGGGTGAGCGTATCCACGACGCCATCTTTCTGAAGTTTTTTGCGCACGGCCTTTTCGTCGTATTCAAATTCTTCGGTTAAGAAATATCCAACCATTGGAACAATATCCGTGACGGTTTTCACCCGCTCACGCACGAGTTTGAAGATCTGCTTTGCATATGCAGGATCGGCCTCAAGGCCTGCGTCTTCCAACGCGTGGAATGCGAGGGCATTAAAATCATCGAGCGGAAGCTTCAGCATATATTCGCCATTCATCCAGGTCAGCTTTTTCATATCGACCTGAGCGGCGGACGACTGGCAACGCTCCAGGGAGAAGGATTCAATGATCTCCTCGCGCGTCATAATTTCCCGATCATCGCCCGGCGACCAGCCCAGCAGGGTGAGATAGTTAAATAGCGCATCGCCAAGGAATCCCTTTTCGCGAAAGTCGCCCACAAAGGCATCGCCATCGCGCTTGGAATAGGGTTTTCCCTGCTTATTTACAATCATGGGAAGATGCGAGAAGTTCGGGATCTCGGCTCCAAGCGCTTCATAGAGCGCAATATGACGGAAGGTATTTTCCACGTGATCGTCGCCGCGGATGACATGGGTGATGCCCTGCTCAATATCGTCGAGCACGTTGGCAAGGTGGAAGACCGGCGTTCCATTGGAACGAACGATCACAAAATCTTGCATGTTCTCGGCCTTCTTGGTCATTCTCCCTTTAATGCCGTCCACAAAGGAGGAATCGGTCCCCGGCATTCTGAAGATGACACATTCGCCCTGTCCTTTACCGCCCTTATCCTCTTTATAGGCCAGCCCTTTTTCAAGCAACATTTCCGCCGCTTCCAGGTGCGCTTTCTGGCGGGTGGTCTGGTAGAGGGGTTCGCCATCCACATCGAGGCCCAACCAGTCCATGGCATCGAGCAGAGTCCGAATGGCCTCCGGCGTGGAACGCTCTATATCGGTATCCTCCACACGCAACACAAATTCGCCGCCCATATGGCGGGCATACAGCCAGTTATAGATGGCGGCACGCATGTTGCCGATGTGAACATTACCGGTGGGACTTGGGGCAAAACGGGTACGTACTCTCACTGCATATCTCCTTCGGCGTAATTCGTGAAACATGGGCTACGATCTCGTCGCCTTCACGCCTCACCCCTCAATCATCACGCATTTAGTCTTCCAAAATATTTCCGAGACCCATAGATTCGGCCTTCTTTTAACGAAACGCGGAGAGTACCCATGAGAGAGCATGATGTAAAAGAAATCCTGATCGATAAACAGTCCATCGCAACACGAGTCGACACCCTGGTAGACGAAATTGTGGCCAATGGCCAGCCAGACCGCCTGGTGGTGATCGGAATCCTCAAAGGTAGCTTCATGTTCTTTGCCGACCTGATGCGCAGCTTTTATCGCCACAATGCCCATCCGCACATCGATTTCATGACCCTTTCCAGCTACAACTCCGGCACGGAATCCTCTGGAACCGTTCAGATCATTCATGATATTCGGGAAAACCTCACCGATGCCGACGTTCTCCTTGTGGACGACATCCTCGACAGCGGCCGCACACTGGCCTTTTCCAAAAAGCTCATGATGGAACGGGGTGCCAAATCGGTGGCCTCCTGTGTTTTGCTAGACAAAAAAACCAACCGGGCCGTTGAGTTCGAGGCCGATTATGCGGGCTTTGAGATCGACGATCTATTTGTGGTGGGCTATGGCCTCGACTACGACAACCGCTACCGCGAGTTGCCGCATATCGCCAAAGTAAACTTCCAATAGTTGGATACGTGTTCAACCGGCCCAAAGCATCGCTTATTTAAAAAAACTAAGGGGTTCATGGCAAGCGCTAGCGTCTAGTTCCTTCGAGGCCACCACTCGGGCAGATTCAGACAAGGAGGAACTCGCCCCGCTAGGTTAATTTGGTATGTTATCCCCATGAATTCAATTGATGAAAAAGAGCAGGCCTTACTCGGAGAACTAAAATCCTACGGCGCATTGGCCGTGGCCTATTCCGGCGGTGTTGACTCAACCTATTTGGCTGATTGCGCACACGAAGTGCTCGGGAACGATGCCATGATGGTGATTGCCGACTCCCCGTCTATTCCACGAGAAGAGCTCCAACAGGCCATCGAGGTGGCGACGGAACGCGGGTGGAATTTGCGCGTAATCCAAACGGAAGAACACCTCAGCGAAGCATATCTGGAGAACACGGGCAACCGATGCTTTCACTGCAAAGACGAACTATTTAGCAAAATGGAAACCATTCAATCGGAATTTGGCGACACCGTACTCGCACATGGTGCCATTGAAGACGACAAGGGGGATGTTCGCCCCGGCACTCAGGCGGCCGCGAACCATTGCGTTGTTGCCCCGTTGCAAAATGCGGAGCTCTACAAAAAAGAAATTCGGGTGCTGAGCGAGCGTCGCGGACTTCCCACAGCGGGAAAAGCCTCGTTTGCCTGCCTCGGGTCCCGCTTCCCCACCGGCACTCGGATTGAATTGGAGGCGATGACCCAAGTGGAAAAAGCGGAAGCCATTCTCCGGGCCCGCGGTTACCATCAATACCGCATCCGACATCACGGAGAACTTTGCCGCATTGAGATTGATCCGGCCGATTTTGAAAAAATGATGAATGACCGGATCGAAATTGCGGATACCTTCAAGAAGGTCGGCTATAAATTTGTGACGCTTGACCTGAGTGGTTATTCAATGGGATCAAGCGCGTGATCCTATAACCACCAGCAGAAATGGAGGAAATGGAGGGTCAACCAATAAACGCAGCACGTTCGGGTGATTCTTATTTTCTTTCGGCCTCTTAGGGCTTCCGATTTCATCGCACCGGATTCGATTTGAGCCCCCAGAGTACCCTCCGCTGGCTGGATGCTTGGCGCAAGCAAATGCCACCCATCCCACCATCGGTCCATCCCTTATTAATCTTTCTTTTCCCAAACGGAATGTCGTTGTTGCCAAAAATAGACGACGCCCGACCATGCGGTGAGCAGTGCCGCGCCCAGCCCGAGCCACCACGCATAGGAATAGGGCATGCACGTTGTGGCTCCCGGCGCGGGAAACCACTGCACATCCGGCCAGATTAAACCCAAAAACAATAGGCAGATCGCGAGCATTTGAACGGTGGTTTTGATTTTACCCCACGGCCCCGCGGGCATCACAATACCCTTTTCAATCATCAGCAGCCGCATACCGGTCACCATAAACTCGCGGGAAATAATGATGACCACCATCCATGCCGTCATGCTACCCAGCTCCACAAATCCGATAAATGCCGCGCAGACCAAGACCTTATCAGCCAGCGGGTCCATCAGTTTCCCGAAGGAGGTTACGCCAAAAAAGTTGCGAGCCAGATAGCCATCCAATGCATCGGTGAGGCTGGCCACAATAAAGACCGCTAACCCCGCAATACGGGCATACGGAAAATCAAGCGTCATGCAAACCATCATGATGGCTGTCATCCAAAAACGGCTCATGGTGAGGTGATTCGGGAGATCTTTCATGCAGTCTCTCTCTTTAAAATTCCACGGGGTGGACATTAGTTTTTATCCACGTCAACCACGCCCGGTTTCGCAAGGTATGCATCGGGCACCCCATCGGAGATCACCGAATGTTCAACGGAAGCGGCTCCGCCGGCCGTGGTCGGCTCGGTAGCATCATCCCCAGCACATTGCGTCACAGCAAGTGCGATCAAGATAATGAGCAGAATCCCACCGACAGCGGAAAGGATTGCTTTCACGGGAAGGGCGGATTTCGACATATCCGTCACGGCGGTATTGATATCACCAAATATCGCCTTGGGTCCCTTGCCCTTTTTTTGAGGCGCGGCCGAAGATGCGGGCACGTTGCCAGCGTCATCGGGAGCTTGGTCTGCCTTGACGAGGTTTTGGCGGGTTTCATCACTCAGCTGCGTCTTCGATTTTGGAGCGTGCTGGGCCACATATTCATCCACCAACGGGTGATCATCCATCCCCAGATATTTTGCATACATGCGGAGAAAGCTCTTCGCATATACCGGCGCTGAAAGTGCCCCAAAATCGTCGGCCTCCATGGCTTCGATAAACTTAGACAGAATCTTAGTGGCCCGCCCGGCCTCAGAAACGGTCACACCCTTGGCCTGCCGAGCTGCTTCGAGCCTCTGCCCAATGGTTCCGATATTCAGACTAGCTTGCTCCATCTTGACTCTCCTTAACCCTCATTATGTTCATCGGCTCAAGCCTCGCTCTCGTTGCTCGATTCTAGCGCCTCTGTGTTCTGGGGAATTTCTCCATCCAGATCAATTAAAATTTCTCGTGGAC
Source organism: Pontiella sp. (assembly GCA_037132875.1). Classification (GTDB taxonomy): domain Bacteria; phylum Verrucomicrobiota; class Kiritimatiellia; order Kiritimatiellales; family Pontiellaceae; genus Pontiella. The sequence goes on from JBAHZU010000150.1 coordinate 16,187, forward strand.
CAGCCCCATCCGGCGGGCCGATTACCCCGCGTTCTTCCAATTGATCCATCACCCGAGCCGCGCGGGTATAGCCAATCCGCAGGCGGCGTTGCAAAGATGAGGTGGAAGCACGCTTGGTCTGGCGGATCACCTCCAGAGCTTGTTCAATAATATCGTCGTCGCCCCCATTATCCAGCTCGGGAAGATCCGTGCTCGGTCGTTCCAGCTTCTCTTGGATTTCAGCAACGAATTCTGGTTTGCTCTGCTCTTTCCAGAAATTGGTTACATTGTCGATTTCAGAATCGCTGGTAAATGCGCCCTGCGAACGGATCAGCTTGTCGGAGCCCGGAGGCAGCACCAGCATATCGCCTTTGCCCAATAACGCATCGGCTCCCATTCGGTCTAGAATGGTCCGACTGTCCACCTTCTGAGAAACCTTAAAGGCAATGCGCACCGGGAAGTTGGCTTTAATGGTACCGGTGATAACCTTCACGTCTGGACGTTGTGTGGCGAGAATCATATGAATCCCAGCAGCACGAGACTTCGCCGCCAACCGAGCAATACCCGCTTCAATTTCAGCTTGGGCGATGGCCATCAGGTCAGCCAGCTCATCAATCACGATCACGATATAGGGCAGTTTATCTGGAATGGGATTTTTCTTCTTTTCCGGATTATCCACTACGGCGTCCTCACCAAATAGCTCGTCCTGTTTCACCACAACGCGGCTATTGAATCCCGTAAGGTCGCGCACGCCCGCTTGGCGGAACCACCGGAAGCGGCGTTCCATTTCGTCAATTGCCCACTTGAGGCCCAACGCCACCTTCTTGGCATCGGTGATGACCGGCACCACGAGATGCGGCAGATTGTTATACTGATGGAATTCCACCGTTTTGGGGTCAACAAGAATCATCCGCAGATCATCTGGAGAGTGCTTCATCAGCAGACCGGTGAGAATGGAATTCATGCAGACCGATTTTCCCGCACCAGTGGCCCCAGCAATCAGCAAATGCGGCATTTTGGCGAGGTCGTAGACCATGGTTTCGCCAGCCACATCTTTTCCCAGCACCAACGGAAGCGAACTTTTACCATCGCGAAACTCCGGGCTTTCAACCATATCGCGGAAGAAGACCGATTGACGGGATGTATTCGGCACCTCCACCCCACAAACGCCCTTCCCTGGGATTGGAGCTTGAATCCGAATACTCTCCGCATGCATTTTTAACGCAATATTATCGGATAGGGCTTTGATCCGCTCCACCCGCACCCCTGGCGCAGGGAGGATCTCATAGCACGTCACCACAGGACCCTGTTGAACGCCAGTCACCTTGGCCTCAACGCCAAATTCTTCTAGGGTGTTCTGCAGAATCTGAGCCGTGTCTGCCACCTGCGAGGCCGTCATGCCTTTTTCCTGCGGCACGGCGGGGTCGAGCAAATCCATCGGCGGCAGTTTATAGTCGTGAGTTTCGGTTTCCAGCGGAGCAGAAAAAGCACCCTCTTCCGGATCACCCTTTTTCGAGCCCGCTTCTTTCTTCGGGGCGAGAGCCACCGGTGTGGTCTTGGGTTTTGGAGCCGGCTTCTTCGTGATTTTCTGCTGCGCCTCCACTAGGGCTTTAATATCTATTGGCTCAGCCTTTTCTGCCACAACCGGCTCAGGCTTCGGAGCAGACTTCGGTTTTCGCGGAACACGTTTGCGTTTCGGCGTGATGACCTTAACCGCGGCCTCTGTTTCCTCGAACATCTCTTCTGCGGAGGGTTTTTCAAGCTGGATCGTCTTGATCTTTTCCCAGAGCAACTTGCCGAGCTCAACCACATGCAGATCCAGCATGCGGACCACCGCAATAACCAGCAGGACGAAAAATACAATACCAGCCCCCGCATGACCAATCCATAACCCTAGCGAGCGCTGAGCCAGCACTTCCCCCATCAACCCTCCGGGCGTTCCAATATTGAGGCGCTCGACCGTGCCCAGCCAGAACTGTTCATTCATATCCACCAAACCGGACAGACAGAACAGGAATAGAATAAACCAGAGCAACCGAGGATAAATTTTTTGGGCCGACCAGAAAACAGAGGAGATCCCAATCCAGAGAATACAAAATGGAATCACATATCCAGCCACCCCGAAATTCATAAAACAGGCATAGGCCGTTTGGGCGCCCAACGGGCCGATCCAATTGTGGGATCCGGGGTCATTTGTAAATGCACGGATATCGGCGGGATCGTAGGATAAAACGCCCAAAAGGAGCATCAAACCCAAGGTCCCCACCAAAATCCCTGCAATCTCGCGCCAACCCGATCGAACGGGCTCTTCTGTCTTTGTTTTTGCCATTGCGGGAATATAGAGAACCGCCCCCCTCAAATCAACCCAAGGAACCGCTAATGAATACGATTAAATGCCAATGACTAAAAAACTGCTTCTTCCCACAATGAAGGACCGACTGTACTTAATATAGATATCGAACACATTAGTTTGTGCCGCCAGAAAGCGCCGCCTTGTGTGTTTTCATGAGTCCGCGGAACTGGTCATAGGTCAGCTCCAATAGCATTGCTGCGCGATGCTGATTAAAATGAGCCCGCTCGAGCGCCGACTCCAACAGCTTACGTTCATAATCACAAATCGAGTCCTTAAAGCCACTCGACCCCATCCCCAGCAGATCCTGCGCGCTTCCATAGCTTGGAATTTTTTGAGATTCCGCCACCGTGTTCTCATTCAGCGGTTCAAAGGGATAAGGAGAAATGAACGGATTAAACACGACATCATCAAGCAAACCGCCCTCCGCCTGATATACCGCGCGCTCAACCACATTTTTCAGTTCTCGAATATTCCCCGTCCAGACATGCCGCTCCAACTGGCTGATTAATTTTCGACTGAAACGCGGAATTTCATCAGAACCCAGCTCAAAGGCCATGCGCCCCGCAAAATGATTCGCAAGCAGCATGATCTCTTCCCGCCGACTTCTCAACGGCGGAAGAAAAAGCACTTCGAAAGAAAGACGACCCAACAGATCCCACTTAAACTCATCATACTGTGCCATCAAGAGAAGGTCGGCGTTCGTGGCTCCGACCATTCGCACATCCACGTCAATTGGCTCAGAACCGCCGACTCGCTCAAACGAACCATATTCCACGACACGGAGTATTTTTTCCTGCACAGGTTTGGGTATTGCCCCTATTTCATCCAGAAGCAAGGTTCCGCCATCTGCCATTTCAAATCGACCGGAACGACGTTTTTCCGCCCCGGCGAACGCCCCTTTTTCATGACCAAATAGTTCCGATTCAATCAGAGTCTCCGAAAGCGTCGAACAATTCAACGCCACCAAGGGCCCCTCCCAGCGTTTCGATAAAAAATGAAGCCGACTTGCCGCCAACTCCTTTCCCGTTCCTCGCTCCCCGACCAACAATACCGGGCGTTCAATCGGGGCCACCTTAGCCAAACGTGATTGAAACTCCAAGAAGACCTCCGATTGAGCCAATGCTTCTATAGGACTCGATGCCAACAAATTCACTTTTAAATTTTCAACCTTCATGTAGCTTTATCAACCTTTATATGATTTTTTCAACCAATTCATAAAGTTTGGCAAATTATTATACATGATATAACTACACATACTTAGTTGGCCAAAATGTGCAGAAGAATCCCTTTCAGCAACCAGGAGAATGACATGGGAATTTTTACCCGTTTTAGAGACATCATGGGATCAAACATCGATGCAATGCTAGATCAGGCCGAGTATCCTATTAAAACAATCAAGATGATGGTCAGCGAAATGGAAGATACCCTGATCGAGCTTAAATCGTCCTGCGCCAACGTGATTGCCAACTGCAAAAAACTCGACCGGCGGCAAAATGAGCTTCTAACCCGGCTCAAACTTTGGAGCAATCGCGCTGAGTTGGCCACCAATAACGGCAACGATGAGCTTGCCCGCGAAGCCCTACAAGAAAATCACCAACTCACTGAGCAGGTGAAGGTGCTAAAAAATGAACTCAAGGAAATCAACCGGCAAATTGATCAGTACAAACACGACATCACAGCGTTGGAAAGCAAGCTAAACCACGCTCGGGATAAAAAATGATTCCTCATCGAACAACACAAACTTGCCAATAGAAAGAAACATGCTAGAAGCAAGGAATGCGGCAAAAAATATAATGAAACGGACTCCTTCGAACGTTTCGAAGAAATAGAGAGCCGCATTTACCTCGGTTTGAATCCTTCAGAATAGGCAATTCCAACCTCGTATCTATAAAATATTAGGTCCCTATATATTTTTAAAATTTAGTGCCTAAAGAGACCCGAACGGTAAAAGGCAAGTTCGGCGATCGAAGCTTTAATATCGAATAGCGCATCATGGGCATTCGCCACATCAATGCCGCCCCCCGGGAAGTATTGATTCAGAGTTTCAACACTCTCTTTATCGAACGCCTCTTTATCCACCAAATCCTGCCATTGGATCTTAATTGTGGAAACATCGAGCAGGCGATAATGCAGGCGACTTCCAACGTTTGGAAGAAAGCGGCGCATCAGAAACCAATCGTTATGCACACTGTTTCCCGCCAACACGGGGCGCTCTCCAATGGAATCAAAGGGAGTTCCTGCATACTGATCCAGCAGCTCGGCCATTTTTTGATCCACCTCCTCCAGCGGAATCGCGTCTTCCGAACGGCACTGCGCAACGAGGCTCGACAAATTCTCTTCCACCCATTCGCTGACGTGCTCCCCTTCCTCCAGCTTTATGCACAAATTGAGATCCGCAGATTCGGGGTGCAAGCGATTCAGGTCGCTATCCGTAATAATGACCGCCACTTGTAGCAAGCGGGCCGTTTCAAGTTCAAGCGATGTGAACTCAGCATCAAACCAAACGTAAGCGGATGTTTTCTTAATTTCAGCGTTAGACATGGCAACCTCCGGGAAAAATTGAACCCAAGATAAACACAGATTCCTTAGGATTAAAACTCCGACTGAAAAAGAAAAAGGAGGGCGATTAACCCTCCTTTCATCAACCGGTCAACTGACCTAGTCTATCAAGTTTTGCTCCCTACGTAATCAATCCGTAGGTATCGAGCGCAATAACTAGTTCTTCATTGGTCTGTATTTTTAGCCCAACCACTTTGGAGTCCGCCGTGGTTAGCCTTGTTCCATTGGCCGTATTGGATGCCTCATCAACTTCCAAGCCAAGGAATGTGAAGTTCTCTAGAATTTTCGAGCGTAGCATCGCATTATTTTCACCCACTCCAGCCGTGAAGACAATGCAGTCCACTCCATTCATAGCCGCGGCATAGGATCCGATATATTTTTGAATGCTATAGCAGAACATTTCGATGGCCATCTGGCAGTCCTTGTTGCCAGCCGCCGCACCTTCTACATTGTCGCGCATATCACTCTTACCAGAGATGGCCAATAGCCCGCCTTCCTTATTCATCATCGTGCTGACCTGAGCAGGACTGAGCTCCTGAGACTCCATAATATATAAGGGAACGTAAGGATCCAGCGTGCCGGAACGGGTGCCCATAATAATACCGTCGAGCGGCGTAAAGCCCATCGACGTATCCACAGAAACCCCATCCATAAAGGCCGCCAGCGATCCGCCATTGCCCAAATGACACGTGATTATTTTCAGATCCTTCAGATCCTTACCCAGCTCATCAGCCGCTTTATGGGCCACATAACCGTGGGAGGTTCCGTGGAACCCATATTTGCGAATCTTATAGTCGGTGTACTGCGCTCGCGGAAGCGCATACATATAGGCCTTCTCCGGCATGCTTTGATGAACCGCGGTATCGAACACAGCCACTTGCGGCATACTCGGCAATAACGAAGCCATGGCTGTAATTCCCATCAGGTTCGGCGGATTATGCAACGGAGCTAGTATGGAGTTGCGTTCAATGGCCTTAATGACTTCGGGATCGACCACCACAGATGCCGTGAAGTCTTCCCCTCCATGTACCACACGATGCCCAACGCCACCGAGCTCTTCCAGACTGCTGAGAACGCCGGTTTTAGAATCGGTGAGCTGCTTCAAAATCTCATCAATGGCCACCTTATGATCCGGCAGATCTATGACGATTTTTTCTTTCCCTTCGTCGCCCCGTTCATACGCCAAGGTGGAACCCTCGATGCCGATGCGATCGGCCTGGCCCTCACAAAGCGCAAGGAACGGTTCATTATTTTCCTTCGCCTGATAGAGCTTGAACTTGATTGAGGAGGAGCCGGAGTTGAGTACAAGAATCTTCATGGTTTCTATTTCCTGAATAGTTTATTTACCTGCCTGAAGAGCAGTCAGCGCAACGGTACCTACTATATCTTCAACATAGCAGCCACGGGAAAGGTCATTTACAGGCATTTTGAGCCCTTGCAGAATCGGACCATAGGCACCGGCACCCGCAAGACGCTGAACCAATTTATAGCCGATGTTCGCCGCGTTAAGATCCGGGAAGATCAGCACGCGAGCATCGCCACCCAACGGGCTTCCCGGCGCTTTCTTGGCAGCAATGCCAGGAACGATGGCTGAGTCGGTCTGTAACTCGCCATCAATCACGATACCGAGATCCGAATATTCTGCCTCGATTTTAGCTTTGGCCAGTTCGAGCGCAGCCTGCACCTTTTCAACCATAGGGCATTTTCCGCCAGATCCATAGGACGAGAAGGATAGCAGTGCGACCTTCGGTGGAATATCATAGGCCATTGCTGAAATAGCACTATCTATCGCAATGTCCGCCAACTGTTGAGCCGTGGGATCAACCACAAGCGCGCAATCGGAGAAGATGTACGTTTTATCGTCTACATCCATAATGAAGAAACTGGAAACCGTCGCCCCTCTCTTTGCCGCCTTAATCACCTGCAAGGCGGGCCGAACCGTATCGGCCGTGGAATGCGCCGCGCCGGAAACCATGCCATCGGCATCGCCTGATTGCATGATCATGGTTCCGAAATAACTAACCTGTTTAACCGTTTCCAGTGCTTGCTCTGGCGTGATGCCCTTTGCCTTACGCATTTCATAAAAGGTGGTTGCATATTCCTGCAGCTTATCCGATGTTTCCGGATTGATGACGGTAATGCCATCGAGACTCCAACCTTTGGAAGCGTATGTTTCTGCAATCTGCTGCTCATCGCCCAAGACGATGAGCTTCGCAATACCTTCCGAGTTGATTGTATTTGCGGCCTCGAGAACGCGTTCATCGCTTCCCTCGGGCAACACAATGCTACGCGGCGTTACTTTCGCGGCATCTATGATTTTTTGAATGAAAACACTTCTTTTCATTAGTAATTCCCCTGTCTATTTGGTTTGTCTTATAAAAAGCAGTAAACAGGAAGAAAATGGACGTTTAAGCAATCAATGCCGCACGTCCATTTTATTTCCATTTCAGCTCAAGTTGGAGCAGGCCTCTACGAGACCCGATCTCCAACCTCATTTCTGCACTTGGTAACTGCCTTTTTCAGGGTGTACATCCCCGATTTCACAAAAATATTCGAAAAACCTAACACTTCGCCATTTTCACGCAACCAAAATTTACATGATTCGATGCTATTCCCTATCTCCACCCAATAACGACTTCACCAAACAAGGCACTTACCCATTAATTTCGTAAAAAATCACCCCTGAGCAGGAAGCTTATCCCTTTTCCCAAATGAGAAAAACAAAAAACCCCGTAGCCCAAAGGCGACGGGGTTTTGCAAAGCCACTAGGCCGAGATCTACTCAGCCGTAGCTTCAGCCACCTCTTCAGCTGCTTCTTCAGCAACCGGAGCAATAATGGCTTCGGACCACTCGAGCAGCACCATTTCTGAACTATCAGAAATACGACGGCCCAACTTGATGATGCGGGTGTACCCACCCTTACGTTCAGTAAAGACCGGAGCAACTACGTCAAATAGTTCCTTAACGGACTTTTCATTTTTCAGGATAGAAATTGCCTGCCGACGATGTGCCAACTGACCCTTCTTACCGAGGGTGACCATTTTATCAGCCAAGCAGCGAGCCGCTTTAGCTTTTGGCGCAGTGGTCTTGATGCGCTTGTTATCAATCAGAGCGCAAACCAAGTTAGAAAGCAGCTCATTACGATGAGCACTGGTGCGGCCAAGTTTTACAGTTTTTTTACGATGTCTCATTGTTCCAACCTCTGGATAGTTTTCAAACTAGTCTTCGATGGACGAACTCTTAAGTAGGTCCGCATCAAATGTCATTCCCAGCGACAGTCCCATTTCCAGGATCTTCGCTTTGATTTCGTTCAGCGACTTCTTACCGAAGTTACGATATTTCAACATTTCGGCTTCGGTCTTCTGCGCAAGCTCACCAACGGTTGTGATGTTGGCATTGTTCAGGCAGTTCGCAGCACGCACGCTGAGTTCAATTTCGTTGACGCTAATGTTCAACTTCTTACGCAGGCCTTCCTTCTCAAGGTCGATCTGCTTTTCGCTTTCCTCGAATTCGATGAGATCCTTATCGTAGGAAACAAATACATCGAGGTGATGGCGTAGAATTGCAGCCGACATCGTCAGCGCGTCGTCTGGGCTAACGCGACCGTCCGTCCAAATTTCGATAACGAGCTTGTCATAGTCTGTACGACGACCCACACGCGTGTTTTCAGCCGCGTATTTCACACGACGAACCGGTGAGAAAAGACAGTCGATCGGAATCACGCCGATTTCCTGATTTTCTTTTTTGTTCAGATCAGCCGGGCAATAGCCGCGTCCGATACGAACTTCCATTTCTGCTTCAAACACTCCGCCTTCCGCCAGCGTGCAAATCACAAAATCGGGGTTCAGTACATCAATCGAATCCGGAGTAATAATATCTCCAGCGGTAACTTCACAAGGTCCTTCGACCTTAATTTTGACGATCTGGGTATCACGAGCAAAGCTCTTAAAGAGAAGTTGTTTGATGTTCAGGATGATATCGGTGACATCTTCAGTAACCCCTTCAAGGCTACAAAATTCATGCGGAGCCCCTTTGATTTTAACTGAAGAAACCGCAGCACCTTCCAGCGAAGAAAGCAAAACACGACGCAGGGAGTTCCCCATGGTACGTCCATATCCACCTTCAAATGGTTCCGCGTAGAATTTACCGTAATTTTCGGTAGAAACAGATTCATCTTTCGTAACCTGTTTCGGCATTTCAAAACGACTGAGTCGTGTAGCCATAATTTCATCCTTCCCAGAATCGGGCATTAACCGATTCATATGGTTTTAAATATTTTACGAGTTATACAAAAACAATGCTTCCAGAGACTGGAAGCACTGTGCAACACAAAGTCCGTTAAACGCGACGGCGCTTAGGTGGACGGCATCCGTTATGCGGAATCGCGGTAGTGTCCTTGATCGTCGAAACGGCCAGACCAGCAGACTGAATGGCTCGAACCGCAGATTCGCGACCCGCACCGGGTCCCTGAACTCGGATTTCAACTTCAGACATACCATGACTGATTGCGGTACGAGCTGCATCCTGAGCAACCGTAGTGGCCGCAAAGGCTGTGCTCTTACGGGATCCCTTGAAGTTACAACGCCCAGCGCTGCTCCAAGACACCACGTTACCGCGCATATCTGTGATGGATACAATCGTGTTATTAAAAGTGGTTTTAATGAAAGCAATACCAACGGGAACGTTTTTGGACCCTTTCTTGCGCTTAATCGGCTCAATGACTTCGTCAGCAAGCAACTCAGCAGCAGTTGGTAGGCGGGATTTCTTTTCTTCTTCCACCGGAGCTTCAGAAGGAGCTGCTGCCACAGGGGCCGCCGCTGCTTCTACTTTCTTTTCGGTTGCTGGGGCCGGAGCCGCTGCTTCCACTTTTTCTTCTACTTTAACTTTTTCTTCTGCCATGGGAATAATCCTTATTTACCGGCCTTGACGGCGGAACGGGCATCTTTACCGCGAACAATACCAACGGTACGTCTCGCACCTTTACGGGTACGGGCGTTCGTTTTGGTACGCTGACCACGAACCGGAAGGCCGGCACGATGACGGCGTCCACGATAAGAACCGATTGAAATGAGGCGACGGATATTGGCCGAAACTTCGCGGCGCAGGTCACCTTCAATATTGCATTCATTCTGAAGCACTGCAACGAGACGTTGGATGTCATCATCCTTCATATCGTCAGCCTTCATTGATGGGTCCAGCTTAGCCTTCTCGCAAACTTCTTTTGCGATCGTCGGGCCGATGCCGTAAATGTAGCGAAGCGAAAATTCTAGCTTCTTTCTACCTGGGATGTCTATACCGAGTACTCGTGGCATTGAAAAACTCCTTATTAGCCTTGGCGCTGCTTGTGGCGCGGATTGGTGCAAATAATACGTACTACACCCTGACGGCGGACCACTTTGCACTGTTCACACATTCTTTTAACTGAAGCTCGTACTTTCATTAATATCACTCCTGGTTGATCACCAGACGCCCTTGCGACATGTCGAAGGGCGACATTTCTACAGTAACCGTTTCACCCGTTGCCGGGTGCTTACAACCGAAATCTTTGCGCCTTAAAAACGCTACAAAGCGGTGTCCGTTTCTTAGTTCTGCGTCAAAAGCGTGTTTGTCTATCACGGACAACAAGCACGCGTCTAGTAAATTTATTTCTTTTTTATCCATTAAGATTCCAAATCAGGAATCGTCAAAATCTCAGCCTTTTCCTTGCCAACGGCAATGGTATGCTCGAAATGAGCCGAAGGAAGCCGATCCTTCGTTACTACGGTCCAACCATCTCCTAGGGTTTCCGACTTATGAATCCCCATATTAATCATTGGTTCAATTGCAAAAGTCATTCCCGCTTTCAGCACCGGACCACGGCCGGGAGGGCCATAATTCGGGATCTGCGGATCTTCATGCATTTCACGGCCAATGCCGTGACCAACAAAATCGCGTACAACAGAAAATCCAGCCTCTTCCGCCACAACTTGGCAGGCATTCGAGATGTCTGACAATCGATTGCCCTCTACCGCCTTCCCGATTGCAGCATGGAGACTTGCTTGCGTTACATCGAGCAGACGCTGCACTTCAGGATCAATTTGTCCCGCAGCAACCGTTACGGCGGTATCTCCAACAAAGCCCCCATAAACAAGACCAAAATCAATACTAACGACATCGCCCTCTTGAATGACACGACGTCCTGGAACCCCATGTACAATCTCTTCATTTACCGAAGAGCAAATGTGGCCTGAGAATCCGTGGTAACCATAGAAGGCACAACGGCCTCCCGCTTTTTTAGCCAGCTCAGCCGCATAATCATCGAGCTCTTTGGTGGTCACTCCCGGCGCCACTTTTGCGGCAACCTTATGCAGAATGGTGGCGGTCTTTTTGGCGGCAATTCTCATGGCCGCGAGTTCGGATTGTTTTTTTACAATAATCATGACGTAGGTTTTTATCCAAGGGATTTTATTATATCTGCACGTACCTTTTTGATGGGCTGATCGGCATCAATAACTTGAATAAGACCCTTTTCTTTATAATAGCTAATTAACGGCGATGTCTGCTCTCTATACACGTCCAAACGCTTCCGCACGGTTCCTTCTGCATCATCAGCGCGCTGCGCAAGCTCGCCGCCATCCACATCGCACCGTTCCCCATCAGAAGACGGATTAAAGGCCACGTGATAAACGGTGCCACATTCAGCACAGGTTCGACGACCGATTAATCGTTCAACAATCGTTTCGTCCGGACACTGCAACTGCACCACATGGTCAATTTTGCCCTTCAACGATTTCACAAGTTCATCGAGCTTTTCAGCCTGAACCAACGTCCGAGGAAAACCATCAAAAATAAACTTGGCGCCGCTCCCGGATTCGTTGAGCAGGTTTTTAATCATACCCACCACCACTTCATCCGGAACAAACTGCCCAGCATCCATCATTTTTTTAGCTTCAAGTCCGAGCGGGGTTTTAAGACGGATCCGCTCTCTCAGCAGATTGCCTGTGGATACATGTTGATATCCCTTGCTCACAAAAACTTCAGCGACGGTGCCCTTGCCCGCACCAGGCGGGCCTAATAAAACTACTGCATTCATCGGCCGCTACGCATTTTGCCTTTCTTAAGGAACCCGTCGTAGTGACGCATCAGCAGATGGGACTCAATCTGGCGCATCGTATCCAACATAACCCCCACAATGATGAGCAAACTGGTACCACCAAAGAAGGAGGCCACAATCCACGGCACTTGGAATTGAGCCGTCAGCACATTCGGCATGACAGCCACAGCACTCAGGAACACGGCTCCAGCCAAGGTTAGGCGAGTCATGGTTTTATCGAGATACTCTGCGGTGGGACGGCCCGGGCGGATGCCTGGAATATATCCGCCCCGTTTTTTGAGATCGTCGGCAATCTGAATGGGATTAAATTGTGTGGCCACCCAAAAGTAAGAGAAAAAGAGAATCATCATACCGAACCAGAACATATACCAGCCGGACATCGGGAAATTACTGGCCCACTCTTTGGCCCATTGATAAGGAAGGAAGCTTCCAAGCTTGGGAAAGATGGCCATGATCGCTGAAGCGAAGATAATCGGCATGACGCCCGAATAGTTCACTCGCAGCGGCAGATGCGAAGTTCCGCCCTGCATCATCTTGCGGCCGACCATACGTTTTGCAAACTGAACCGGCACCTTCTGCTGTGCCTGGGTTACCGCAACAACGGCGAGAATTACCGCAAAGATCAGACCAATCAACAGAGCAAGATGGAACACGCCGATGTCAGCAACGCCGTCAACGGGAGTCATCTTGTCAATCAACGTCTTAACGGCCATTGGCATGCTGCTGATGATATTTACGGTGATGATAATCGAGATTCCGTTTCCGATGCCCCGATCCGTCATTTGCTCACCAATCCACATCAGCAGAAGTGAACCCGCCACCAAGCTGAGCATGGTCAAGACAACAAATCCTACGCCCGGAATACGCACCACCTCAGCCGGCAAGCCAAAATAGTTGCCGGACTGAAGTGCAATTCCCATCGCGACCGACTGAACGGCACAAATGATTACGGTGAGATAACGCGTGTATTGCGTAATTTTCTGACGGCCCACATCGCCATCCCGCGCCAGCTTTTCGAGGTGCGGGATTACCGCAGTCATTAGCTGAATAATGATCGAGGCACTGATATAAGGCATAATGCCTAACGTACCAATCGAACATTGCAGGAGTGCCCCCCCGCTGAACAGGTTCATGATTCCGAACAATCCTCCCCCTGCCCCGCCCTGCGCCTCAATAAAGGCTCGGATGCCCACCGCATCCACGCCCGGAAGCGGAACAGCGGCAAGTAATCGACAGATGAAGATCAGACCAAACGTAAACAGAATACGCTGTCTAAGTTCGGCAATCTTGAATGAGTTTATAAAAGCGGTCAGCATGGCAATGTGGTCCTTCGGGATTAAATGACTTCGCAAGTACCGCCGGCAGCCTCGAGAGCTTCTTTTGCCGATGCGGAAAATGCATTAACCTTAACGGTCAGCTTCTTTTCGATGCTACCGTTACCAAGGATCTTAACGCCGTCGAAACGACCATTAACCAACCCCTTCTCCTGGAGAAGTTCGATGGTTACTTCCGTGCCATCCTCAAACACATTAAGTGCTGTCAGGTTGACCGGAACAATTTCCTTGCGGTTGAAGTTATTAAAGCCCCGTTTCGGAAGCTTGCGAACGAATGGCATCTGGCCACCCTCAAACAGCGGCTTATGGGTAGCGCCCGCACGGGACATCTGGCCTTTATGACCACGACCCGCAGTCTTACCCTTACCGGAAGCACGACCGCGGCCAACGCGGATTCTCCGATGCTTGGAACCTTTTGCAGGTTTCAGTGAATGTAAATCCATGATTATTCCCTACCTTATTCGCCCTTGCGGATGGCCATTACTTCTTCTTTCGAACGAAGTAAGCTCAGCGCTTTAATAGTGGCTTTAGTTACATTGAGGTGGTTATTGGAACCGAGTGACTTTGCCAATACATCACGAACTCCTGCGAGTTCAAGTACAGCACGACACGGGCCGCCAGCGATAATTCCGGTACCTTTGGAAGCGGGGCGGATCAAAACTTGAGCGCCGCTAAACTTGCCAATGGAATCGTGAGGAAGCGTGGTTCCACGCATGGTTACTGTGGTAAGATTTCGCTTCGCAACATCGCCCGCCTTACGGATGGCTTCTGCAACTTCTGCGGCCTTACCGAGACCAAATCCAACTCGACCCTTACGGTCTCCAACCACAACCAGTGCACCGAAGCTAAAGCGACGGCCACCTTTTACTACCTTCGAGTTACGACTAATGTGAACCACGCGCTCTTCGAATTCCGGCTTTTCGCGAACCACATTTCTATCGTTGCGTTTGCGGCCACGGCCACCACCTTCACGGCGACCTCTACGTTCATTACGTTCTTCTGCCATTGGGATCTCCTAGAATTTCAGTCCCGCTTCGCGAGCACTGTCAGCCAGTGTTTTAAGATTAGTACCGAAGGCGAATCCGCCACGATCGAAAACAACAGTCTCAATGCCTTTGCCAATGGCAGCTTCCGCTGCTTTGGCGCCAAGTTCCTTGGCGGCTTCTGCGTTCTTCCCGTTAATGGATACCCCAGCGAGGGTCAAACGTGCATCATCATCGATGAACTGAACTTCGAGGCGCTTATTGGAGCGAAAGATGGCCATCCGCGGACGCGCCGCGGTTCCAGACACCTTATTGCGCACCCGTAAGTGACGACGGATTCTAAGTTCTTTTTTGCTTTTAGTAGCCATTATGCAACCGCCTTACCTTCTTTACGACGAACCTGCTCACCATTGTAGCGTACGCCTTTACCTTTGTACGGTTCAACCGGCGAGTAGTCACGGATGCGTGCGGCAACCTGACCGACCAACTGCTTGTCGATACCTTCGATAGAAACGGCTGCGCCACTACCACCGACTTCAACTTTAATACCCTCGGGGATATCATAGTTGATTTCGTGCGAATAACCGAGTGACAGGATAATCTTGTTCGTTCCCTGCATTACGGCCTTATAACCCACCCCTTCAATGATGAGGTCTTTACGATAGCCCTTGCTTACTCCAAGAACCATGTTGTTCACGAGGCTTCGGACGGTGCCGAACATCGCTTTGCCGAATTTTGAGTTGTCTGCACGAGACACTACGACATTATTTTCTTCAACAGCCACGGCAATACATGCTGGTGCAGCATACGAGCATTCGCCCTTGGCACCCTTAACCGTGATTACTTGGCCGCTGACTTCGGCGGTAACTCCGCCGGGAATCAATACTGGTTGTTTACCTATTCTTGACATAACTAAACCCGAATCCTTCCTACCAAATGTAGCAGAGGACTTCGCCTCCGATCTTCTTTTTACGAGCTTCGTTATCGGTCATGACACCCGAAGACGTGCTGAGGATCGCCATTCCGATTCCGCCTAAAACGCGCGGTACTTCTTCAGAATTGACGTACTTACGGCAGCTGGGCTTGCTAATCCGGCGAAGCCCCTGAATGACCGGCTCGCGGTCAATTGTGTATTTAATGAAAACTTTGAGGACGGGTTTGCCGCCTTCGTTTTCCATTGTGTAATCTTTAATGAACCCTTCAGCCTTGAGGATGCGTGCCACTTCACTCTTCATTTTAGAGTGCGGCATACCGACAACCTTCTTTTCAGCCATGTTCGCATTGCGAATACGGGTCAACATGTCAGCGATTGGATCTGATAAAACCATTTCTTAACCTCTTCCTATTCGTTGCCCGATTTTTTGAACGGCATTCCCAACAGGGTCAGCAATTCTTTGGCAGCGCTATCTTCCGTTGCGGAAGTAACGAAGGTGATGTCCATCCCGTGGATTTTCTTAACGCGGTCCGGATCGATTTCTGGAAAAACCGTCTGTTCCTGCAAGCCCATAGAATAGTTTCCGGATCCATCGAACGAGTTTCCTGGAATTCCGCGAAAATCGCGGATACGAGGCAACGTAGCGTTTACGAAACGGTCCATGAATTCATACATGCGGTTACCGCGCAGTGTTACACGTGCGCCGATATCCATGCCTTCTCGCAACTTAAAATTCGAAACACTCTTCTTGGCTTTAGTGATAACAGCCTTCTGACCGGTGATCTTGCCGAGGTCATCGGCGAGCGCGGTCAGTGTGTCGCGGTCATTATTAACCGAAACGCACAGATTGAGTACGATCTTTTTAAGTGCGGGAACCTGCATTTTGCTAGAATAGCCCTGACTCTCCATGAGAGCAGGAGCTACAGCATCTTTATACTTAGTTTTTAGTGTTGGGGTCATAGTGCCCGTCCTCCAAAATTACGGTTCCAATGCTTGGAACGGTTATACGGAAACCTTCACATTGGAAATTGCCATCGCTGCTTCGCGTTCAACAATTCCACCTTGCGGGTTATCCTCGCTCTTTTGCATATGCTTCTTCACAAAGTTAACTCCTTCAACGAGGATACGACCGGAGACCGGTAGCACCTGGAGAACTTTGCCCGACTTGCCTTTTTCATCACCAGCGATTACCACAACAGTATCGCCCTTTTTGATTTTGGCTTTGCTCATTATAAAACTCCTCGCCTACGCTTTACAGTACTTCCGGAGCGAGTGAGACAACTTTCATAAAGTCGTTTTCACGAAGCTCACGGGCGACTGGCCCGAAGATACGGGTACCGCGTGGGTTCTTATTGTCGTCAATAATCACAGCCGCATTTCCATCGAAACGAAGGCAGGAGCCATCGGAACGACGAATCGTGCTTCGGGTACGAACGACAACCGCTTTGCAGAGGTCGCCTTTCTTTACCAAACCATTCGGCTGTGCTTCTTTAACACTACAGCGGATAATATCGCCAACGCGGGCGACCTTACTCTTCGTGCCAAGCACGCGGATGCACATTACAGTACGAGCACCCGAGTTATCCGCAACTTTTAAACGTGTATTCTCTTGAATCATTGTTCAGCCCCACCTTATTTCGCAGCTTCAAAAACAATGTCCACCAAACGCCAGCGTTTCAGCTTGCTGATCGGGCGGGTTTCCATTACGCGAACAACATCACCGATACCGGCTTTGTTCCCCTCGTCATGCACATGTACTTTTTTGGAAATACGAATTTCCTTACCGTACAGTGGGTGACGAACTCGGCGTTCAATCAGAATTACGATAGTCTTGTCGCCGCTCTTGCTGACCACACGACCCTCGCGCTTTTTACGCAGATTTCTTTCAGTCTGTTCCATGACCTTATCCCTCTACTTTTTTTGCGGTTTGGATGGTCCTGATGCGGGCAACCGTACGACGCAATACTTTAATGCGAGATGGATTTTCCAGCTGACCGGACACCTGCTGAAGTTTCAGATTAAACTGCTCCTTCTTAATGTCCACGAGCTGTACTTCCAGCTCTTCGATCGTCATTTCTTTCAATTCGTTAACCTTCATGGTCGCCCTTCCTTAGTCGTGAGCATGCCGTTGAACAAAACGAGCTCGGATCGGCAGTTTGGTGGCCGCAAGACGCAGACACTCTTTGGCCAGAGATTCCGGAACTCCGTCCAGCTCGAACAGCATGGTACCCGGCTTAACAACTGCAACCCATTGGTCAACAGCGCCTTTACCTTTACCCATTCGAACTTCCAACGGCTTCTTCGTGATTGGTTTGTCAGGGAAGATGCGAATCCACAGTTTCCCTTTACGTTTCATGGCACGGTTTGCAGCCACACGGCACGCTTCAATCTGGATCGCACTGATCCATCCACGTTCCAACGACTGGAGACCATACTCTCCGTAGGACAGCGTGTTACCCTTCTGGGCCAGACCCTTACGGGAACCGCGCTGTACCTTTCTGTATTTAACTCTCTTTGGCATCAAAGGCATTGATCAATCTCCTAAGCTTTCTTGTCGGCTTCTTTACAGATCCAAACCTTGATGCCGATAATACCAGCAACGGTGTTGGCCTCTGCAGTGCCGTAGTCAATGTTGGCGCGCAGCGTATGCAACGGAACCTTGCCTTCTTTGTAGCTCTCTGAACGGGCGATTTCCGCACCGTTCAAACGGCCGCCAGCCTGGATCTTGATACCGAGGGCACCATTATCCATGGCCATCTGCAACGCACGCTTCATAGCGCGACGATGAGAAACACGACGTTCAAGCTGCAAAGCAACATTGGCAGCAACTAAGGTTGCATCCAAATCAGGCTTCTTGATTTCAGCGATTTCCACATACACCTCTTTCTTGGTGATTTTGGTCAGCACTTCTCGAAGCTTATCGATGTCTTCGCCTTTACGACCGATAACCAAACCAGGACGCGCAGTCTTGATGGTTACACGGATTCGATTAGCATACCGCTCAATGTAGATATCAGACACAGAAGCGTCTTTGAGTCGTCCGGAAACGAGCTTACGGATATCAACATCTTCCTTGAGCATGGTGCCGAAGTCGCGTTTATCTGCATACCAGCGCGAACGCCAGTCTTTAGTGAGCGCGAGCCTCATTCCAATAGGATTTACTTTCTGTCCCAAAACAGTCTCCTTCTCAACTAAGCGTTATCGCTTAGAATAATGGTTATGTGGCTAGTCTTTTTCTGAATCGGACTCGCCATGCCACGAGCACGCGGCCGAAAACGTTTCATCATAGGACCGCCATCAATGATGGCATTCTTGACAATCAGGTTGTCAACAGACAGCCCTTCGTTGTTTTCAGCGTTGGCAATTGCCGACTTGAGGGTCTTGCCGATCTGTACGGCAGCCTTACGAGCATTAAACTCGGTGATACGCAGAGCGTCGGCAACTTTCAAACCTTTGATCTCATTAGCAAGATCGCGGGCCTTGGTAGGCGACATGCGAATATATTTAGTTGTAGCTGATACTTCCATGTGTTTTCACTCTCGATTTATCCACGGGATACAAAGGGCGGACAGTGTAGGGATTTAGTAAGCGAAATCCAGTGATTTCGCTTAAAAAACCATACGGACTATTTATCAGTCGCCATCCCGTGAGTTCTGAATGCTCGGGTAGGTGAGAATTCACCCAGTTTGTGCCCGACCATATTCTCCGTAACAAACACCGGAACGAAAACTTTACCGTTATGAACATTGAAGGTCTGACCCACAAATTCAGGAACGATCATCGAGGCACGCGCCCACGTTTTGATCGGCGTTTTACGCCCAGAGTCCTTGACCTTGCGAACCTTCTTTACCAGCTTCAGGTCAACGTAAGGACCTTTTTTCAGTGAACGAGCCATTATTTCTTCCTCCGTTCAACAATATATTTATTGGTCTGTTTATGCTTATCACGGGTACGTTTACCCTTCGCCAGCAGACCCCATGGGGATTTCGGATGTCCTCCACCCGAAGTACGACCTTCGCCACCACCCATTGGGTGATCAACCGGATTCATGGCAACACCACGAACCGTTGGGCGAATTCCGAGCCAGCGCTTACGGCCAGCTTTACCCATCACAATACTACTATGCTCTGTGTTACCCACACGGCCAATAGTGGCCAGGCAATTGATACGAATCAGGCGAATTTCACCAGAAGGCATTTTGATGTGTGCGAATTCTGACTCGCGGGACATCAACTGCGCGGAAGTTCCTGCAGAACGAACAAGCTGTCCTCCACGACCGGCAACCAACTCGATGTTATGAATCGACATTCCGAGGGGAATGCTACTCAGCGGCAGTGCGTTTCCAACCGATGGCTCAGCATCAGGACCAGACATGAGCTTCATGCCGACTTCCAGATTCTGTGGCGCAACAATGTAACGCTTTTCACCGTCTGCATAATGCAACAGCGCGATACGAGCGGAACGGTTAGGATCATACTCAATCGCAGCAACGTTCGCTGGGATACCGAACTTGTTACGTTTAAAGTCAATCACACGGTAGCGGCGCTTATGCCCGCCCCCACGATGACGTACCGTAATACGACCCGCGCTGTTACGTCCGGCATTTTGTTTCTTCGCTTTAATCAGCGAGCGCTCAGGGCTACTCTTGGTGATTTCAGCGAAATCGGACAACACCATATGCCGGCGGCTTGGTGTGTACGGTTTGTGTGCTTTCAAAGGCATTGCAACAAACTCCTTAGATCAAGTTAATGCTGTCTTCTGCATTTAATGTAACTACGGCACGTTTCCATGCTGCAGTTTTTCCGTATTGAGCTGTTCTCTGGCGCCTCTTCTTGCCTTTTCGGCGCATCGTATTGACGGCCATAACACGGACACTGAAGAGCTCTTCAACAGCTCGTTTGATTTCCACTTTATTGGCTTCCATCGCAACCTTGAATATAAATTTATTCTGCTCTTCTGAGAGCATGGTTCCTTTTTCGGTCAACAAAATCTTTTTAATGATATCAGCTGAATTTTTCATCGTTGATCTCCTGATTAGCCGATGCGTGCTTCAAGCACAGCCATGGCATCCTTGGTGATGATGACGCTCTTATGACGGAGGATCTGGTATGTATTCACCAGATTGGCCGCAACAAGCTCAGCGCGCTGAATATTGCGCGACGCCAGCAACAGGTTTTCGTTGGCTTCAGCAACGATGAACAGTGCGCCACGGTCCAGACCGAGGTTTTTCAGCACTGTGGCGAATTCTTTCGTCTTCGGAGAAGAAACAGTCAATGCGTCAACTACCGTGATGTCGCCCTGATCAATCTTGGCACTGAAAGCGCGAGCAAACGCGAGCTTTGTGACCTTCTTGGAGAGCTTCTTCTTGTATTTACGCGGCAACGGACCATGCGCAGCGTGACCCCCGCGCCATACGTTAGACTGCTTATAACCGGCACGTGCACGTCCGAGACCTTTCTGCTTCCAAGGTTTCTTACCGGAACCGTGAACTTCACCCTTATTCAGAGTGGAGGCCGTACCCGCACGTTGGTGTGCATTGTATGCAACAACCGCTTCGTGAACGGCCTGGTCGCCCTTATCGAGGACGAGGAGATTGTCAGCAAATTCATAGTCGCCAACAGCTTCTCCCTTAACATTTTTCAAAGGTATTTTACTCATGATAATCCCCGCTTATTTCTTTTTGAGGGCGATTTTGATCGTAACGATACCGCCCTTGGCGCCCGGTACAGATCCTTTAACCAGAATCAGATTTTCTTCAGGACGAACCTGAACAATCTTAAGATTCTGCGTGGTAACGCGCTTGTCGCCCATCTGACCAGGCATTTTCTTGCCCTTAAAGACGCGACCCGGGAAAGTACACATACCAATGGAACCCGTACGACGTACCCATCCGCCACCATGCGATGCCCGACCGCCGGCAAAATTATAACGTTTCACAACGCCCTGAAAGCCACGACCTTTACCCGTTGCAGTGATATCAACGTAGTTAACACCTTCAAAGGTGGCTGCAGTAACTTCATCACCCACGCTAACATCCGTTTCTTCAACGCGAAATTCGCGAAGAATGCTCTTCACAGCATCCCCTGATTTTTTCAGGTGGCCGAGAGCTGGCTTGGTCATACGCTGTGCTTTCTGATCGCCAAAACCGAGCTGTACGGCTTTATAGCCCTCTTTATCGCTGTCCTTAAGTTGCGTAACAACGCAAGGGCCAGCTTCAATCACTGTAACCGGAACTGCAACACCGTCTTCATCATAGATGGAGGTCATTCCGAGTTTTTTTCCTATCAAACCTTTCATGATTTGCTCCTTTCTAGATCTTAATGGAGATGTCCACACCGGCCGGAAGGTTGAGTTTTTTCAACTCATCTACGGTTTTGATGGTGGGATCGATGATGTCGAGCAGACGCTTATGCGTACGGATCTCGAACTGTTCCATTGCTTTTTTGTTCACATGTGGACTTTTGTTCACGGTGAACCGTTCAATACGAGTAGGCAGCGGAATTGGGCCTGCAACGCGGGCTCCAGTACGGCGTGCCGTTTCGACAATTTCAGTGGCAGAAACGTCGAGCACACGGTGATCGAACGACTTCAGCCGAATTCTGATTCTTTGATTTGTCATGATTTTTATCTCTCTCTAACGGTTAAGGATAGCGTCTGTCATATTCGGAGGAACCGGTTCAAACGCTTGCGGTTCCATCGAATAGCTCGCCCTACCCTTTGTTAAGGAACGCAAACTAGTTGCGTATCCGAAAACTTCGGCAAGCGGAACATCCGCCTGCACGACCTGCAGATCATTTGTCGCCTTAATTTCGCGGATTTTTCCACGACGGCTGTTGAGATCACCCATCACATCGCCCAGGTGTTCATCAGGTGCTTCAATTTCTAGAAGCATAATTGGTTCGAGCAGAACCGGACCGGAATTCGATACCGCAGCGCGAAGTGCCATAACCGCTGCCGAGCGGAAGGCAACCTCAGTGGATTCGGTATCATTCGCCTGCCCGCCGATCACGGTCACCTTCGTATCAATGATGGCAAAGTTACCAAGCACTCCGGTCATGAGCGCATCAGCGATCCCCTCTTCAATTCCTTTACGGAAGGTTTCTGGGATAATTTTATTGGATACCTCAAAAGAAATAACATTTCCCGCACCCGTCGTGTTCGGCTGTACCGCGAGCGTCAGCGCAGCAAAGTGAGTGTCGCCCCCAATTTCGCGTTCGAATGTAAAGGAGCCCTCTCCTTTGCCCGAAACAGATTCGCGATAGGCCACCATCGGCTTGCCAGCATTGGCCTGCACCTTATATTCACGAAGGATGCGGTCCTTAATGATTTCAAGATGAAGCTCGCCCATCCCCGCAATAATAGTCTGCCCCGTTTCTTCGTGAATGGCAGTATGAAACGTCGGATCTTCGTCGGCCATATCCTGCAACGCCGCAACCAGAGCATCTTTATCACCCGTGGTTTTAGGCTCAATTGCCATGGAAATTACCGGTTCAGGAAATTCAATATTTTCTAGAATAATCGGATCATTTTCAGCACAGACGGTATCTCCTGTGGTGAATAATTTTTGCCCAACCATACCGCCAATTTCACCGGCCTGTAGCACATCAATATCTTCACGAGAGTTGGCATGTAGCCGCAAAAGGCGACCGATACGTTCGCGTTTTTT
This sequence comes from Pontiella sp., assembly GCA_037132875.1. GTDB lineage: Bacteria > Verrucomicrobiota > Kiritimatiellia > Kiritimatiellales > Pontiellaceae > Pontiella. The sequence goes on from JBAHZU010000150.1 coordinate 39,088, forward strand.
GGTGCGCGGGTTATAGATGTTCATGCCTTTTTTAAGCTGGCCCGCATAAATCCGAACAAAGGCCAGTTTGCCGACAAACTTATCGGTCGTCATTTTAAAAACGAGCCCTGTCAGCGCTTCAAAGTCGGAAGCTTCACGCCTGATTTCTTTTTCGGACTTGGGAGAAATCCCCGTGACCGCAGGGACATCTAGCGGGGACGGAAGAATCGAAACAACAGCGTCGAGCAGGGGTTGTACCCCTTTATTTTTCAGGGATGATCCAACAAGTACAGGAACAATTACGTTCGCAATGGTCGTGCGGCGCACCGCAGCAATCAGGGCCTCTTCGGAGACATCAACGTCTTCCATATAGGCTTCAAGAAGCTCCTCATCCACCTCGGCAACCTTTTCGATCAGCTCAGCCCGATAGGCTTCTGCATCAGCAGCAAGATCGGAAGGAATATCAATGTATTCAACCTGCGAACCCATATCCTCCTCAGAGAAGGTCATTGCCCGCATCTTGATTAGATCCACCATACCGGTGAACGTTTCGGCCGCCCCAATTGGCAACTGAATGGCAACGGCAGGCGCCTTAAGCTGGCTCTGCATTTCATCGACCACTTTATGGAAGTCAGCTCCCATGCGGTCCATTTTATTCACGAAAGCCACACGAGGCACATTATACTTCGTGGCCTGACGCCAAACGGTTTCCGACTGTGGTTGCACGCCACCAACGGCACAGAACACGCCCACAGCGCCGTCTAAAACCCGGAGGGAACGCTCCACCTCTACGGTGAAATCAACATGACCAGGTGTATCAATGATATTAATTTGATGATGATTCCAGAAACAGGTCGTGGCAGCGGATGTAATCGTGATGCCTCGCTCCTGCTCCTGAATCATCCAGTCCATCGTTGCGGTGCCGTCATGGACTTCACCGATTCTATGGACCTTACCGCAATAATAGAGAATCCGCTCGGAGGTGGTGGTCTTACCCGCATCAATGTGAGCAATAATACCGATATTGCGAACCGTCGACAAAGCATACGCACGACCATCGGCTTCCCGTTGGGAATCCGAGCCCTTACTTGCTTTTGAGTTCTTCTGGTTCACAGTGTTATTCATTTCTTTCTTCAATAACCGGAAGGCTCCAATGATTGGAACCTTCCTTTCAATCGGCGACCCCCATCCGTTGGGGATTTCCTATGGGACTGGCATAAGACCGAAGTCTTACCAGCGGTAATGCGCGAAAGCTTTGTTCGCCTGCGCCATCTTATGCGTGTCGTCACGCTTCTTGATGGCAGCGCCCTGACCCTTGAACGCGTCAATGACTTCGTTCGCCAGTGCTTTACGCATCGGAACACCCTTGCGGTTTGCCGCAAATTGGATCAACCAACGTGCTGCGAGGGCGGTCTGACGCTTAGGCTTCACTTCCAACGGAACCTGATAAGTGGCACCACCGACACGGCGGGACTTAACTTCCAGTCGCGGAGAAACGTTTTCAACCGCCGTCGTAAATACATGCACGGGATCTTCGTCTGTCAGCTGAGCCTGAATATCTTCAAGGGCTCCATATACGATTTTAGCGGCTACCGATTTTTTCCCACGCTCCATCACGCAGTTAATCATGTAGGCTACCGTCTTATTATTATAGCGCGGATCTGGAATCAATTCGCGCTTTTCTGCTCTACGTCTTCTTGCCATAGCTCAAATTTCCTTATTTAGGGCGCTTCGCACCATACTTCGAACGACCACGCTTACGTCCCTCTACTCCGAGACAGTCCAACGCACCGCGAACAATGTGATAACGAACACCCGGCAAGTCTTTCACTCGGCCGCCGCGAACGAGAACCATGCTATGCTCCTGCAGGTTGTGACCTTCACCACCGATATAGGCGTTGACTTCACGACCATTGGTCAAACGAACACGGGCAACTTTACGAAGGGCCGAGTTCGGCTTCTTCGGGGTCTGCGTTTTAACGAGCAGACAAACTCCACGGCGCTGGGGACAAGTCGCAAGTGCTGGCGATTTGCTCTTCTTCTTCTGAAGCGTACGTGGCTTCCTTACTAACTGATTGATTGTAGGCATAAATATCCCTTCCTATAAAAAGACAAGCGCAGGACAGTAGTCACCCACCTCCTACACCGCAAGCGAAACATAAAATTATTTCACTCTATTCTATAGATCTTCCAAACATTGGAAAACCCTGTAACCGCAAACTGCCTCGCACTTAACTGTAGAAGCAGGGAAAACATTCCCCTACTCTACATTTCAGATTGGAACCTAATCCGGATCGGATACCCGATTGCCGGTGCAGTACGGTCCTACATCCTTCGTCTGCCGGAAACTGCCAGCCACATCGAAATGAAGATGGCGCATTAAGCATCTGTAGATTAAGCAGTTGCTTATCAAACACCGTCCCACAATCACCAATTCAGCGCGAAAGGACAGGCAACATATAGAACCCCCGAATAAAAACCAGCGTAAAGTTCAGATATTTCAGCACCAATTAAAACCCTTAAATAGCTAAGGGGAGGGAATCCCCAAGGTCTCGGAGGAAATGGTTCAAAAAAAAGTTTAAGTTTTCCTTCGCTTTATCCTCACCAAGCGCGTAGAAATCCGTTTCATTCAATTAAGGAAATACAGATGAATACAGGTACAGTTAAATGGTTCAGCGCCGAAAAAGGCTTTGGTTTTATCACTCCAGATGAAGGCGGAACCGATATGTTCGTACACCACTCGGAAATTCAGGTTTCCGGTTATGCATCCCTCGATGAAGGCCAGAAGGTCTCCTACGAAGTGGGTCAGGGCCAGAAAGGTCCTTGTGCTACTAACGTAACACCGATGTAAGCCCAGCTTTCTTAGCTATAAAAAAAGCGTCCACTTGGACGCTTTTTTTATGCCTAGCCAGAAGCTGGAGGTTGCCACACAACCGCGAGGCACCCTGTTTATTCAAATCTACTTCTCGTTCAAAATAACACGAATCACATCTTCTGCTGTAAAATCCAGCTGATCGCCATTGCAGAAGCGACCGATGTTCACAAGGTCATCCCCCATCGTAACCAAACATTTCTCCGTCGCGCCCCCCTTAAGTCGCTGGGGATAACCAATATCCGAGGCCAGTGCATTGCACAGGCACTTACGACCAACCGTATCCGCCTCGGCCCCACCCTTTGCCACATATGCAGCAACCGGTTCAGCAGCGCAACGATAACCAATCGCACCATCCGAACGCCGATAAGGCGTACGCAGGAACCCAATATCACAAACACGGCGACGCTCTTGATAAAGTTTTTCATCCGAAAGAGTGCCCTTCAGATCAGCCACCTTGAAGGGGAAGCCAGTTGGAGATGCCACAGGATCCGTAAAGACCTTCGCCTCGCCGGCCAAAACTTGCCGAACCAACTCGCGGCGCGTTTCAGGAATCAAGCCCGACTCCTTACATAGAGCAAAAGAAGTACCCACCTGCACTCCCGCTGCACCAGCCTCCAACGCAGCAGCCAGACCCTCCGCAGAACCACAGGAGCCAGCCAACCAGAACGGAAGCCCAAGACTTTTAATCTTTTCTAGCTTAGCATTATCGCGCGGACCATAAATTGGTTCACCCGCTTCACTGAGCACACCCTTACCCCGCGGCGGCGCGTTATGCCCCCCCGCCAGATTGCCTTCCACAATAAAACCTTCAATACTTCCATTCGCTTTTTTAAGCAGAATCGATGCAAGCACCTCCGTGCTCACAACCGGAAAGAAGTCCGGACGAATCAATCGATCCAGCCCCCGAGCCCCCTCATTCAGGTGAGCAGGATCAAACGATACATTGACAATTTCAACCTCCCCATCTACCCCACTCACTACCACCGGATATTCCACGGGCTCATGATTCGATAATGAATCCAGAATACCAGGCACACTAAGTGGAATCCCCGCTCCCATGATCACAACAGAAACACCCGCCAACATGGCTCCATACATCGAAGGCAAATGCGGCAATTGTATTTTTTCGAGATAATTAATACCAATGGGCTGATCGTGCCCTTCCATTGCAAGGAACACCTCAACAAAATTACCTAGCACACAAAGTTCACTTGCTTCAACAGACCCCGCAATCGTATGCATGGGAGTGTGTTTATATCGTTTATCAGCAGGCAAACCACCGGGAACAAAGAAGGCATCTAATGCGCGCTGAGCGATGCGGGGAAAAGGAAAGCATTTAAATGCTCTACGGACGTGCCCACCAGGATCTCCGTCCTCTAACTTACGCGCCAATACGGCATCAAGTGCGGTGCCAGAAACGACACCCAGCTGCCCAATTTGAGAAACCGCACTGGCCAAATGCCAATCCGAAATCCCGAAGCCCATCCCACCTTGGATAATTTTAGGAAGTTGAATATTCATAGGCGGCGCACTATGAACATCCGTTCCGGGAAAAACGACACTAATCGAGCTATTTAAAAGGTTTATTCACCCAATGCCTTACTATTTCCCACCCCATTTAATGAGTGCCCCGGTGGTATGGAATCTGGAATCCAACTGAATTCTGCCTCTCGGTGGTAGCAATCGCGTGCGATGCTTTTAGATTTCCAGTTCAAAAGGTTCAAGAATTAAAGCTCCTCGATGGTTAATCTGAAATATGCAGTCAACTTGGCCCCTGCTTTGACTTAGGTTGAACCAGTTAACATTGCATATAGCGAGCCGACAGAACGGAATTGAGATCGCGCATACCTTTTGCGAAATCCACCGGCGCATTTGACCACGGGATGACTCTGAACTTGAGATTTAACGTTCAACTACCCATCGTGGATTTTTACAGCGGATTACTTCGTTCAACCGGCGGCGCCCTTACTGACAAAATGTTCAGCATGAGATGAGGCAGCTTTGCCGCCAACAAAAAAAGCGCCCCGAAAGGGACGCTTTTCCAGTGGTTGGAAACCAACCGTTAGCGGTTGCCTTCAGACGGAGCATCCGCAAAGGCTAGCGGATCGCCGCCCAGCACATCTTCAACCGAGATTTCATCACCCAGCTTGACGGGCCGAATATCGCGATACAGCGGGAAGCCGGTACCAGCAGGAATCAAGCGACCCATGATGACGTTTTCTTTGAAGCCACGCAGTGAATCCACCATGCCGAGTGTTGCGGCCTTGGTGAGTACACGGGTGGTATCTTGGAACGATGCCGCCGAGATAAAGGACTCGGTTTCAAGCGCAGCCTTGGTGATACCCAGTAGAACTGGAGACGCTTCTGCCGGACGACGACCTTCGGCAACAGCCTTCTGGTTGACTTCCTGGAAGGTTTGCTTTTCAACCTGCTCACCCCAAAGAAACTCTGTATCACCCGGATCGGTAATCTTAACTTTACGCAACATCTGGCGAACAATCACTTCGATGTGTTTATCGTTAATTTCCACGCCTTGTAGACGATAGACCGCCTGAACTTCGTTCACGAGGTATTCTTGCAGATCTTGCGGGCCACAGACTTCGAGCAGTTCCTGCGGAACAATCGGACCTTCTGTGAGCTGCTGACCTTTATGAACAAAGTCACCTGGGAATACGATCACGTGTTTATTCATCGGAATCAGGTGTTCTTCCTCAGCCCCAGTAACGGTGTCTCGAACAATGAGTTTTCGCTTACCTTTAGCAATTCCGCCGAGCTCAACAATACCTTCGATTTTCGCAATCTCGGCAGCTTCTTTTGGCGTACGAGCTTCAACGAGTTCAGCTACACGCGGCAGACCACCGGTAATGTCTTTTGTACGAATCGTTTTACGCGGGGTACGTGCAAGCGTATAACCCGCGTTAATCGCATCGCCTTCCTTGATCATTACCTGAGCGCCAGCTGGAATAGAGTAGAAACCCTTACTTCCATCTTTGCACACAATCACAATCTGAGGATGAAGGTCTTCCTTATGCTCCATGACCGTTAGACCTTCAATACCCGTGGATTCATCAACCGCTTTCTGCACGGTTACGCCCTCAATAAAGTCATGAAACTCAAGCACACCATCATGCTCAGAGAGAATTGGAACCGAATAAGGGTCCCACTCAACAAATGTTTCCTTGGCTTTTACCTCGCCACCATCATCGATGGAAACAAGCGCACCAATCACCAAGGCATAACGTTCAAGTTCGCGACCTTCATCGTCGACAATCAGAACGTTACCATTTTTGTTAAGCACCACGTTCTTATCACTCACCTTAACGGAACGAATACCTTCGTATTTAATGATACCAGCGGACTTCGCGATAACTTTCGGCTGTTTAAAGACGGACGAAGCGGTCCCTCCAATATGGAAGGTACGCATGGTAAGCTGCGTGCCAGGCTCACCAATAGACTGAGCGGCAATAATACCCACGGGCTGACCCAGCTGGGCCACTTTACCAGTCGCAAGGTTTTTACCATAACATTTGGCGCAGACCCCCCGACGGGATTCACAGGTTAGAACGGAACGGATGATGACCATCTCAACACCGGCACTTTCCACCTTGCGGGCGGAATATTTATCGATGAGTTCACCAGCAGCCACAATCACATCTAGCGTATGTGGGTTGCAAATATCTTCCGATGCAGTACGGCCGATGATTCGGGTTGCGAGGGAAACGAGTTCGTCATCCCCTTCAGTAATCGAAGCAACCTCAATCCCGTTAAGCGTATGGCAGTTTTCCTCGGTGATAATGATATCATGAGAAACATCCACCAACTTACGGGTCAGATAACCGGAGTCAGCTGTTTTCAGCGCGGTATCGGCAAGACCCTTACGAGCACCATGCGTCGAGATGAAATATTCCAAAACAGATAGACCTTCACGGAAGTTCGACAGAATAGGACGTTCGATAATCTCCCCGGATGGTTTTGCCATCAGGCCACGCATACCCGCCAACTGACGAATCTGCTGACGAGAACCACGGGCTCCCGAATCCACCATTACAAAAACCGGGTTAAGCTCGTCCTTAGATCGCACATTTAAGGGGTCATCGTTCTTTTCCAGCACATCGAACAGCTTGTTGGTCAGCCGGTCATTGGTGTCGGTCCAGATATCGATGATCATATTGTAGCGTTCACCTTCGGTAATGAGACCCTTGCGGTGCTTCCCTTCAACTCCGTCGATTTCCTTACGAGCAGCTGCAACCATACCCGCCTTGTCCTGAGGAATGATCATATCGCACAATCCGATAGACATACCCGAACGGGTTGCATGCTCATACCCTAGGTCTTTCAAATCGTCGAGAACCGTTACGGTTACGGCATGACCTGAAATTTCGTAGCACTGCTCGATGAGAATCCCGACCACCTTTTTACTGGCCGTCTTGTTCACAAAGCCAAGTTCATCCGGCCATACTTCATTGAAGAAGACCCGTCCGACCGTGGTCGTGATAACCGAGCGTTCCTGATCTCCATTACGGGTTTCACGCTGGTAGTCTGGATTGCGATACCGAATACGATCGTGGAGCTTCACCACGCCTTCATCGTAGGCGGTGTGCACTTCCATAATATCGTTCATCATCCGCAGATGTTCATGCCCCGTCTTCTTCTTACCCTTCTTACGTTCCATCAGATAGGTCTGAGATTCCGACGTAAGGAAATATATGCCCAACGCGATATCCTGTGTCGGGGTGGTTACCGGTTTGCCGGAGGACGGAGAGAAGATATTGTTGGAGGCCAGCATGAGACTCTTGGACTCCACCTGCGCTTCTACCGACAACGGTATATGCACAGCCATTTGGTCACCATCGAAGTCGGCATTATAGGCCGTACAAACGAGTGGATGCAACTGAATGGCTTCTCCTTCAATCAGAATCGGCTGGAAGGACTGAATCGAAAGTCTATGAAGCGTTGGTGCACGGTTTAACATCACCGTATGCCCTCGGGTAACCTCTTCAAGGATATCCCAAACCTCTTCCACTTCGCGTTCGATCATCTTCTTCGCGCTACGCACAGTGTGAACCACACCTCGCTCTTTCAGACGACGAATAATGAAGGGTTCAAAGAGAACCAACGCCATCTTTTTCGGCAGACCGCACTGATTTAACTTGAGGGTCGGACCCACAACAATTACAGAACGACCCGAGTAGTCCACACGCTTACCGAGCAAGTTCTGACGGAAACGACCCTGTTTTCCTTTCAGCATATCTGAAAGGGATTTCAGCGGCCGATTACCCGGACCCGTTACCGCACGGCCATGACGACCATTATCAAACAAAGCGTCAACCGACTGCTGTAACATACGTTTTTCATTACGAATGATGACCTCGGGAGTCTTCAATGCAAGCAAGGTACGAAGGCGATTATTACGGTTGATGACGCGACGGTAAAGGTCGTTCAAGTCGGACGTCGCAAAACGACCGCCTTCCAGCGGAACCAACGGACGCAGGTCCGGAGGAATGACCGGCAGCACTTCCAAAACCATCCATTCCGGACGAGAGTTGGATTTAATGAAACCTTCCATGACCTTCATCTGGTTAACCAGCTTTTTACGGGTCTGTTTGGAGCGGGTGTTCATCATTGCTTCTTCAAGCTGAACAAGCATTTCTGCTGGATTAATTTTTGTTAGCAATTCACGGACCCCTTCAGCTCCGATTTTTGCCTCAAAACTATCCATGCCGTAGTTGTCCATCGCTTCGCGATATTCTTCTTCCGACAACAACTGCTTGTCTTTCAAAGGAGTATCCCCCGCGTCGACCACGATATAATTATCATAGTACAGAACGCGCTCGAGATTCCGCATGGTCATATCCAAAATAAGACCCATACGGCTCGGGGTGGCCTTGAAGAACCAAATATGCGAGGTAGGAACGGCCAGCTCAATATGAGCCATGCGTTCACGACGTACTCGAGACAACGTTACTTCAACGCCGCACCGGTCGCAAATCACACCTTTGTGCTTGATGCGTTTATATTTTCCGCAAGAGCATTCCCAGTCCTTAATTGGACCAAAGATGCGCTCACAGAACAGACCCCCCTTTTCGGGTTTGAAGGTTCTGTAGTTAATCGTTTCGGGATTCTTGACTTCGCCATGGCTCCAGGAACGAATTGACTCTGGTGATGCGAGCGTGATGCTCGCATAGTCACTCTGTTCCTGTTTCTTGATGCCAAAGATATCCGCAACATTGCTTGAATTTTTTTCCACGGGTGCTCCTCCTGCAGTATATTATAGTAGGTATCGGTATTCCGCGACTAAACGGATAGAATGGGTTCGCCATCCTCGTTTTTCACCTGGAAATTCAGTCCGAGTCCCTGCAGTTCCTTAATCAGTACGTTGAACGATTCTGGACGACCAGAGTCAAGGACGTTTTCGCCCTTCACAATCGCTTCATACATACGGGTACGTCCGGCAATGTCGTCGGATTTCACCGTCAGGATTTCCTGCAGAGCATGGGCAGCTCCATACGCCTCAAGCGCCCACACTTCCATTTCCCCGAAACGCTGCCCACCATACTGGGCTTTACCACCCAGCGGTTGCTGGGTAACGAGGGAGTATGGACCAACGGCACGGGCGTGGATTTTTTCGCTGACCAAGTGATGTAGTTTCAGGATGTAAATCACACCAACCACAACACGTTGCTCAAATTTATCGCCCGTACGACCATCGAACAATTCCGTTTTACCATCCTCAGGAAGACCCGCTTCAGTGAGCATATCACGAATTTTTTGTTCTGAGATCCCGTCGAAAATCGGAGTGGCCGCATGCATACCCAAATGCTTACACGCCCAACCCAGATGAGTTTCCAGCACCTGACCCACATTCATACGAGAAGGCACACCCAACGGATTGAGTACAATATCAACCGGAGTTCCATCGGGAAGGAACGGCATATCTTCCTCAGCAACAATACGGGAAATAACACCCTTGTTACCATGGCGACCGGCCATTTTATCCCCGACAGAGAGCTTCTTCTTCTCGGCAACGTAAACCTTTACGGACTTCACAATACCGGCATCAAGTTCTTCGCCATTTCCAGCGCGGTCTAGCGAACGATTTTTGTCCTGTTTCGCTTCCGTGAACTTATTACGATATTCATCAATAATACCCATGATCTTAATGCGGATCGGGGACGGATCGATTTCAACGTGCTCATAATTCGCCGCCAGCTTGCGCAAGAGCGTCTTGGTGATCTTACGATTGGCTGGAATAATGATATCCCCAGAGCTCGTATTCATCACGTCGAGTGGAATCTTTTCACCCAGCAGGATGTTCGACAATGCTTCGGTCAAATCTTCCGTCAGCTGAGTGACCACTTCTTCGTGGCGGTCAACGATTTCCGTCTGAAGTTTCTTAACATCAGTCGGCTTATCCTTTGGAGCGGCCGGAGCGGCGCCTCCCATCCCCTTACTTTTGGAGGAAACCTTCACATCCATCACAATACCATGGGTGCCAGAAGGAGCTTTCAGTGAAGTATCTCGTACATCAGCTGCTTTCTCCCCAAAAATGGCACGCAATAAACGTTCTTCTGGAGCCAGTTCCGTTTCGCTCTTCGGTGTAATTTTACCGACCAGAATATCGCCCGGTTTAACTTCAGCACCGATCTGAATAATTCCGTCGTGCGACAGATTCTTCAGAGCGTCTTCACCCACATTCGGAATATCACGGGTGATTTCTTCCGGACCGAGTTTAGTATCGCGAGCTCCGCATTCGAATTCTTGAATATGAATGGAGGTGTAAACATCTTCACGAACCAGTTTCTGGTTAATCAGAATGGCATCCTCGAAGTTGTAACCGCCCCAAGGCATAAAGGCCACAACCACATTCTTACCGAGCGCCAATTCACCTTCATCAGTACCAGAACCATCCGCCAACACATCGCCAGCGGCGATTTTCTGGCCAACTTTAACCAACGGACGCTGGTTAAGGCAGGTCCCGGCATTGGAACGCATGAACTTACGCAGCTCATAATCCTGAGCATCTTTGCTGCCTTTTTTCTCCGGCATCTTCCCATCTTTGGAAATAACAATGCGCTCCGCAGAAACATAAGCAACCTTACCGGCTTCTTTTGCGATAACAAGTACGCGAGAGTCTCGGGCCAAACGGCCTTCAATCCCAGTGCCCACAAACGGACGCTCTGCTTTCATCAGCGGAACCGCCTGACGTTGCATATTCGAGCCCATCAATGCGCGGTTCGCATCATCGTGCTCTAGGAACGGGATCAAACCCGCCGCAATGGATACCACCTGTTTGGGCGACACATCCATATACTGAACTTTTGCAGGAGGAACCTCAATGAAGTCACCACGAACACGAACCATTACCCGTTCATTGATGAAGCAGCTTTTTTCATCCAACGGAGCGTTGGCTTGGGCAATCACATAGCGCTCTTCTTCATCGGCGGTGAGCCAATCGAGATGCTTGCTTACTTTGCCTTTTGCACACTTCAGATACGGCGTAACAATGAATCCATACTCATTTACCTTCGCAAAGGTAGACAGCGAGGAGATCAAACCAATGTTCGGACCCTCGGGAGTTTCAATCGGACAAATACGGCCGTAATGCGAGCTGTGTACGTCTCGAACTTCGAAGCCAGCACGGTCTCGATTCAAACCACCGGGTCCCAATGCGGAAAGACGACGCTTATGCGTGAGCTCCGACAAGGGATTCGTCTGGTCCATAAACTGAGACAATTGCGAACGACCAAAGAAATCTTTAATTACCGCAGAGAGCGCCTTCGGATTGATCAGCTTCTGAGAAGAGAGCCGGTCAACCGTGGTATCAAAGATCGTCATACGCTCTTTTACAAGACGTTGAATACGAGCTAAACCAACACGACACTGCCCTTCGAGCAATTCGCCAACCGTACGAATACGTCGGCTACCCAGATGATCGATATCGTCCAGCGTACCTTCACCCATGCGAACCATGAGCAGATACCGGAGAGCTTCAACCACGTCTTCCACTTCCAATGTAAGGGAAGAACTTTCGATTCCAAGCTTCTGCTGAATCTTGTAGCGCCCAACACGACTGAGACTGAAGCGAGCTTCATCAAAGAACAGTCGTTTGATCATCTGACGCGCAGATGCCGTGGTGGGTGGATCGCCCGGACGGAGCTTCTGGTAGAGATCCTTAAGGGCTTCATCCACGGTGCGGGTGGTATCGGCCTGTACCGATTTAAGAAAGAGTCCCTGATCCCAAGAAACGTTAACGACGGATACCTTCTTGTATCCGGCCAGTTTCATACGCTGAATCATATCGACCGTCAGCGTGTCGTAGCGACGACCGATAACGGATTCAGAATCGGCATCAACGATGTCATCAGACAGCACCAGATTCTCAAGATCTTCTTCCTTGAAGGTTTTCTTGGAAAGGGAGAACTCTGCAAATTTGTAGTAAAGGCCGAGGATTTCCTCATCCTTTTCATAGCCCAAAGCACGAAGAAACGTGGACGCTAAGAATTTACGACGGCGGCGTTTTCGGTCGAGATAGATATAAATTAAATCGCTGGTATCAAACTGGGCTTCAATCCAAGAACCATGGTCTGGAATGATCCGGAATGAATGAAGTATCGAACCATTTGCATGCTTCGACGACTCAAAACAGATGCCTGGCGAACGGTGCAACTGACTCACAATAACACGTTCAGCACCATTGATAACAAAGCTTCCGCTATCTGTCATCAGCGGGATTTCACCCATGAATAAAGTGTCTTCGCGGAGATCTTCACCCTCACGCAACTTGAATGTCACATAAAGAGGTGCCGAAAAAGTTTCTCCCTCGCGGACCGCTTCTAAATGCTCAAGTTTAGGTTTTTTGATTTCGTAGCTTACAAAATCAAGGGCGATCTGCCCGTCATAACTCTCAATTGGAAAGGCTTCTCCCAATACAGACTGAAGACCAATCTTCTTCCGTTTGGATGGAGAATGGTCCTGTTGTAGGAAGTCCCTATAGGAGTTCAGTTGAATTTCAATTAAGTCGGGCGCATCTAGCGCGTCTGTGAGTACACCAAAGTTTTTTCTCTCAGCCATTCCGCACCTTCAGGTTGTTAATGGATATAACGCATGTTCCCCTTTGAGTATCAAAGGGGAACATAACACATGCCACCCGAAGGTGGCACAATCTGTCAAAGCTCGTAATACTTACGTATTACTTGACTTCGACTGAAGCACCAACGCCTTCAAGTTTTTCTTTCATCGCGTCGGCATCTTCTTGGGAAAGACCAGCTTTAACGCTGGTAGGAGCGGCATCAACGAGACCTTTCGCTTCTTTCAGTCCGAGACCAGTGATGGCGCGGAGCTCTTTGATAACCTGGATTTTAGAACCGCCAGCAGCAGTAAGAACAACTTCGAATTCAGTCTGAGCAGCGGCTTCGCCACCTGCTTCAGCAGCCGGAGCTGCCACAACTGCAGCTGCCGGAGCGGCCGCAGTTACGCCAAGACGTTTTTCAAGAGCTTTTACAAGCTGAGAGAGTTCGAGAACCGAAATAGTTTCAACCCAATCAACGAATTCTGCCATTTTACCTTCGAGTACTACTTCTTCATTTGTTTCTTCAGACATTTTGTGCCTCCTAATGAACTGCTATCTAATTCAAAGTTATAGTGATTATGCTTCTTGTTCTTTTTTGTCTTTTACCGCGCTGAGTACGTAAACCAGACTGGTGACTTTCTGATCCAAAACGCCAACCAGTTGAGTGCATGGTGCCTGCAGAGTAGCAAGTAATATGGACTGCATAACATCCTTGGGAGGAAGCTTTGCAAGTTCCACAAAATCGCTAGCACTAACGGCTTTGCCTTCAACAAAGCCACCAGTAACAACTGGCTTTGCATTTTCTGCGGTAAATTTCTTGATGACCTTAGCCACTTCAACCACATCGCCTGCACCATAGATCATTGCAGTCTGACCCTTCATCAGGTCTTTTGCATCTATGGTAAGAGCGCGGTTAAGCATGGTCTTCTTGACGACATTGAACGATGCACCGGTTTCACGCAGCGAATCTTTCAGAGCGGTGGTGGTCGGCATGTCCATTCCCGTATAATCGGTAATGATCATATAGAGTGCTCCTGCTACGCGCTCATCGAGCTCTGCAGCTTCAGCAACTTTTTCCGGCCGTACGCCTTTTTCTTCAGGTTTCATTTAAATACCCTTACCTTTCCCTATGCGGAGATTTCCTTGAGGGCCACCCGGAGTCCCGGACCCATGGTACTGGAAATCGTGCAACGTTTAATGTAGGTTCCTTTTGCACTGGCAGGGCGGGCACCATTAACGGCGTCCACGATAGCCTGAGCATTTTCGAGTAGCGCGGCCTTTTCGAACGAACGCCGTCCGAAAGGAACGGCAATGTTTCCATTACGATCCATACGAAACTCAACGCGACCGGCTTTCAGCTGATTCACTGCGGCAGCAGTATCATCTGTGACGGTTCCGGTTTTTGGATTCGGCATCAGACCCCGAGGACCTAGAACACGAGCAACCTTACGGACTTCTTTCATCGCGTCCGGTGTGGCAACAGCGGCATCAAAATTGGTCCAGCCACCCTGCACTTTTTTAATCAGGTCTTCGAATCCAACTTCAGTAGCCCCAGCCTCGCGGGCTGCTTCTGCGGCGTCACCAGTTGCAAAAACAATGACGCGAACATCTTTACCGGTACCGTGCGGAAGAGCAACAGTAGAGCGGATTGCTTGATCGGACTTAGAAGGGTCTACACCCATCCGGAAAGCAAATTCCAATGTTTCGTCGAACTTTGCGGTAGGGTTCTCCTGAAGAAATTCAACAGCGCTTTCAACACTATAGTCATTACTCCGAGTAACCTTCTCCGCAACTGCGGTATATTTTTTTCCGTGAATAGCCATTTATTCCACCTCTATTCCCATGCTGCGCGCAGTACCTTCAATGATACGAACTGCGGCATCAAGGTCATTTGCATTCAGGTCGTCCTTCTTAAGCTCAACGATCTCTTCGATTTGAGCGCGGGTTACTTTACCGACCTTATCGCGATTCGGCACGCCGGACCCTTTAGCAAGACCCGCTGCTTTTTTAAGCAAAACTGCGGCAGGAGGGCTCTTCGTTACAAACGAAAAACTTCGGTCTTTATATACGGTGATAACCACCGGAATAACCAGACCCGCCTGGCTCTGCGTTGCGGCATTATATGCCTTACAGAACTCCATAATATTAACGCCGTGCTGACCCAATGCGGGCCCGACTGGCGGCGCAGGATTTGCTCCTCCTGCAGGGATCTGTAACTTAATATAGCCTGTAATTTCTTTAGCCATAACAATCCTCAATCAAATTTATTCGGCCGAACGTTCAACCTGCCAGTACTCGAGCTCCACCGGAGCTTCCCGACCAAAGACAGAAACTAGTACCTTTAGAACACCACGCTCTGGATCAACTTCGTCGATCACTCCACTGGAGCTGGTGAACGGTCCATCCGTAACCTTAACGGTTTCGCCTGGCTCGAACATCACTTTCGGCGCAACAACTTCCTTCTTCTCTTCGATTTGATTCACAATGCTACTTACTTCAGCATCGCTCATCGCAGCGGGTTTGACACCGCCAAGAAAGCCGATAACACTCGGCGTGTTCTGTATAAAAGTCCAGGCTTCGGCATTCAGTACATTTCCTTCGTCATACAAGTTGATATTAACCAACAAGTAGCCGGGGAAAAACTTACGGTTGACCGTTGTTTTTTTGCCTTGTTTAACTTCTGAGACTTTTTCGGAAGGAATGAGTACCTCACCGATCAAATCTTCCATTTCTTCCTGCTGCACGCGGCTGGCGATGTTCTTTTGAACTTTCAGCTCGTGACCGGAAAGCGCATGTAGGATGAACCATTGTTTTGGCATATTAAATAATCCCTACTGAATAAACTAACGAATAATAAAGCGCAACAAATTCATGTTCACCACATCACAGAGCCCAACAAAAGCGCCGAGAACGATGACAGAGATAATAACCACCAGAGACTGACCAAACAGTTCTTTACGGGTGGGCCATGAACATTTCAGCAACTCGACCTTCACCTCTCCAAGAAAGGTTTTGAGAGCACCTACGCTAAAGTTTTGTTTATCCATTATTGCTTTCCAGTTATCAAATAAGTGGCAGGACGGAAGGGACTCGAACCCCTAACAGCCGGTTTTGGAAACCGGTGCTCTACCAATTGAACTACCGTCCTGTCCTAAAGTTGAATCAACTACTTCGTTTCGCGATGAAGAGTATGCCGCTTATCACGGGGGCAGTACTTCTTGATCTCGCGACGACCGGTTTCCAGCTTCTTATTGCGGGTCCCCGTGTAGTTGCGCTCTTTGCACTCGGTGCAGGCCAAAGTGATAATATCTCTTGGCATGGTATTGTCCTATTAGAGTTCAGATGGGTTACAGGCAGGAAACATCCTGCCTGCCCCAAATTGATCATCGAAGTTACGCGACGATTTCGATAACACGTCCGGCACCAACGGTGCGGCCGCCTTCGCGAATTGCGAAGCGCATATGCTGTTCCATCGCGATCGGTGTGATCAGCGTAACGTCCATCGTGATATTATCACCCGGCATTACCATCTCAATACCTTCCGGCAGCTGAATATCACCCGTCACGTCCGTTGTACGGAAGTAGAACTGTGGACGATAACCTTTAAAGAACGGAGTATGACGTCCGCCTTCATCTTTGGACAGAACATAAACTTCACCCATGAACTGGGTGTGCGGAAGAATGGTGCCTGGCTTGGCCAGAACTTGACCACGCTGTACGTCTTCTTTCTTAGTACCACGCAACAGAACGCCAACGTTGTCACCAGCCCGACCCTCATCGAGAATCTTGCGGAACATTTCAACACCCGTGCAGGTAGTAGTTGCCGTATCCTTGAGGCCGATGATTTCAACGGTATCGCCGGTATGAACGATACCACGTTCAACGCGACCCGTAACCACGGTGCCACGACCTTCGATAGAGAACACATCTTCAATCGGAAGCAAGAAAGGCAGGTCAGTAACACGCTCAGGCTCTGGAATCCAAGAGTCAAGTGCCTCCATCAGATCCTGAATGCACTGTGCACCCGGTCCAGACGGATCGCTGATGGCACCGAGAGCAGAACCACGAATAATCGGGGAATCTTCTTCGAAATCATATTTAGCGAGCAATTCCTGAATTTCCATTTCAACGAGTTCGATCAATTCTTCGTCATCGACGAGATCGCACTTGTTAAGGAAAACAACAATCTTCGGAACGCCAACCTGACGGGCCAGAAGGATGTGCTCACGCGTCTGAGGCATAGGGCCCGACGGAGCTTCAACCACCAAAATTGCGCCGTCCATCTGGGCCGCACCGGTGATCATGTTTTTAACGTAGTCAGCATGGCCCGGGCAGTCAACGTGGGCGTAGTGACGTTTATCGGATTCGTACTCAACGTGCGAAGTCGCGATGGTCAAAATCTTAGTGGGGTCACGACGACCCTGGGATTCTGACGCTTTAGCAACGCTGTCATATGCGATGTATTCAGCCAGCCCTTTAGCCGCCTGTACGCAAGTGATGGATGCGGTTACAGTAGTTTTACCATGGTCAACGTGACCAATCGTGCCCACATTTACATGGGGTTTTGTCCGTTCGAACTTGTCTTTAGCCATTTTATTTACCTCCTGATATTGCTCAGTTTAATACTGTTACTTAAAAATCGAATAAATGGAGCCCATGAGCAGATTCGAACTGCTGACCTCATCCTTACCAAGGATGCGCTCTACCAACTGAGCTACATGGGCATGTTTATCCAAAAACAGACAAACAAGCTCGTTGCACACCGGTAATAAATGCACTCACCAAGCTTGTTCCTACAAAAATAATCTCATCGGCCGTCACGAGTAGGTCTGGCGAATAAGACGGCGCAATATATAGAACCCCTCGACAGAGTCAACCCCAGATCTAAAAAAAGTTCACTATTCTAACATCACTGCGCCTGTAACCGAAAAATACCGAAAAGAGCATTCCTCTCGCGTCCACCCACGAAGAGACGAATATGGTGAATTTTCCCATCATTGGAAGCCCAATTGAGTCCCCAAAATGCTCCCGCTTTGAAAACGCATCATTCAACGGCAAAAGAAACCCCCTGCATCTCTCCCAAAACGGCCCTCCACAAAACAACAAAGCGACCGACGGGTCATCCCAATTCAAGCCTCACAAACCCCTGCACGACTCCCGTCAACCCAGGCCACGTACAAATCATACTACATGATAAAATGTGTCATTACACCTTCACCTACGTGATCCCAAAAAATACTGAGGCCTAGTTTTTCACAAAACAGAAGCCCTGCCAGCACAAGCGCGTACTCTGCAGGAGCCAAATCGAAGTAATGTGGAGAAACAGGCACCCTCAAGACAGATCGAAAGCACCACGCGCACGACTTAAACTCTATTTTCTTCAGGTCCTACTGCTTTATATATCAACTGATTCATGCAAAGCACGACCGTTGCATAAAAAACAAGGCAATAAAAATCGGGTATTTCCCGTTAGTTAGACTCCGATACTAAACCAATAATCTATTGCTTTTTCCAAAGATGGGATGGCAAACTATTTTCAATATGCTGACAAAAAATACTAGAATCCACGATCTCCTCGCTGCCACAGGACTTTTTGAAGATACACTTCTCCAAAAGATCATCCGAGAAGCGCGCGAAAATAGGCTGCCAATTTGCAAAGCCCTCCTCGATGGAAGCGACGTCAAAGAAGAACCCCTCTTGGAAAAGCTGGCAGAAGCGATGGATCTCACACTCCTGCGGCTGAAGGATATTGAAATTGAAAACGATGTGCTAGAAAAGTTGCCGACCAAAGCCATCTTTCAATACAACGTCATTCCGTTGAGCTCCGAAAATGATTGCCTGAACGTCGCCACGAGCGACCCCTTTACCCCCGGCCTGATCGATGCCCTCCGTCTGGCAGCTGAATGCCGCATCCGCTTTGTGCTCAGCCCAACGGAAGACATTGAAATATCTGCCAAACAGTTCTATGGCGTCGGGGCTGAAACGCTTGATAAAATGATGGAAGATGGCGCTCTCGATCTTGAAGACGATGATACCTTCCTAAAACAAGATCTCAGCGAACTCGACCAAGAAGCCTCGGTGGTTAAATTTGTAAACCAGATTATCTGGGAAGCCTATAAAGACCGTGCAACCGATATTCATATTGAGCCCATGGAGATGGACCTACGCATCAGATACCGAGTCGATGGCGTATTGCATGAAACCCCCATGCCCCCTCAGCTCAAACGATTCCAGTCGGCCATCATTTCTCGCCTTAAAGTCATGGCCAACATGGACATTGCCGAAAAACGCCTGCCGCAGGATGGTCGCATCAGCGTACGAGTCAAGGGAGCCGAAATTGATGTCCGCGTTTCCACCATGCCAACGGTCTACGGCGAATCGGTCAGCCTGCGCCTATTGATGCGCGGAGGCGGACTCGTCACCATGGCCGACCTCGGCCTGAATGACCACGACAGCTCCATGCTGAAAAAAATGATTACCCGTCCGCACGGCATCCTACTGGTGACCGGCCCGACCGGATCCGGGAAATCCACCTCATTATATGCCTGGTTGCACACGATCAACTCTGTCGACAAACGGATCATGTCGGCCGAAGATCCCATCGAATACGAAATGAAAGGCGTAAACCAAGTTCAGATGCGTCCAGAAATCGGCCTGACCTTTGCCAGCACCTTGCGCACCTTCCTTCGCCAGGATCCGGATGTGATCATGGTCGGGGAAATTCGAGACAAAGAAACGGCTGAAATCGCCATTCGTGCTGCCTTAACTGGCCACTTGGTATTCAGCACCATTCATACAAACGATGCCGCCAGCACGATAACACGTCTACTCGATATGGGCATTGAACCCTTCCTCGTGGCCTCTTCCGCAGAAGGTATCGTGGCCCAGCGTTTGGTGCGAGGCCTCTGCAACTCCTGCAAACAGCCGGTAGAACTAGACGAAGAGTTCTTAAAAGAACACAATTTCCCTATCGAACGCTTAGCCAACGAAGGTCCGATCTATGAAGCCGTCGGATGCGATGAATGCCGCGGAAACGGATACAAAGGCCGTACCGGCATCTTTGAGATCCTACATATCACCGATGAAATTCGCCCTCTTATCATTGCACACGCTTCCGCTGCGGAAATCAAAGCCAAGGCACTGGAAGAAAATGGCATGAAAACTCTGCGCGATGATGGCTGGGACAAAGTACTCAACGGAGTCACCACCATGGATGAAATCCTCCGCGTCACCGAAGAAGACGGCTCTGAAGAAACGTAGCGTGCGCGAGCCATACGCACGTTCAGCCCCCAGAGCATTGCGAGGAGTCATCACCCCTCCCAGCATCACGCACTAATTGGGAGGAAGAATTCCTTCGGCCACCAACTGATCATCCATCTCCTGCGTGAGCGCAATGGGAAGAGCAGGCTGACCTTTACGAAGAATCTCCATCTGGGCATGTCGCAGTCTTTCAGTAAGCGCGGCACGCTTAATCTTCTTTTCTTCCGCGGTCAGCTCGGGTTGTGGCTCTTTAACCGGTGCCGAACGAAACCCGCCCCCAAACCTGCGGGCAGACGGAGCGGCAACCTTCGCAGCAGGTGCCGCACTAGCGGTCGCCAATTCAAAAGTCACTTTCTTGCCATTAATAGCAAGCGTTGCGCTATTTTCTTCCATATTAACCGAAGAAAGCTTCATCCCATTAAAACTCTCACCCACTCGCAGCATAATACTTTTCGGCTCGCCAGTCTGCGCCTTCAGGTTTTGGAACCCAGCACGAATATCGCCCGTTTCAGCTTCCAGCAAATAGCAAAGGCGCATCTCCTTTTCCATCTTCTTCGCGGCATCGGCCGCAACTTTGGCATTTTTCATTTCGTCCAGATCTTGCTGCCGAGCAAGGCTCGGATCTTCACCAAAGGGAGAGCGCTCAATAATCACGTCATACCGCTCTCGCTGATAGTCCATTGCTCCAGCCACCATCGTGCCCGCAACCACCAGTAAAAAAACTCTATGGATCTGCTTTCCAACCATTGGAAGATTCCTTATTCAAATAAACGGAAACAATGCGCACTCGTCTCTGATTCGTCAAGCACCGCCTCCAACGCTTAAAAAAGAACGTTCCACCCGCTGGAATATTGCCGCGCGCCTTCAATTCATTTAGTTTCCCTGAATGCAGTATAAAACCGTCATCATAACAGGTGCAAACTCAGGCATCGGAAAGGCGGCCGCAAAACAGATCGCCGACCGAGGCCACCAAGTCATCCTGGCCTGTCGAAATCCGGAACGAGCAAAACGTGCACAACAGGAAATCGGCGGCAATACCCACATCGGCCCGCTCGATCTCGCATCGCGCCAAAGCATTCACAACTTCACCGATTGGATTCACCACACGTTCGACTCCATCGATGTGCTAATCAATAACGCGGCGGACTTCGATCTCTCCCGAATCGACCGCGAAATGACCGCCGATGGTTTTGAACGGATCTGGTTTACCAACCACCTTGCCCCCATCCTACTCGCCGACCGACTGATGGACCGCCTCATCACCAGTCCGCAGGGGCGAATTCTCAACATTTTTTCCAAGGGATTGCTCATGCATCCCTTTCAGACGGTGGATCTGAAAGATCCCATGTTTAGAAACCGCTCCTTTTCCGTGGCCAAAGCCTACTACCAATCCAAACTCGCGCAGATCATGCACTCTCGCTGGCTTTCGCAACAGCTGACCGGAACCATGGTCACCGCCAACTGCATTAACGTGACCCAAGCCAAGCTCGACCTGCACCGCTTTCCTGATCTGCCGCAATGGATAAAAAACATCTCCACCATCCAAGCGCTTTTCTCCATTACTCCAGAAAAAATGGGAAGCACCTATGCCGAGGCCGCGCTGAATGCAGAAGCAAAAGAGCTCTCGGGTGCCCTCATCGATTATCCCTTCAAAGAAATTGCTACCCCCGCATATGCAAAAGACCCGCTCGTGATTGAGCAGGTCATGCAACTGAGTTTCAAGCAATTGGGCCTCCGGCCCTCCATATCGTATGAGCAACCAGAATTGGATTAACGGCGGCGACGACCCAGCGGAGTCGATAACGTTCCGTTAAAGAATTCGATAATATGCCCGCGCTCAATCAGCCAACCGAGCGGCTGGAGCGCATCTTTGGCCTCCTGCGACTGGGGATCAACACCGGGATGTAGCACCTCCAACAGATGCATACGCGTGGACCCCGCATTTTCCTTCAGGAACAGCAACACTTCGGCAATATTCGAAACCGTATCGGCCGGATTCACCGGGTTCGGTTTAATATGCGTCACAAAATTAATCTTTCCGGCTTTAAACAGATACAAATGCATATGGCGGAATGCTGCCCGCATCGCAAACGACATCGAAAGGGGGAAACGGCTCTCCTTTCCCCACACCCGTTTAATCGCATGCGTAATATCCCGATCCTCCAAGGACTGAGAAATTTTTGAAGGAACCACAGCCCGATGCGTTCGCTCAAACAAGGAAGGCACCTTCTTGGCGAAATCATTTTCGGCACGCTTCCGATCCACCGGCTCCGCATCGGGATCTGCCTTTAATTTATAAACGGTCTGCTTGCGGCTCTCTTCCTTCCACTGTTCCACCAGCTCTTCGTCTTTAACGATTTCAAGAGTCCGCTTGTAATCGTCAAGAGTCAGATGAGCAAAACTCGCGGAGTGAACCTCGGCCACCTTTGCATTATAACTGTGGTGATTCGGCGGCCCGAGCAACAGGCCCGTTTTACGGCACCGCGCCACACCCGGAAAATTACCGGCTGGCGGCTCCGCCTGAATTTCTTCCTTTTCATACACATCCATCAGATGCTTCGACATCACATGCTGCGTCATCAGGGCTTCGGTCGAGGTGACCGCTTTACATTTTTTGCATTGGAACAACACAAAATCCGGCGTCTCTTTATTGCCCTCAATCTTAACCAGATAGCCTTCCGAATCATGAATCAACAAGTTGGCCAAATCCATCAGCGGAAACGCGCGACGTGTGTGGTGAATCTGTCGCACCAGCGAAGCAAGGCGTTTTTGTTCGGGCAGAAAAGAGACCGACAGAGGAAGCTCCTTAATCGGTTCGCGCGGCTCACGGCGGCCCTCCGGCCGTTCGGAGCGTTCGCCTCGCCGCTCGTCTCGACGGTCGGGTTGCGGACGACGCGGGCGACTATCGCCGCGACCTTCAGGACGTGGGCCATCGCGCCGGGGCCGATCATCGCGCCGCCGGGGTTCCCGATATTCCTTTTTGGAATAGTGGTTTTCACCCGGAGACTTCCGAGCCCACTGAGGCACAAAATTTAAATCAAGGACAACGTCACGGGCATCGGACCGCTCGTTGTGAGAATATGTTTTATCTTCCATGGCACCAACCGTGTGTTCTATATGTTAATTATTAAACAGTTTAATTAATATTTGCTTGATGAAAAGCATTAACCGACGCCGAGATGTCCCGACGCCAAAAACATGAAAAATCCGCCAACCACCTTTTTACATGTCGATATGGATGCCTTCTTTGCATCCGTCGAGCAGCGCGATCATCCCGAACTGCGAGGAAAACCGGTGGTCGTCGGCGCGGCGGCCGATCAGCGCGGAGTCGTGGCCGCGGCGTCCTACGAAGCCCGAAAATATGGTATTCACTCTGCCATGCCCTCGCGCATTGCCAAACAAAAGTGCCCACACGTCATCTTTGTTCCGAACCACATGGAGAACTACAAAGAGGCCTCTCGCCAGATCATGCGGATTTTCGAGGCCTATACCCCACTAGTCCAACCGCTGTCGATCGACGAAGCCTTTCTCGAGGTCACCGGAGCCCGCCGGCTCTTTGGCGACGGCCCAACCATTGCCGAAAAAATCCGCCGCGACATACAAGAGCACGTCCATCTCACCGCCTCCGTCGGAGTGGCACCCAATATGTTTCTGGCCAAAATTGCTTCCGATCAAAACAAACCCGATGGCCTCACCGTCGTTCCGTTTGATCAACCCGGCATCGAAGCCTTTCTTGCCCCCTTGCCCATCGGCCGCATGTGGGGCGTCGGAAAAGTCACCCAGAAAAAACTCCTCGCGCTCGGCATTCCAACCCTTGGAAAACTACAAACCTTCGACCTCCAACGCTTGGAAAAAACCCTCGGCACGCGCTCCGCCCATCTTTTCCACCGGCTCGCCCACGGAATAGATACGCGCAAGATCGTGGGCAAGGTCGACGAAAAAAGTATTTCCAACGAAACGACCTTCGGCATAGATGCCATCCATCGTGAACAAATCGAAGCCACCTATAAACGGCTCATCGACAAAGTCGGCGGGCGCCTCCGCAAAGCCGGCTTCTATGCCCGCGTGGCCCATCTTAAAATTCGCTGGGGCGACTTTTCCACCATTACCCGCCAAACCCGTTTCTCCATCCCCTGCTCCGACGACACCACCCTGCGCGAAGTCGGCATGGAACTCCTCAACGAACATCTTCAGCATCGACCCGTGCGCCTGATTGGTTTCGGCACGAGCGGCCTCACCGAAACCGATGCGCCACAAACGTTCCAAATGAACCTATTCGAGACCCCCGACACCACCGAACATGAAAAACGTAGCCGACTCAGCCAAGCCGCCGACGCCATTAAAGAGAAATACGGGACCCAGAGCATCAGACGTGCCTCCGATCTCGATTAACCGATAAAAAGCAGTAGACAGGAAGAAAATGGAGATTTAGCCAACAAACGCAGTACTTTCGTCTGATTTTTATTTTAACCCCTTGGGTAATTTTCACCGTCATCATTGCTCCCCTTCGGGTTCCCGATTTCACCGCATCAACTTCGGCGGGAGCCCTCGAAGCAGACATCGACTCCCCATTCATCCATTTTTCCAACCCGCGGAAACCCAAAAAAGATTTTCACCGTTGCCAAAACCGACAAAACACCCCATAAAACAAAGCAGAACATTTTATATTGCAATATCCGGATAAACGGATATATACAGTTCCAAGCGTTGGAAAATTAGAGGATGCTATGAACGAAAAATTTAAACCAGTCTACACCGAGCTTGGTGGGCAAAACTTTGCCGACCTCCTGCAACATAACGTGCTGATGCTGGATGGCGCCATGGGCACCATGATCCAGGAGCATACGCTGGAAGAAGCCGACTTTCGCGGCGAGCGCTTTGCCAAACACGACTCCGATCTCAAGGGCAATAACGACCTGCTCACCATCACCAAGCCGAAACTCATCGAAGATATTCACGTGAAGTTTCTCGAAGCCGGTGCAGATATCATTGAAACCAACACCTTCAGTTCCACCGCCATTTCGCAAGCCGACTACAACTTGGAACCGCTTGTCCGCGAACTGAATATTGAGGCCGCCCTGGTGGCCCGCCGCGCCGTAGAGCGCGTTCTAAAAAAAGACCCCACACGAACCCTCTTTGTGGCGGGCTCCATTGGCCCCACCAATCGGACCGCCTCCATGTCACCGGATGTCAACGATCCGGGGTACCGCGCCGTAACCTACGACGATCTCGTGGCCTCCTATTTCGAACAAACGGAAGCCCTGCTGGACGGCGGCGTGGATGTGTTGCTCGTCGAAACCATCTTCGACACTCTCAACGCCAAAGCGGCACTTTATGCCGTTGAAGAGGTTTTTGAAAAAACCGGCAAACGTCTGCCCATCATGATTTCCGTCACGATTACCGACCGCTCCGGACGCACCCTTTCGGGCCAAACCCCCACCGCCTTCTGGTACAGTGTTGAACACGCCAAACCCATTTCCGTGGGACTCAACTGCGCGCTGGGTGCCGAAGATATGCGCCCCTACCTCGAAGAACTTTGCGAAGTGGCCCCATGCTACATCAGCATCTATGCCAATGCCGGACTGCCGAATGCCTTTGGCGGATACGACGACACACCGGACGACATGAGCAAAACCTACGATGACTTTGCCCAACACAACCTCGCCAATATTTGGGGCGGGTGCTGCGGAACCACCCCGGCGCATATCAAAGCCATGGCCGATGTTGTGAAAAAATATCCGCCACGCGTTCCGTCGCAACCCGACCAAGTCCCGCGCTTCAGCGGACTCGAACCCCTGCGCATTACGCCAGAAATGAATCTCGTGATGGTCGGCGAACGCTCCAACATTACCGGCTCGCCCAAATTTGCCCGCCTCATTCGCGAAGGCGATCTGGAAGCCGCTCTGCAGATTGCTCGCCAGCAGGTCGATAACGGCGCCAACATTATCGACATCAACATGGATGAAGGCTTGATTGACTCCAAAGCCATGATGGTTAAATTTTTGAACCTGGTGGCCTCCGAGCCAGACATTTCCAAAGTCCCCATCATGATCGACTCCTCCAAATGGGACGTCATCGAGGCCGGACTGAAGTGTGTTCAGGGCAAAGCAATCGTCAACTCGATCAGCCTAAAGGAAGGCGAAGAACCCTTCCGAAAATACGCCCGCTTGATCCAGCGCTATGGCGCCGGCATGGTCGTGATGGCCTTCGACGAAACCGGACAGGCCGACACCACCGAACGCCGCATTTCCATCTGCACCCGGGCCTATAACATTTTGGTCGACGAAATCGGCATCGACCCAACCGACATCATTTTTGACCCCAACGTGTTCCCAATTGGCACCGGCATGGAGGAGCATCGCATTAATGCCACCTCCTTCCTCGAAGCCACCAAGGTCATTCGAGACACCTTGCCTGGATGCTCCGTCAGCGGCGGCATCAGCAACGTCTCGTTCTCGTTCCGCGGCAATAACCGCGTTCGCGAAGCCATCCATGCGTCCTTCCTGTATCACGGCATGAAAGCGGGCCTCAATATGGCCATCGTGAATGCCGGCATGCTCGAAGTGTACGACGAGGTTCTTCCAGATCTTATGACCGCGGTCGAAGACGTGATGCTTAATCGCGACGAAGATGCCACCGAGCGCCTGATTGACTATGCCGAACGCCTGAAAGCGAAAGGCGGAGTCACCAAGAAGGTCGTCGAAACCGCCGCATGGCGCGAAGACACCGTGGAAGAGCGCCTGAAACACGCACTGGTGAAAGGTATTGTTGACTTTGTTGTCGCAGACACCGAAGAAGCCCGACTGAAATATGACCGCCCGTTGCACGTCATCGAAGGCCCCCTCATGGCGGGCATGGGCGTGGTGGGCGACCTATTTGGCGAGGGGAAAATGTTCCTGCCGCAAGTGGTGAAAAGTGCGCGGGTCATGAAAAAATCCGTGGCCCACCTCCTCCCGTTCATGGATGCGGAACAGGGCGGAAAAAAGACCAGTGCCGGAAAAATTCTAATGGCCACGGTGAAAGGCGATGTGCATGACATCGGCAAAAATATTGTCGGTGTGGTCCTCGCCTGTAATAACTACGAGGTGAAGGATATCGGCGTCATGGTTCCTTGGGATACCATCCTCAAGGAAGCCAAGGAATGGGGGGCCGACATTATTGGACTCTCCGGCCTGATTACGCCCTCGCTGGATGAAATGGTACACGTGGCAAAAGAGATGGAGCGCGAAGGCATGAAGATCCCCCTGCTCATCGGAGGAGCCACCACCAGCAAAAAACACACCGCAGTAAAAATTGCACCGGAATATTCCGGACTTGCCATGCACTCGCTCGATGCCTCCCGCGCCGTGACCATGGTGCAATCGATTATGAGTGGCGACGAAAAATTCAGGGCGGCCGTAAAATTTGAATACAAGGCCATCCGCGAACAACACGAAGCCTCGCAAAAAGTCCGCGAGTTCCATCCCCTAGAAAAAGCGCGCAGCAACCATGCCCTTTCCAAGGCGTGGAAAGGATATATTCCTCCCACGCCCCAATCGCTCGGCACCCAAACTCTAGAGCTGTCCGTTTCCGAACTCGTGCCCTACATCGATTGGACCCCGTTCTTCTGGACGTGGGAGCTACAAGGCAAATACCCGTCCATCCTCGAAAAAGAAGGCGCAACGGGCGATCAAGCGCGGGAATTGTTCAACGATGCACAAGCGATCCTGAAAAAAATTGTCGATGAAGATTGGTTCAAACCCAAAGGCGTACGCGCCTTCTTCCCCGCAGCACGGGTGGGAGACAGCGTAGAAATTTATACCGATGAGTCGAGAACCAAAAAGCTCAACACCCTACACTTCCTGCGTCAGCAAATGATTAAGAAAGACGACACGCCGAACCGCAGCCTGGCCGATTTCATTGCGCCGAAAGAAGAAAGTTGCGCAGACTACATTGGCGCGTTCGCCGTAACGGCCGGACCGCAAGTGGTGGAAATTGCAAATCAATACAAAGCGGATAATGACGACTATAATGCCATTCTGGTGCAGTCTCTCGGCGATCGGCTGGCAGAAGCCTTTGCCGAATATATGCATAAGCAAGCGCGGGATGATTGGGGCTTTGGCCAATCGGAAGGGTTGTCGCCCGACGAAATGGTGAATGAAAAATATCAGGGCATCCGACCAGCAGCGGGCTATCCGGCCTGCCCAGACCACACGGAGAAACTCACCCTTTTCCAACTCTTGGACGCCACGAAGCATACCGGCATTGAACTGACTGAGGGCATGGCCATGACCCCACCGAGCTCCGTTTCCGGCCTCTACTTCTCGCACCCAAAATCGCGCTACTTCCCCCTGGGTCGCATCAACAAAGACCAGCTCGCCGACTACGCCGAACGAAAAGGATGGGATACCGAAACCGCTGAAAAATGGCTTGCGCCAAATCTGGGCTATAATACTTAAAATCAGGTAGAATAATTAAACCCTTCCTCATGAAGAGGAATCATTCTAGCGAACAAATGGTTAACGAAATGAAAAACATTCTCGAACTAATAAAAGAGCGCCCGCTCATCTTTGATGGGGCGATGGGCACCATGATCTATTCCAAGGGCGTGTTCATCAACACGTGCTATGAGCACCTCTGCGTGACCAACCCTAAACTGATCGGAGGGATTCATCAGGCATATGCTGAGGCCGGCGCCGACGTCATTGAAACCAATTCCTTTGGGGCCAATCGCCTGAAGTTGCAAAGCTATGGCTTGGTCGATCAACTGGAAGCCATCAACCGTGCGTCGGTCAAACTGGCCCGCAAGGCGGCGGGCAATGATGCCCTCGTGGCCGGTTCCGTTGGGCCATTGCTCAAATCGGGGCAGGTTTATTTGGACAATCAGGCCGATGAACTCGCAGACGTATTCCACGAACAGATGGCAATTCTGGCCGATGAGGGCATCGACTTTTTCATGCTCGAAACCTTCTCCCACATTCAAGAAGCCCAGCTGGCCGCAAAAGTGGCCATCGCGTTCGGGGTGCCGATTTTCGTTTCCATGACGGTGGGCATTGAGGGTCAAACGGAAATGGGCCAAAAGATTGAACAATTGATCCAAACCTTGGAAGACGACCCCCACATTGATGGCATAGGCCTGAACTGCGGCGTTGGCCCTGCGGCGGCCTACAGCAATGCCGAACGTGCCCTCCCGCTCACCACCAAGCCGTTGGTCATTATGGCCAACGCGGGCCTGCCGCAAAAAGTGGATGGCCGGATGATTTATATGGCCTCCCCTGAATATTTCACGGAATACGCCAAACGCATCATTGAACTGGGTGCCCGGGGCGTAGGTGGATGTTGCGGCACCACTCCCGCCGATATCAGCACGGCCGCAAAGAGCATTAAGTCGATGACCGGCGTAAAAAAACACGTCTCCATTTCCAGCCACGCGGAGCAGGAAGCCCCCCAAGTGGAGGTCATTCCGCTGGCCGACAAATGCGGGTTCGCAGCCAAACTGGCCCGCGGCGAAAAAGTGACCAGCATTGAGATCACCCCACCCCGCTCCATCGATCTGAAACCGATGCTGAAACAATGCCAAACCTGCAAAGAGGCCGGCATTGATGCCATTAACATTCCAGACGGCCCACGGGCCAGCGCACGTATTTCTCCGATGGTGGCCGCGCTGGCAGTTGAGCGCGAAGTCGGCATTGAAACCGTGTTGCACTACTGTTGCCGCGACCGCAACCTGATCGGGATGCAATCTGACCTGCTGGGCGGCTATGCCGGCGGCCTGAGAAACTATCTAATCATTACAGGCGATCCACCCAAACTCGGCGACTACCCCGACTCCACTGCCGTCTTCGATGTCGATGCCGTTGGGCTGTCTCAGGTGGTCACCAATTTGAATCATGGAATCGATGTGGGCGGAAACCCGATCAACCCACCGACGGGCATTCTAATCGGCGTGGGTGCAAATCCGTGCGCCGTGGAACCCGAGCGCGAACTGCAGCACTACATGAACAAGATCAATGCCGGGGCGGAATATGCGATTACCCAGCCCGTCTTTGATCCTGAAGCCCTCTTGCGCTTCATGGATGCAGCGGCCGCCAAAGGGGGAACCATTCCGGTGGTGGCGGGGGTGTGGCCGCTGGTCTCCCTCCGGAATGCTGAATTTCTCGCGAATGAAGTTCCGGGCGTTGAAATTCCGGATGCCATTCTGGAGCGCATGAGCCACGCTAAAACCAAAGAAGACGGCCGAGCCCTAGGCATTGAGATTGCCCGCGAAATCTGCGAAGCAATTTCCGACCGCGTGGCCGGCTATCAGGTCAGTGCGCCGTTCGGCATCGTCGATCTCGCGCTGCGGGTATTGGATTAACCTCCCATTGGAATACCTATACGTATTCCAATGCGGCTATATGCACAGGACCAAATAGAGAAAAAAATAGGGCAACAGCATCGCTTTAGCCATGCTAGTGCCCCGTTTTCGGCAGAGATGAGGACAACGACGCGGAGATCGACCACAAGGAGCTTAAATCGCAGAACGTATTCTACGACCAATCCCCGTGGAGTGCGCGGTTAAGGATGTTCGCTAAAAAGTGAACGAACGCATCCGGATGGGTTATTCCTCAATACTGGTGATCCAGACGGTCCCATCTCGAAAGGTCGCCTTAGCATCGATCTGGAAACAGACCTGTTCAATCACAGTCATGACGGAATTATCCTGCGTATTGATGCTAACCTCGACCTCCTTTTCAACGTTACGCGCGCAAACAATCGCGGTACCCGATAGATGCGTCAGCATATTAAACGCTTCCTTGGCGGGCAAATCCACCATGCGAATAGGCGACCCCTTTCGATTCAACCGTTCCTGAGCATCGGCCAATTTGACGGGTTTAACGGGTTCAATTTCCAGCCGAAATGAAACGGTACCCACTGTGAAACGGGCCCCGTTGGTGAGTACTGTGGAAGCGGAAGTCTCTCCGGTTTCAATCTGGATCAATTTCCCAGAAAGAGGCTGGGCAATTCCAATCGATACGACACTGAATAGGATAGCGGCGGCAAAAGCACTGTGACTCATAAAAAAATCCCCTCTGAATATACAAATGAAGCTATAGAGTATCTCTCTAATACCGCAGTTTACAAGAACCACTGAGATGATTATTTGCGCCAACGCATATTTGCTCCTGAAAAACTAGCCAAGCCCGAGGACGACCTGTATATATAGGACCAATTTAGTGGGGTTTAAATGTCTGAAGATATAGAGAAATTATACGATTACTATCGCGAAAGTGATAATCAATATCAAATTGCAGGGAAAGAGGCCGGTTGCTACAAACTGTCCAACGATTTTTACGACGTGATGCAAACGCTATCGGAATCCCGAAAAATTCTGTTTATGCATCCGGGCGACCTCTCCCAATCCCGCGAAAAATTGGCCCGCTTTCTGGCGGGCTATCTGAATGGCCCGGAGCTCTACGAAGAAAAATATGGCCCATTGGCCTTGGGCCCAGCCCATGGTCATCTCGCCATTGGTTCCAAGGAAAAAGAAGCCTGGTTACTCTGCATGGAAAAAGCCTTAGCCATGCAGGATTGGCCGGAGGAATTCAAAGCATTCCTGCTCATGCGGTTGAACACTCCGGCGTCCCGAATCCAAAACCGTAATTAAGTCTTTAACGCCCCGGCCGCATCGCCATTTTTCCATCGCAAATGATTCCCTTCTTTAGCGTTGAGATCATCGAATCACCCTGCTAGCTTCGATTTATTTCAACTAAAGGATACCGATGAAACCAACACTTGTGATTATGGCAGCCGGCATGGGCAGCCGCTATGGCGGACTGAAACAGCTGGATCCTGTGGGACCGAATGGCGAAACTCTTTTGGAATATTCCATCCACGACGCCATCGGCGCAGGTTTCGGCAAAGTGGTCTTCGTGATCCGTCACGACTTTGAAACGGAATTCAAGGAACAGGTCGGCCAAAAGTTTGCTGATAAAATTAAGGTTCAATACGCGTTCCAATCTCTGAACGATTTGCCCGCCGGCTTTAGCCTTCCCGAAGGCCGCACCAAACCTTGGGGCACCGGACAGGCGGTTCTGGCTTGCCGAGAGCTGGTTAAAGAACCCTTCTGCGTTCAGAATGCCGACGACTTCTACGGCACGGCAGCCTACCAAACCATTGCGAAAGCCTTCCAAGCCCTGGAACCATCAGAAAGTTGCATGGTTGGCTATCGCCTAAAAAACACCCTCTCCCCGTTCGGCTCGGTTTCCCGCGGCATCTGCAAAACAACCGCGGGTTACTTGGTCGACATCAAGGAACGCACGCAGATTGAAACCAACTCCTCCGGCATCATTCAGTATATCGAGGACGATTCTGCCACGGATATGACGGGCGAAGAAATAGTATCCATGAATTTCTGGGGCTTTGCTCCTGAATTCTTCCAGACCTTGGAAGAAAAGTTTACGGCCTTCCTCTCCGAAAAAGGAGGCGAGCTGAAATCCGAATGGTATATCCCAGATATCGTGACCCGCATGATGGAAAATGAAGAAACTAAAATCCGAGTTTTAAGCTCCGATGCCCAATGGTTCGGCATCACCTATCCCGACGACCGACCCACCGTCGTTAATGAGTTAAAAGCCATGCATGAAAGCAACACCTATCCCGCCAAACTCTGGAACTAAAAAAGAAACAGGCCGAAAGCCTGCGCACCATTCCCGTACCGACGGCCCGCAAGCGGTCGTCGGCACGTCTCGGAAGCCATTCCCAACACTCGCCTTTCGCGGATACGAAATGAAGTTCTGATGACGGTGATGCAACAAACTTGGCCACGGCATTGTTCACGTTAAACGTCCAATAGTCATTCCAACCACCCCATATCTCGCATCCATGCCTCGCACAGCTGCGGCCATTGCGAAACCGGATGGCCACGATCCTCCATTCCATAGCCATGCCCGCCTTTGGCAAAGAGATGCGCCTCCACCTCAATCCCCGCCGCATCCAGCGCGGCGGTATAGGCCAGCGTACTTCGATAATGTTTTTCATCGTCCCTCGTCTGCACCAAAAAAGCGGGAGGGGTTGCAGCATCCACCTTGATTTCATCCACCAGTTCAATGGAACCTTTCTTGAAAAGATAAGCCGGATAAACCAATACGGAAAAGTTCGGGCGCTCATCTGAAGAACTACAAGCCGCGGTCAAATGCCCGCCGGCCGAGAAACCGAGCATACCAATTTTATGAGGATCAATATTCCACTCCAACGAACGCTCTCGCGCTATCCGGATGGAGCGGATTGCATCCTGCAAAGCCCCTTCCCGATTCTGGGGGCAACGGTATTTTAGAACAGCAGCAGACAGCCCGATGGAATTAAGCCATGCGGCAATATCTGTTCCTTCCTTATTCCAGCTCAACATATGGTATCCCCCACCCGGACAGACAATCACGAAGGGCGTCGGCTTTGTTGAATTCTTAAGGAGAAACAACGTGAGCGTCGGTTGACTTACATTAGTTAACCGATCCGTACCATCGCCCCGATCCGGCCGCAGGCCCTCGGCCTCCATTGCTCCAATGCCCGGCATATCGCCATTCCACAGGTTGATTTCATTCTCAGCCATCACCATCGAAGCTCCTGCCCAAATAACCATTAAAAGCATTTTCATGAGAACATATTAAAGGGCCACGCATAAATCGTCAATCCAGACCCCAAAAAGCTCGCAAGGAGGTCCGGCATTCTTTCCACCCGCACGCTCATGAGCAGACTGCCTGCATTGCTAAAATCAAAGAATGCAGCGCATCGATAGGACCGCAAAGGACGTGCTCCGCGCTCTTGCTGCGCGGCATGGCCTTGCCCATCGGAACAGATGGGGCCATAAAAATATGTATACCGCCCTCTTTTCCCGACATTCAACGGGGTTTATGAGGCCTTAAAATCACCCAGCACAACGCCGTTCGGCCAAGTATACCCACAAAAAAGGCCCATCCGCGAACGGATGGGCCTAAATATGGTGCACCCAAGAGGAGTCGAACCTCTAACCTCCTGATTCGTAGTCAGGTGCTCTATCCAATTGAGCTATGGGTGCGCTGTTTAAGTGCCAGTGGCGCTTAAGAGGGACGGAATGTATCGACAACCCACCCCCCGGTCAACGGGAAAAAGTGAAAAAAATCAAATGGCCTCTTGCGCGTCTAATTCCGGCTTGCAGAGTTCGTGAAAATCGCACATCACGCAGCTGGCCGGATCCATCGCCAACTCCCACTCTTCTTTCGGCAGGGGCTCATTTTTATCCCGATCGTGCTCAACGAGATACTCCGTCATTTCACCAACGGAATCACTCATGAACGCGGTGGTTTCTTCCAGCTGTTTTTCCGTAATTTGGAAGGGAAGCACCTGACCTTCGTTGAGATATTCCACATATAGAAAAATTTTATCTAACGATGCCCCATGCTTCACAATCGCCCACAACGCATATAACGAAAGTTGCACTTTATGCTGCTCGGCTTTAATTTTTCCGGCCTTCCAGTCATGGATATGGACTTCATCGCCTATTTTATAGGCATAGTCTGGAATCGAATAAATCTTCACGCCTTCATAAAAGAAGTGCTCCACATCGCCGCCGGCTTCCGGCGTGGCAATTTTAAATTCCTGATTGAGCCGAATGTTTCCAACCCGCGGAAGCACTTTCTCCATGAAATTTTGAATACAATTCTGAATCTGGGCGGCCACCTTGCGCTTGGCTTCCTTTTCCGCTTCACCGGATAACTTGCTGTAGTAATGATCCCGTAGGCAGCAGAACTGTTTTGGAGCCGAACGCCAGTTTCCCTCCAGCGACTCATTCCACTTTTTGCTCATGAAAGGTCGCGCGATGGTTTTCCACGCCTCATCCGCCGTCACCGTCTTCCCCTGCTGATGCTGCTTGAGCACCCACATGATGGCATTTTCCGCGGCTTGGCCCATCAGGCCCCAGCGGTTATCCATTTTATTCAGACGATACGCAGTTTTCTGCTCCTCGGATGCATTGCGGCCCCAGCCGCCCCACATGCCATATTTACTCCAGTAGCGCCGACGGCGACACTGCTCAAAAGCTTCCGCTGCACTAAACGACCACGAAAAGGTATTCTTCAACTGTCCCATAAAAACTCCAAACTGTACCGGAGCAAGAAATAGCAGGATTTACGGACCTTTGGAAACCACGAAAGACGCGAACCCCCGAAAAACTTCAAAAGGTTAGCGCCAATTCAAGGCACCAAAATCATAGCAGGACAGGCTTTGGATCGGTCGATCCGACACCACCGCCGCGGCATAATTGGAGCCGGCTTCCAAGCGCTGAAAAAACCAGCCGCCCTTTTCACCATCGGCATTCGGCACGGAAAAGGTGGACAGTTCGCGAAAAAGTGCGGAACCCATCGCTTTAATATAGGCTTCCTTGCGCGACCAATGGTGAAAGAACAGCGCAGGCACATCATCCGCCACGTCAATCAAGGCGCATTCTTCGGGAGTGAAGTAACGGGCCGCAATCGACCTCACCTTCATTTCTCGGCGGATTTTTTCCACATCCACCCCCACCTTCCGATTCCGCCCCATGGCCAGCACCACCCACTCGCCCGAATGGGAAATATTAAATGCGATCGTTGAATCTCTGATATATGGCTTCCCTGTTTCCAAATAGTGGAACTTGATCTCCGAGGCATTCAACCCCGTATAGGCCGACAAGAGCATCCGCAAAGCCCCGCGTGCAACAATGGATGATGCCCGATCGGGTGCCCGCAAAAAACGATCGGCCTTTGCGGTCTCTTTTTCAGAAAGCACCGCTTCAAACTCTTCCAACCGATCTTCCAAGTCCGAGACCCGTGCGCCCCAAATATGGACCGCCTCATTTCCAAGCCGTGGAAGTTTATCAAGATGTTCAACGATTTCCATGTGAGCGCATTGTTATGCAGCATGAAAGGCACCGCAACCAAAACCCCCTCGGGGAATAGGAAATCCAGCATGCATAAAATCTTACTCTTAAAAACCAGCAGAGAGATCAAAACCAGCGGCTTCGGCCATACACGCAGAGCTTCCACCTGATTTCCCCAACCCCGCGGGTGATTTATGCGTTCTTCATTTCGGCCCAAGGGTGCCGATTTCACCGCATCGATTCGGATTGAACTCCCCGAAATAAGCCCAAAAGATTCCTGGCTGCACAGCTGAGTAAAATTTGAACCGGCCTTTTTTAGGGTTCCCTGCGCTACTCAAAATCTGCTTCGCCCCTCTTTATAGATGTTTGTTTATCGATTGACTTATATCGATCCGGATATATCTTATCGGGGTTCACCGGAGATCAGCATGAAAAATAAGAATAGTCGCACCACGGATATGCGCGGCATGGCCCGCGGCACCTGCGATTCTACCTGCCCCCAGATAGGCCGCGCCTCCCTTTTAAGGGTTAATGAAATGCTCGACCACGTTCGCGAAGCAATTTAGGAGATCCCCCATGTTTCATGACAACCAAGCCAACCTGCTTCGCAAAGAAGTGCTCGTTCGCGTGGCGCGCGCCTTTTATACCGCTCAGCCTGATGAGGCACTGAACCGCATTCCATTGGCCATGCGCCCGAAATCGACAACGGACTCATCCCGTTGCTGCATCCATAAAGACCGCGCCGTTTTGAAATACCGAAGCATGGCGGTGCTGGGCTTTAGCGTGGAAAACGAAACCGACGAATTGAAATCAGTCAGCGCCTATTTTAATGAAGCCCTCCTGCGGGACCAACCGGTTGCCCCGGTCCTGACCGTCATCGATGAAGCCTGCAGTGCGTGTGTGACCACGTGCTATACCGCCACGAATGCCTGCAGAGGGTGCCTGGCGCGTTCCTGCGAAACGGTCTGCCCCAAAAAGTCGATTGAGTTTCGCAGCGGTAAAGCTTGGCTGAATCCGGAGACGTGCGTGAACTGCGGGCTCTGCATGAAAGCCTGCCCTTACCATGCCATCATCCGCATTCCCATTCCCTGCGAAGAAGCCTGCCCGGTTGGCGCCATCAGCAAAGATCCTGAAACCGGCCGAGAAGTCATCGACCACACCCAATGCATCTATTGCGGAAAATGTCTGCGCGAATGTCCATTCGCCGCCATTTCCGATTTGTCGCAACTAATCGATGTGCTCAAACAATTGGAAACCGGGAATGCCGTTGCGTTGATTGCGCCCTCGATTGTCGGCCAATTGCCGGGCTCCCTGCCGCAGCTGATTACCGCGCTTAAAAAAGTCGGATTTAGCGAAGTGGTGGAAGTTGCCGAAGGAGCCGATGAAACAACGCGACACGAAAGTGCGGAGTGGGCGGAGAAAATGGAGGAAGGCGAACGCTTCATGACCACCTCCTGCTGCCCAGCCTATATCGAGACCGTTGAAAAGCATCTGCCGGAAATGAAACCTTTTATTTCGAACACGCCTACGCCCATGGCCTACACCGCAGCCAAGGTGCGCAAAAGGAATCCCAAAGCCATAACCGTTTTCATCGGTCCATGCATTGCGAAACGGGTGGAGGCCACCAAAAACCCAGACGTGGATTATGTGCTTACCTTTGAGGAGCTCAGTGCCCTTTTTGTGGGCGCCAAGGTCGATGCCTTTGAATGCGAAGAGGAAGAGCTTCAGAAAAACATATCGCGGGAGGGCCGCGGATTTGCCGCCTGTAATGGAGTCACTCAGGCGGTTAAAGCACTCGTTCCCGACGATGCCGCACTGAATCCCGTCCTCGTCGATGGACTGGATCCCAAAACCATTCGGCAAATGAAAACATGGGCCACAAAATCCTGCCCCGGAAATTTTGTGGAAGTCATGTCGTGCACCGGCGGTTGCATTGCGGGCCCCGGAACGCTGGCGAATCCGCGCATCGTCCAGCGAAAACTCAAACAGCTCTTGGACCAAAGCCCAACCATTCAAAACTGAATATAAATCATGAAGCACGGCAGATCTTGTGCATGATGAACCGCATAGGACGTCCTATTCTGAGCGACAGGATCATGGATAACAGAACCCCTGTTCTTACGAAACGAGTACGGCTATTCGGCCGGTTCGATCCTTGGATCCAAGGATTGGGGCAAAACCAATCTGAATCTATCCTTTGACGTATATCGACCTAGACTGGTACGGTTTCTGCAATTACTGGAGATTATTTTTACATGAGCCAAATGGAACGCAAAACTGCCGGAGTGCCCACCCTGAAGCGCCTCCCCCTTTACCTCCGCCTGCTACGCAAGATGAAAGAGGCTGGCGAGGAATACGCATCCGGAACCGTTGTTGCCAAAGAACTGGGCCTCGACCCCATTGTGGTGCGTAAAGATTTGGCCATCACCGGAGCCGTCGGTCGCCCACGCCTCGGCTTCCCGATGAATGAAATCATTGATTCCATTGAACAATTCCTCGGTTGGTCGAACACCTCCGATGCTATTTTGGTGGGGGTAGGCAATCTGGGCGCTGCACTGCTGGGCTATACCGGTTTTGAGCAACATGGCATCCGCATTGTTGCTGCGTTTGACAGCAATCCGGACATCATAGGAACCACGGTGAACGGCAAGGTCGTGCAGGCGGTTGAAGAAATGCCCGAATTTGCGAAACGTATGCATGTTCAAATCGGAGTTATGACCGTGACCGCTTCCGTTGCTCAGCACGTGGCAGATGCCATGCTGGAAGGCGGCATTCGCGCCATATGGAACTTCACTCCCACCAACCTAGATGTGCCGGACTATGTGATCCTTCAGCGCGAGGAATTGGCCTCCAGCCTGGCCGTGCTCTCGCACCGCTTGCTGATCGGAAGCTCCCGCTAGCCGCAAACCAAGGTGACGGGTACTCCCCAAATTCTCACTCTAAATGGGTTATTTTTAAATTGATGTTCTTGCCATTCTGCGCAAGAACATCTTCTCAGACACCATTCCCCGAACGCACAACTACGATGCAGCGATCTTCAGTCGGAGAGAACACATGGTTCGCTGCCCCGAGGCCCACCGCAGCACTCATCATTTCCTTGAATCTTTTAACCGGACAACAACGGACAGGTAGTTCCGGTTCATTGATCTCTTCCGAGGATCTATGGTGTGCTGAGGTTTTGATTGGATACGGCCGTATCTTCCCAGCTATCTATCCTGCAAAAAGCGGAGCGAACTCATGAGGACTGAGAGGATGCCCTAAAAATCGATTAAGCTCCCAGTGTCCACTGGCCTAGTGGCCCATCTTTGTTATCCATTTAATGCATATTAGACGTTCGACTTTTTAGCTTATATTTTAGTTCATACACCTTTTTGGCAACCGGTCTGATAAATCGATTCAGGTTGATCTGATACAGGCAGTTTTCAATAAATGAAAATTTATAGGATGGTTCAGCATGCAGATTTCTGATCTCCTTCACGTTCCCACTCAGTAATGCGTAACGGTTACAGTGCTTTATCTTGTTGGTCCTGATTCTTCCCATGGGGATGTCATATTTTTCAGCCACCATCACACCCAGGTTTGAAGCCTCATTGACGAACTTATATTTTTTTTCGGCCGACCGAGAATTGGAATCAGATTCAGGAAGTATACGATACGTCCCCATAGATTCATCGATATAGTAGAAGGACCCATAATTCGTTAGCTCATTCCACGTGGGGATATCGCCCATCGGAAGTGTCTGAAATAATTCAGAATTTCGGTCGAATATATCGAGCAGGTCTTTGGTTCTCATAAAAGCGGTACACGGAGAAATCGAGTATTTCCGAAGAATTATATCTCGTCGAAATATTGCCAGATCATCCGCTATGACTTGATTAATCGGCTTCGATTGATTCACCTTTTTCGTTATCCGCCCCGAGATTTCATCCGACATATCATAGTCTGAGTGCACCAACGAAATAGAAGGATTCGCTTCCATAATATCAAACTGCTTCTGCAGTTTGAGGGGATCGATCCAAAAATCGTCTCCGTCGCACAGCGCAATATATTTCCCAACACATAGGCGAGCGGACTCAATGTAGTTACACACGCCCAACGACTTATACCTTTCTCGACCCCGCTCTAACTTCGAACGTTGAACCAGCCGAATGCGATCTGGATATTTTTCAGCGTACTCGATACATATTTCGCGGGTCCCATCCGTTGACTCGTCTTCCCCAATACAAATTTCATAAGGAAAGTCCGTTTTTTGCTCCAGCATACCCTCGATGCAGGCACGAATATAAGGCGCATGGTTATACGTAATCAGACTGGCGCTGACTATCGGAGTATGTACTCGAATATCAAATTTCATAAAACTACCATTTCAACCTGCCTCACATACCCCAGCCTATATCGCGAATTCATACCCTATCCTCCCCCTTTCAGGGGGGGAATGATAAAAATAGCCCAAATGCGCGATTATCAGTTAGCTTTTCTTCGTTGAGCTGGCCCAACTCTCCACCAGAGCCAATACCCTGCGGATCATTTCCGGATTGAGGGCGGTGCCGGTTGGAAAGAGCAAAATCTTCGCTAATATTTTCTCCGTGACGGGCAACAGGACTCCCGCATTGGGTTGCCGTTTATTATAGGGCGCTAACCGATGACAACCCGGCCAAAAATAACGTCGGACCAATATATTTTCCGCTTGTAAACGCACTTGCAAAGCGTCGCGCGAAAGCGCGAACTCATCCATCACTTCCACGACCACATAATGTTTATTGGATATGTCGTTCGCCTCGTTTCGAATCAAGCGCAACCCCTGTATACCCTCGAATCCACGGGCATACGCCGTATAGTTTTCCAAATTGATTGCTCGGAACTGATCTAGGCAACGGAGGTTGGTCAACCCCATGGCCGCACAAACCTCTGTCATTTTTCCATTCAGACCCACATGCTCCACACAATCATCCCCGGAAAATCCAAAATTCTGCATGTAACGGATTTTTTTCGCCAGCTCATCGTTGTTGGTGGCAACGGCACCGCCTTCAAACGAATTAAAAAATTTAGTGGCGTGAAAACTGAATACCTCACACGCCCCAAAACTCCCGATTTTACGACCATGATGGGTATGGCCGAAAGCGTGGGCCGCATCGAACATAAGCGTCAACTGATGGGTGTCCGCAATTTTCTGAAGGGCATCGACCTCGCAGCAGTGCCCGTAAACATGCACCCCAATAATTCCTGTTGTCCGGGGGGTGATATGCCTCTCGACTTCGGAAGGATCAAGACACAGTGTAACGGGATCAACATCGCAAAATATGGGGGTAATCTCCTGCCATTGGAGTGCGTGGGCCGTTGCAACAAAGGTCAGGGAAGGCACAATCACCTCGCCACTTAAGCCCAGCCCTCTAATCGCAATTTCCAAGGCAACCGTTCCATTACACAAGGCAATACAATGTTTAACCCCAAGATAGTTCTGCAGTTCCTCCTCAAACTGGAGCACTAATTCACCGTGGTTGGTCAACCAGTTCCGGTCGAACATCTCTTCGGTATATTTATAGAACTGGTCTTTATTTCCGACATTGGGGGCACCAACATGTAACGGATGTTTAAATTCCATAATAAATCTCGTCGGAAAGGTTTCCGATTTAGTTAAACTCCCCGGCTCGATAGGCCGGAAAATAGGTTCCATCATACCGAGGTCGCTCTTCCATCAACTCGGCATAACGAGATGAGTTTGTGATACGTCCGCAAAAGTAAACCGGCCGAGTTTCCGCGCTCCA
This sequence comes from Pontiella sp., assembly GCA_037132875.1. Taxonomy (GTDB): domain Bacteria; phylum Verrucomicrobiota; class Kiritimatiellia; order Kiritimatiellales; family Pontiellaceae; genus Pontiella. The sequence continues at coordinate 80,883 of JBAHZU010000150.1, forward strand.
CCCTCTTTTATATCGACTCAATCCATCCTCACCTGTTCCGCTGAAACCAAGCCCCCCTCCCAAATCCAACTTCTGGGCGTGCCCAGAAAAGAATTGGAAGGAATAAAAGTCCATCGCATAAAAGGCAGCCATTTGGTATCCAACCTCATTAACCGCTCCGAGATGACAATGCACAACACCCGCCTGTATATAATAGATCTGTGCTCCGATCAATTTTCCCTCGTAGAAGGCCTGATGAACCACAACCTCCGGCATGTTGAGTTGTTTAAAAAAAGCCCGTTTCGAGAATGCACGAATCCCCGTGATCTTATGACGAAATCTAAGCTGTTCATATAGCCGATCCCATTCTTCAGCAAAAGCGGTTGGATCTTTGCAGACTTCAACCTGAATCTTTTTTAATGCTTTCCGCGCCCGCTTAACATGGCCTCGTCGGCCGACGTCCTCTAAAGGCCGACCGAGATCCACAATAAAGTGCTCTTTAAAGGGATTCACCACATCAAATATCCCCTGCAACATCTCTAATGAATACGTTCCATAAGGATCTGCGACAAGAGATACGCTAACCACCTCTTCCGGCAAGTCATTCAGATCATCGGATAAATCATTCCAATTCTGGCAGAAAAATAATGGATAACTCCCCATTGCATCATACTCATGCGTTCCTGCAATAGGTCGCTTCAGCAGATACCCCCCACTTCGTGGCAAATGAATCAGCTCCCCGAATTCAGCCAACGACTCCGCATACGCCCTATTCGCATACCCTTTGGGAGTCTGATTATCTATGGACATATGGAGTCCTACACAGCTGTTGGTGCATTCTTTATATTCTCATCAGACGGAGCAAATAATATACGTCGCACCTTTTGCATCACTTTTTTAAATAGATGTCGAAAGGCCAGATACCAGTTCTTCCCATTCATCTTTCGAATCACAACATTTTGTGTGTTTTCAATGCGGCTTGCCCATGGATTATTATATCCCGCGTAACCCGCCAAAAAATCCCCTTCCACATATCCTTTACCATGAAAAAACTCGATCAGACGGGAAGAATTCACCGTTCCTACTGATAATTTCGCATAGTCAGGGTCATAGGTTCCGTGCACAAAATAGACCCGATCTTTAAAGGTATAGGCGACCTCAACAGAGATCACTTTATCCTCCTCGGACATGATCCCAAAATAAAGCCGACCCTTCGCCGAAAATCTCGGCCACAACTCCCGATAGAATGCTTGCTGCTCTTTCGTGGCAACATACGCACCCGCTTTCCAACTAATGAGCTCAACAGCGCTATACCCATTCAAGCAACGCTCCACGTCCTTCGGATCGCAGGTAACTTCATAAACCAACTTTTCTCCCAACGTCCTTTCAAGCCGTCGCGATTTTTTTCGCAACTTCCGATGGTCCATCCAAAATTCGTTCCAATCCCCATCCAATTTAACGATGGGAGATGTTGGGCCTGACTTGGACTTCGTCCAGTACGCCGGAAATGAGAACATACTTTTCAACTGCCGACAGAGATGTGACTCTTCAAAAACTTCCTCATAAGTGATCACATCCCATGCCGTGTATTCCCGCCGGAAGTATTCACGAAAGCGATCCCAACAAGCGGCCTCATGCTCCTTACTTATAATGGGGTAGGGTTTGTCGACATCCGTATCCTGGGGCGTAACAGCATGAGTAAGCTCAAGGAGCTGAATGCCACAAACGTTTGCTTTTTCAATTCTCATGGGATAAATGGCGAGCAATTCCGAAGAAGAAACATCGCGAAATAGCAGCATAAAAACCTGTTTATCCACCTCGGCATCCCTGCAAGAGGTATAGATAAAATCAAAGCTGGAGAATATTGTTGGACGAGAACTTTTCATTAGAAGCGCATCCCACTCCGCCTCCAACTCACAAAGTTCTGGGCCGAACGCCAGCGTCTCCACTTGAATAGTTTTTTTCACCCCTCCCATTTAATTCACCCGTTCTTCCAAATCAATAACATGGGCGGCATGCTCCATGACCGAAGGGCGGTGCGAGACAAAAATAATTGTCATTCCCTTAATCTGAGTCAGTCGGGAAAGAATATTTTTCTCCGTCTGAAGATCAAATGCATCAGTACTCTCATCCAGCAGTAGCACCGAAGGTTCTCGGTATAACGCTCTTGCTAAACCAACCTTCTGGACCTGCCCACTACTAAAGGATAATCCATCTTCTCCATACACCGAATCATACCCGTTATGCAGCGAACTAATATGTTCATCGAGTTCAACTAAGACACAAACGTCCCGGACCTTCTGTTGATTGATCTGCTCATACTTCAAGCCGAGCGCAATATTCTCATACAGATTTGCCCCCAGAATATTCACCGAAGCCGGCACCAATCCAACCTGAGCTTGCCAACTTATATTTGAATAGACATCCACCGATTTTCCATCCAGCTGAAGACTCCCCGAATCCGGCTTGTAGAGCCCCGAGATCAGGTAGAGCACGGTCGACTTTCCACAACCGGTCTTCCCCATAATACAGGTCATTTGGTTGGCCGGGAATTCAAGGGTCATTGCATCAAGGTGAAAGAGACTCTGCTCCGAAAAGCGGAACGAAACATCCAACAAAGCAATGGTGTTCTGAAAGGATGTCGCATCTTCCATTTCAGCATCCAACTCATCCAGATCCATGAGTGATTCAACCAGCTCATCAAGCGTTGCCGAATCGTACCAGATATCTTCAAGGTTGCTAAAAATTGATGCAATGGCCGGCATCAGACGGTAAGCGGCAAACGCATACATACCAATCAGCGTGATGGGCTCGGTATCCGAGCTAGAAAATACCGCAAAGTAGATGGCAATCAACAGCACGCCACCGAAGGCAATCACCTCAAACAGGCGGGCGGGCATTTCGCTGACCACAGAGCGCCCCATCCTATTGCGCACCATCCGGCGGCTGGATTCCGAAAAACGATGCACAAAAAAATCTGCGATTCCGTTTAACTTGATCTCTTTCTGAAGATTGAGTGCATCCCATACCCGACAGAAAATAGAAGACTCCAGTTTAGTGTACTCCGCTCCCCATTTTGAAAGATAGACCGAGGTGACTTTATGAATGAGAAAATGAACCGAGAATAAAACAAAGAAAACCACCAAAGTAACAGCCCAATCCACCCACAAAAGTAACGCGACAATACAGATGGATATGATGGATTCCGACAAGAGATTGAGCATCGAAAATAGCGAGTCCACCAGAATGCGGTCCACATCGGAAACAATCTCCTTCGCACGTGCGGCACTCTTTTTCTTTTCAAACTTCAGGACATCCAAATTCAACCCATTTTTCAATAATCGAACGGATAGCTCATGATCCTTTTCCGCCCCGAACAACTCACCGTACCAACTTTCAAATGCCTCGATCAGATTACCGAATACAACCAGGAATAAGGAGATGCTCCCAAAAGCAATAATCAGTCCTTCACGCGATGTAATTCCCGTAAGATCCTTAAAGAGGATGACCGCCCAATG
>JBAHZU010000153.1:0-12863 GCA_037132875.1 Pontiella sp.
TGCGATGAGTCCAATCGTTATTGTTTGGGCATTGCTGATGAGAAGGGGAAGGCTCATTCCCCGAGATAAATCAGGAGCTTGTCGTGGGCGAGGACGACGAGGTCGCCGATGCCGTCGCCGTTGAGGTCGCCGCTTTCCATATCGTGGGGTTCGGTGCCTCTGAATTTTCCCGTGTTGGCAAATGCGGAGGTGAGGAACACTTCGAAGACGAGTTCCGTTTCCAATTTTCCGTCTTGCTGCGAGCAGATTTCGATGGATCGGTTGGAGGAATCCACCAGCGCCACCATGGGGCGCGGCGGGGTGCCGAGTTGGATGTATTTGGCGTAGGCGAGTAGGGTATCTTCTGAGGGCGAGATATATTCGGCCGCCACTTCAACATCCAGTTTGGTGCCGTTGCCCATGATTTCGTTAATGCCGGTTCGATCGAGCAGGACTATGATGTCGCGTTTCGTGTGTTTCAGCTGGACGAGATCGTAGATGGTTTGGTCGGCATCGGGAATATGAATTTTACCCCAGTCATCGCCTTCGGTTGCAAAGTGGACGAGATCGCCGGAGTTGCGGTCGTAGAAAAAGGTGCCGGTGGAGCCATCGAGCATGGTATAGGGGGTCGAGGCAATCAGCTCTCCGCGCGGATTTTCGGGGTTGAATTGGCGGGTGATTTCATAGCGGCCGTTGTTCCATTTAAACTCGCGGGCAATCGCCCCGAGGGAAATGGTCAACACGGAGCCGTCGCCGGGCGTGGGCATCTGAATGCTGGATAGAGTCAGCCGCTGTGTGAGGGCGCGGAACGATTCGCTGGTGAGCTCTTCAATATTTTCGCCGTCGAAGAGGTACATTTTTGGGGTGTCGTAGGCCATGAAGAAGAGGATGCCGGTTTTTCCGTCGGGCAGGCTGAAGGCGAGCATGTCGGTGGGATCGTTCTGCATATCCAGATAGAAGACTTCGTGTTCTTTATTTTTTCCGGATTGTTGAACCAGCAGGAGATCTTTTTGGCTGTCTTTGCAGACAAACCAGATGTCGTTTCCCGATGCGACCGTGCTTGCGGCGAGCGCATCGCCGGGCAGTTTCTGAATGGTCGGGAATTTTTTGAGATCACTGGCCGAGTGCACCGCCGCAATTTTTTCCTTTTTGCTGAACACGAGAATGTCGCCGTTCGCGGAGCGGGACATCCGAACCACTTCGGAAAGGGTATCGATGCGTATTGGATCCGGATCAAGGCCAGATTCTGTGCTGGTATAGAGGTGAAGGCGGCTCAGTTCGGGAGCCGCAATCAGCAGGTCGTCTAAGCCATCGGCATTAAAGTCGGCGACGACCCAGGCGGGGGAGGATTTTTTATTGGTGCCTTCTAGGCCAATGCGGCCGGGGGATACTTCCTGAACTTCGAGCAGTTTGGGCTGTTTTTTTTCAATAAAGTTGTATAGGCGGAAGGCGAGGCGGTTGCGGAGCACCATGCCGATCTGTGGCTCAGAACCCTCGAGCTGCAGAATATCCATATATTGGCGGGGGGGGAGGTCAACCGATTGCTCCATGCCGAAGATGCCGTTGCCTTTTCCGTAGTGAATTTTAAGGGGATTGCGCGTGGTGCTGAAATGAAAGGCGAGGTCCGGAATTCCATCTTGGTTTATGTCGGCAATATCACCATAGAAACTTTTGTCGCCGGAAAAGGTGATCGTTTTCTTTTTGAGAAAGGGCTTCTCTATGCTGTTCCAGAGTAGCTCGGCTTCATCGCGCCGGCAGATTAGAATATCTTTTAGGCCATTTTGATTGAGATCGCCGATTTGTATGGTCGTTACAGAGGCTAGGTTCTTGATGAAAATCCGTTCGGGAGCTTGAAAGGATCCATCTTCGTTTTGATAGCGGATTTGTAGCCCGATGGCCGTGCCGAAGGTGATGATATCGAGGCGGCCGTCGTTGTTCATATCGGCCACCCGCAGCGCTTTAATATTTTGGTCGACAATAATGCCTCGATCTTCGAAGCGATCTTCGAGCTCGGGTAGGCCATCCTGTTTCTCGCCATCGGGTTTGCGTATCAGAATTTCCAGTCGAGAAACATGGTTGTTGGCGAAGAGGATATCATCCAGCCCATCGTTGTTGAGGTCGGCAATTACCAAGCGGGAGGAGCCTCGTTCAAATTTATAGATTTCCAAGGGTTGGAACCCGAAGTCTCTGGTGGAGGGGGTGCTTTCGGCATATGCGATAGAGCTCAGCAACCCAAGGCCTGCAACGAGGAGCGCAAATTTCCGCGTGACGATGTTGGCGGCACTCCGTCGGTGCGGGCCTTTTTGAAGAAAGGCGGTCGCTGCCTCGGCTTTAGGCCCTCGGCACTCATCCATCAAAACTACGTTGAGTTTATGTTTTCGCATTACAAATTTCCTTGGTCGTCGGATGGGATTAATTTTTTAAAATGATCTTCTGATGAAGGCCGTTGTTGTTGGCTTCGATATACTGATAGGAGACGTTGAAGAACGATGAAATATGGTCGGCGGGCGGCAACTTACTAAAATCGAGCGGCGGAAAATCGACGCCGCTGATGGCCCAGTTTTTCCCGATCAGCATGCGGTATTCGGGTTGGCTTAGTTCGGACAGAACGGCATCCATATTTTTCTTCCAGTCGATGGCCCCGAATCCGAAGGCCGCACGAGGAACTTCTTTGCGCAGACCTTGCACGAGTTCCGTGTGTTCAAAGGCCATATTGGCCGCAGCTTCGTTGCTGATGCTGCGGAGTACCTGACGGAGCCCTTCGGGCTCGCCGTAAAAGAGATAATCGGCGGTGACTGCAATGCCGACGGCGTGAGAGGGATCGGCATTCTTGAGGGTGTAGATGACATGATCCAGAAACTCGGAGATCTCAAGGCCCGAGGCCACGTAGGGTTGCATGGCTGGGGTGGAGAGGGCGGACTCCAAGCTATACTTGAAGGCCGTTCCATCGTTAAGTTCCACCGCAATGATGGACGTTTGTTTTTCGCCATCCGTTGAAAAGGCGATATATTTGGTGCCGAGGTTTGCGAGCAGGTCGTGTTCGAAATCAATGCCAGTCTGCTGTCGAATCATGCCGGCGATTATATTGAACTGCGATTTTGCGGCCGGATCATATTGCGACAGAATAACCGGAATCTCTTTCCAAAGGCGGAGCAAATCAATGCGCCCGACTTCTAGGGAGGCTATATTTTCAGGAATAAAGGTTACGGTGGGCAGTTCGGAGGGTTCGGTATTCAGCACACTAAAGAGGCCCCGGCGTAGATCTTCGATGATCAGATGATTATCAACGATGATTTCTGAATCCCGCAGTTCAATGTTGCAACTAAAGTTTTCAATCCCCAGCAGGCCAAGGGCTTCGAATAGCGCGTGGTCTTCCGCTTCGAAGGATTCGAGCATTAAGGCCTTCACCGGCAAGTTAACGGTCACTGCCGGATATCCCGTTGGCTCTTCAATCGCGTTGTTTTTGAGGCGAATGATGCATTGCTCAACCCATTCGCGGGTGTAGCCGAAGACGAATGTCTGGTCCACATGGGCCTGCCAGGAGGAGATTTCCAGACCGGAACCCGGGTTGTCGATGTGCTGAATCATTTCCACCCCTTGGAAGGAGCTCTTCATCAGATCAAAAGGATCTTCGGTGATATGTTGCAGTTTCTCGTCGAGCTTGAGGCTGTGCTGAAAATCTTCTTCGCTCATATCGGCGATGATATAGATGTTTTCGTTTTCGATGTCGAAGGCCAGGACCACTTCCCCCGTGAGCAGTTTCATTTGCTCAACAAAAAGTTCGTCTTCTTCTTTGGATGCCCCCTCAAAGAAAAATGAATTCCAAATCTCTTGATCCGGGTTGCCGATGAAATCCTGAAACTGCGGATCGGCCCAAAGTTTTCCGAGCGATGATTTCTGCAGGTCCGCGATGAAATTTTCCGTGTTGGAAATGCGAACATAGGAGCGTCCTTGTGGCGGCAGCAGGTCGGTGCGCTGGAGGGCCAGGGCGGAAAGCGGGAGGGCGAACAGCAGCGATAGGGTGGTGCATTTACGGAAGAGCGACATCGGGTTTTTCCTTTTGTTCGGATGAGAATTTGCCCGGGCGGCGCGGAGCGTCGGGATAGACAAAGCCGGATTCTGGATTGGTGGCGTCGTATGCAAAAGCATCGATATGATCGAGAATATATTTGGAGTGACGTGCCGGAATGGCAAAATTGAGGCCTTCGAATGAGGGGTGCCCCATATTAATGATGCCAATCACCTGACCGCGCGCATTAAAAAGCGGCCCGCCGGAATTTCCGGGATTCACCGCGGCATCGATCTGGAGATACAGAATGCCGCCGAAGTTGCGGTGCGTTTGGCTGAGGACGCCTTCGGTCACGGTGCGTTCCAGACCGAGCGGATTGCCGATGGCAAAAACGGCTTCGCCAATATTGAGTTTTTCCTGGGGCGCAAAGATGACTGGGGTAATGGGGGTGTCAAAATCGTTCAGTTTCAGGATCGCCAGATCGTGGAACGGCGCGGTGGCCACAATTTCCACGTCGGTGTGTACCACGCGACGGAGCACCTGTTTTTCCTGAAGAAACTGGGTAATCGAGATTTTCTTTTCCCCGGCAATGACATGAAAGTTGGTAATCAGATAGCCTTCTTTATTAATGAAGAATCCGGAACCGAGGCCCGCAGCCGTTTTAACGAGCACCACCGAGGGGGCATAAAGTTTGGCCGCTTCGGCGGTCGTGATGCGGTCGGGCACCTGCAGGGTGTAGAGGCCGTTGGTCTCTGTTGGCACGGTTTCCGTCAGCACATCGTCTTCAAAGATGCTCAGGATTTCATCGTTTGGAATCCGAAGCACATCAAAGCCGAGATCCAGCACCGTGGCATCGTCGGCCTTCTTTAAGATGGGGGCCTTAATTTTGGCGCCGCCCTTTAAAATAACATCATCCGCCAGCGTGGTTGCCGCCAGCGAAACCAGCAAAAGAGATAAATCGATCCTCATCGGAATTCCTTCATTCGGTAGTAAATTGTGCGTATACGATGCGAAAAACAAAAGTAGCTTAGACTAAGCTGCAGGCTGGTTCAACACTCTCACTCTTGTAAATGCGCCTTGCCAGTGCCTCTTCTTTGACCAATTAAACAAAAAACGTTCAAGTATTTATTGGTAAAGCTTTTTAATCTCGTCGGCGATCACCTTCACGCCTGCGGCAACGACCGCATCATCTTGCGCATACGTCACGCGGATGCATTCGTGTTTATGCGGCCAATCGTCATTTTCCAGCCCCGGGAAAAAATAGCTTCCGGGAACAATGAGGGTCTTCCGTTTTTTCAGTCGTTCATAGAGCTCTGTCGAAGAGATGGGGAGGTCTTTAAACCAGAGCCAGAGAAACAGCGCGCCCTCGGGTTTGTGAATTCGATAGGGGATGTTGCCCAGTTCCTTCCTGAATAAATCCAGTGTTTGGAAGGCCTTGCGCTTGTAGAAGGGTTGAATGATTTCCTCGCTAATCCGCATAATCTCGCCCGTTTTCACCATGTCCATGGCGAGCCGTTGGCCCAGACCGCCGGGGGCCAGCTGCATGACGCCATTGATATCGCCAATGGCGGCCGCAATTTCTTCTCGGGCAATCACAATGCCGGTCCGCAAATTGGGCAGGCCAAATTTGGAAAGGCTCATGGTTAAAACGGTATTGGAGCTCCAGATGGGTTTGGCATCGGTGTAAATAATATTCGGAAATGGGGTGCCGTATGCGCCGTCAATAATGAAGGGAATCTCATTTTCCTCGGCAATGGCATCGAGGTGCAGAATTTCAGCATCGGTCAGCACGTTGCCGGTTGGATTGGTGGGGCGCGATACACAGAGGGCTCCGATCTCGTCGCCCACATCCAACTCATCAAAATTAACGTGATATTTGAATAGGCCGTCGTCGAGCAGTTCGATGCTCGGTCGCCGGGCCGAGAAAAAATCTTCGCTCAGGCCTGCATCGGCATATCCGATATATTCTGGAGTGAGCGGAAACAGTACTTTCTTTTTGGAACCGTCCGGCATGTCCCCGGCAAAAAGGTTGAAGAGGTAAAATAGGCCACTTTGAGCCCCGTTCGTCAGGGCAATGTTTTTGGAGGTAATTTCCCAACCATAGGTTTTGCGCAGGAGGGCGGCCAAGGCGTGTGTGAAGGCTTCATTGCCCCGCGATCCATCATAGTTGCCAATCATGGTTTCAAAGCCGCGCGGTTCACTCAAGATGGCTTCCATCTGTTCGCGGAACAGATCCTGCACGGCCTGAATATGGGCGGGGTTGCCGCCGCCGAGCATCAGCATATCGCCGCCGGCCATGGCCGAGCCCAAATCGTCCATCAGCTGGGTGATCCCAGCTTTACGCGTAAACTTTTCACCAAATTTAGAAAGATTCATGCGTTAGAAGGTAACCACGAAAGGCACGGAAGACACGGAAAAAATGGAATGCTCCTTTCGGAGATCCCATTTCTGATTAAGCGGTCGCAACAACGACGGCCCGTTTGGGGGCGGGGTGGCCTTCGACGGTTTGGGTGGGGTCGTTCGGATCCAGATAATCGGGGAGCGATTCGAAGGTCATCCAGTCGGTGGTTCGCTGCTCCTGGATCGACGTGACGCTTTCATCGACCGTGCGGATCTGTTTAAGGCCGCAGCGTTTCAACCAGAGTTCCAAGGTTTGGATGCTTGGAATAAACCAAACGTTGCGCATTTTTGCATAGCGTCCGTGCGGGATCAGCGAATAGCCTTCTGGACCATCGGCCACCAGTGTTTCGAGCACGAGCTCGCCGCCGGGCTTTAAAAACGATTTCAAATGCTCGATGTGTTCAATGGGCGATTTGCGGTGATACAAAACCCCCATGGAAAACACGGTGTCGAATACGCCGGGCGTGGACGGCACCTCTTCAATGCCAAGCGGCAGAACCCATGCGCGCGGATGATGCAGAAAGTTTTTCATGGCGAAAAATTGGCAAATAAAGAGTGCCGATGGATCCACGCCAACGACCAACTTTGCGCCTTCGCCTGCCATGCGCCAGCAGTGGTATCCATTGCCGCAACCCACGTCGAGAATGGTTCGGCCTTCCAAGGGTTGGATGTGAGGGATGACGCGGTCCCATTTCCAGTCGGACCGCCATTCGGTATCAATATGGAGGCCGTGGATGTGATAGGGGCCTTTGCGCCAAGGATGGAAAGAGCGGAGGGTGTCTTCCAATCCTTGGAACATTTCGCCCTCGGCCCGGACCTCGGTTTTCAGTTCAATTGAAGGGTTTTTGGCGGCGGGAAGTTTTGCCAGCGCCTCTTCCCACTGCGGCATGAGGCCATGGCGCTCGGGGCGCAGGCCGTGGGCAATCAGGTCGGGTAGCTGTTCTAGCCAGGGTTCAAGATCGGAGCCTTTCAGCTGTTCGTAAAATTCTGAATAATCAATTTTCATAAAAAGGAGGCCCAATTTAACGGCGAATGGACGCCAATAAACCCGAATGAGTGAAAGAATGGGCGGTCATTCGGATTTATTTAATGGCGAGCATAGACATAAAGTTAAAGCATTGGAACCAGACATCGACCGAGGTGAAGCCGGCGTTGAGTAGTCGCTCGCGATGGGCGGGAATGGTTTCGGGAAGGAGTACATTTTCCAGTGCGGAGCGTTTCTGGCTGATTTCGAGGTCGGAATAGCCGTGGGCGCGTTTGAAATCGTGGTGAATGTCGAACAGTAGCTCATCCAGATGCTCATCTTCAAAGGTCACCTTTTCCGAAAGAATCAGCACGCCGCCCGGCCGCATGCCGTCCGATATTTTTTTCAAGAGTTGGCCCCGCTCTTCGGGTGGAATAAACTGGAGCGTGAAATTGAGTACGACGACGGAGGCATTGGCAATTTCTGTTGTAACAATATCCCCTTCCACCACACTCACCCGTGCGCAAGTGTGCGCTCGGGCGATGGTTTTTTGGCACCGTTCGACCATGGCCGCTGAATTGTCGATGGCAATAATCTGGCAGTCATCCGCCGTCAGCCCTCGCCCCATGGAAAGGGTGGCCCCGCCGAGGGAGCACCCCAGGTCGTAGAGATTAGAGCCGGGCTGGGCATAGTGCTCCGTGAGCGTCTCAATCATGGTGATGATGGAGCGGTAACCGGGCACGGAGCGTTCGATCATATCGGTGAATACATCCGCCACCTGCGCATCGAAGTTAAAATCGGCGATGTGGGCCATGGAATCGTGATAAATTTGGTCTTTGCTCATAAGGGCGGAATGTAGCATAGGGAGGAGTGGCCCGCAAAACTTCCAAGGGTTGGAAAGAATCCGTCGAATGATCCTCCCTATTTTGGGCGTATTATGGGGGCACATGAGTTAAAATTGGGTCGAACCGGAAACGGGGTCTTTCGGGAGTTGGATGGGGGCGGCGAGCTCGTCCAGCCCAGTCGTCTGGGGTCTGTAGGGTGATCAGGGGTTCTGATCTGGGGGAAAATCTGTATCGTTCCCACTAGATGTAAATTTAAACAGACATTTAAAATATTACTTTGCAATAATTGTGCGACAGATGCGTTTTATTGTGTTTGCATGGAGAATACATGAAAAATAAACTTTGGGTACTGGCGCTATTGGCCACGACGAGCTCGTTTGCTCAAACAAATGCGATGCTCACGTGGGAGCAATGTCTGGAAAAGACCCGCTTTTATAATCCCGATCTCATTTCGGCTCGGGCGGCGGTGAAGGAGCTGGAGTATGGAGTCAGCTCGGCCAGCTCTGGATTCCTTCCTCAGGTGAGTGCATCGGCCAGCGCAAACTACGGGCAGGAGGAGGATTCGGATCAGTGGTCCGAAAGCAAGGGTGCTTCCGGCCAGTTGTCTTTAAGTCAGGATTTGTATAGCGGGGGCAGTAATTTTGCAAAGCGCAACCGGTCGCTGGCTCAGCTTGATATTGGCCATGAGCAATACCGAAGCACGTTGTCCGACGTTGAGCTTCGCACTCGCCTTGCCTATATTGAAGTGCTCTATACGCAGGATTTGATTAAATTGACGGAAACGATCGATGACCGGCGTGCGGCCAATGTTCGCCTCATTCAACTGCGTTTTGATGGCGGCCGCGAAAATGCGGGATCGCTGGCCCGAACGAAAGCCCAGCTTTCTCAGGCAGAATATGAGGCCAATGAGGCCAAACGGGCTCTTAATTATGCGCGGCGTAATCTTGCCGCAGCCATTGGGGTAACCATTCCGGTTGAGGGCGTGCAGGGCGACCTGCAGGCCGCGGCACCGGAAGATTTAATGGATCTGGAGTCTCTGATGAAACAAACCCCAACCTATTCCATTGCATGGACGCAAATTGAAGCATCAAAACAGGGGTTGAAAGTGACCCGAAGTCAGCGCTTTCCTACCGTGCGATTCTCCGCCGATGTCGCGACTCGGACGAGCACTTTTAATAGCTATGACGGTTCTTGGGGGATTGGTTTAAGCGCCAGCGTGCCGTTGTTTACGGGCCATCGAATTAGCAGTGAAGTGGCCGCGGTTAAGGAGCAGATTATTCAGGATGAAATGAGTCTGATGGATACCAGCAATACGCTGTTAGCTTCCCTGCAGGAGCAGTGGAATAGCTATGCCAATGCGGTCGAGAGTGAGGCCGTTCAGAAGGAATTATTTGCGGCGGAACAGCTTCGTGCAAAAATTTCGACCGCGAAATACAAACAGGGTCTGCTCTCCTATGAGGATTGGGACACCATTGAAAGCACTTTAATTACACAGGGAAAAACACATCTGCAGCGCCGCAGGTCGTCCGAAGTGGAGCAGGCGCGCTGGAAGAATGCATTGGGACTGAGTATTTGGCAGACCACAGAGACGAGGAAATAAAATGAAGAAAGCAATTAAATGGATCATAATTTTGTCGGTCATCGGTGGCGGTTCCTTTTTCTGGTTGGAGAAAACGAAAGCAAAAAATGAAGATGCCTCCGGCCCAGCGTACGAGGTGGAGACGGTGAAACTTCGGGATATTCGAATCACCGTGGAATCCACCGGCGAGGTGCAACCACGTAATCGGCTGGATGTGAAACCGCCGATTGCAGGGCGCCTCGAAGAACTGTTGGTGGATGAAGGCGCCACCGTGACCCGAGGTCAGATTCTGGGGTGGATCAGCTCCACCGAACGCGCCACATTGCTTGATGCCGCGCGGGCCACGAGCAAAGATGAATATGCCTACTGGGAGGAACTCTTCAAACCGTCTCCATTGATCTCGCCCCTGAACGGAACCATCATTGCTCGGAACTTTGAGCCCGGACAGTCGATTGTTTCTTCCGATTCCGTTGTGGTGATTGCGGACGATCTGATCATCATTGCGAATCTCGATGAAACCGATATTGGAAAGGTGAAGAATAAGCAGGTGGTACAGGTTTCGCTAGAGGCCTATCCCGACCAAGAGTTCGGCTGCATAGTTGAAAAAATTGCATACGATGCCAAGACCGTCAGCAACGTCACGATGTATGAAGTGGATGTCCGTGCGAACCGGTTGCCAGAATTTGCCCGCAGCGGCATGACCGCCAACCTGGAGTTTATTGTGGAAGAGCGGGTGGGGGTTCTGGCGTTGCCTGCCTCGGCCATACAGCAAAAAGTCGGAAGTCGAACAGCGGGTCGTGGTGAACGCCCAGACCGATCCGCGATGTCGGAAGACGAACGGAATGCCTTTCGGGAAAAACGGATGAAAGAACGCAGCGGCCGAAGTGGAGAGTCTGGTGCGCAAGCAAGTAGCCGTCGGGCCGACAGCGCACCGATTGAATATTTTGTGCTCGTTGCTTCGGAAGATCCTGAAAACCCAGCGCAGAAAATCATCAAAGTAGGGGTCAGCGATGGGTCCTATACCGAGATTGTGGCAGGACTTGAAGCGGGGGACGAAGTCCTGATTCAGCAGATGAACTTCCGTTCGGGGGGTTCGTCCGGCAGTGGCCTCTTCTCATCCACCATGGGCCGGGGGCCGCGCTAATGATTAAGGTTGAAAATCTCTGCAAGACCTATCAGATGGGCGACATTGAAGTGCGCGCGCTAGATGGGATTTCGCTCACGGTGGAGCAGGGCGAATATGTGGCGATCATCGGCACATCGGGTTCCGGAAAATCAACCCTCATGCATATTCTCGGTCTGCTCGATGTGCCCGATGCGGGAAAATTTGAGATCAACGATACCGATGTCACGAAATTCTCCGAAAACCAGTTGGCAGCATTCCGCAACCGAATCATGGGTTTTGTCTTTCAGCAGTTCAATCTGCTCAAACGCACCAGTGCGCTGGAGAATGTTGGCCTGCCGCTGATTTATGGGCGGAATGGATCGAAAAGCGATATGCCCGATAAGATGCTGGAACTGGTGGGGCTGGCAGACCGCAAAACGCATCATACGAATGAACTTTCTGGCGGTCAGCAACAGCGTGTGGCCATTGCCCGTGCGCTAGTGAACGATCCGCAGATCATTTTTGCCGACGAACCGACGGGAAATCTCGACTCGAAGAGTGCGGAGGAGATTATGAACGTCGTGAGCGAGCTACATGCCCGCGGGTTGACCATCATTCTGGTCACGCACGACTCCGCTGTGGCCAGCCACGCCCAGCGTATTATTGAACTTCGGGATGGAAAAATCCTTTCCGATGCCCCGAATCCCAATGCGCCGAAGGTTCCAAAAGTTGGACCGGTGGAAACGCCGGAAGATAGCAAACCCCGCTTTAGTTTGCAGTCCACCTTTGAAGGGTTGGTCCTGGTTAAACAATCCATCCGCTCGCTACTGGCCAATAAAGTGCGGACCGCGCTCTCGGCCTTGGGGATTATGATTGGGGTGGCGGCAGTGATTGCCACCGTTGCCGTGGGGAACGGAGCCAAAGCGGCCGTGGAAGATCAGATGAGCCGGTTGGGTTCAAACCTGCTGATGCTCATGCCGCAACGCCGTTCCCGTGGTGGGGTTTCCCAGGCGCAGGGATCGACCTCGCGGTTGTCTTTGGCCGATGCCGATGCCATTCGCGAAGAAGTGCCGAATGTCACCATGGTGAGTTCCACGGTCGATGAAAATGCCCAGTTGAAAGTAGGGAATAAAAACTGGAGCTGCAGAGTGACCGGGGTTGAACCAGATTATGAAATAATCCGCTCTTACCAACCAATGCTCGGCCGCTTCTTTACGCACGAAGAGGTGAACTCCAAGGCCCGCGTTTGCCTGCTCGGGATCACTCCGGTGAATGAGTTGTTCGGCGGTGAAAATCCGGTTGGCAAACAGGTGAAAATTAACCGCCAGACCTTTACCGTCATCGGTGTGCTGCCAGAGAAGGGCAGCAGTGGTCATCGCGATTATGACGATACGGCCTTTATTCCGATCAGCACGGCCATGCGGCGTCTCTTCGGACAAGACTATGTGGAACGGGTGGAAATCCAAATTGCAGAACCCCACCAGATGGCTCGGGCGCAACTTGATATTCGAGCAACGCCATCGAGCAGAAAGTGGCACCTTTGATATTCGGAACCTCGCGGAAATTCAGGATGCGGTGTCGGAAACGAGCAATGTGATGTCGCTACTGCTTTCCAGTATTGCTTCGATTGCCCTCGTGGTGGGCGGCATTGGCATCATGAATATTATGTTGGTGTCTGTCACCGAGCGCACCCGCGAGATCGGCCTGCGGAAAGCATTGGGGGCGCGCGGGAGCGACATCATGTCGCAATTCTTGATTGAAGCATTGGTCATTAGTTTCTTCGGAGGCTGCTTGGGGATCGCCCTCGGCACCGGAATCGGGTTAGCCGCCGAGCGTTTTGCGGGAATGACCGTGGTCTTTACGCAATCCTCGATCTATATGGCCTTCGGCTTCTCGGCCATCATCGGCATTCTATTTGGGATCTGGCCCGCCCGTAAAGCGGCGATGCTTAACCCGATTGAAGCCTTACGATACGAGTAAGC
>JBAHZU010000018.1:0-5245 GCA_037132875.1 Pontiella sp.
GCGAGGCGCTTTCGGGCTTGTTTCCTCGGCGTGTAAAATCCAAACTCTGGGGCCATGAGGATTGGGTTTTCAACATTTGTATTGGAAGGCGGAAAAACGGGGATTTCGACCTATATCCGTGAGCTACTGCGCGGGCTACAAGTAGAGGATTCGGAAAACCACTATGAATTGCTGATGGCGAAGTGCGATGCGGACCTCATTCCGCTTTCTAACCCGAACTTCAAAAAGAAGGTGGTGCCTTCCTTAATCGATCGTCCATTGGTGAATCTGGCGTGGCATAATACGGTGCTTCCCTGCCTTGGGAACAGATATGATGTGGTCCACATTCCGAGCGCGCGCCGTATTCCCTTCTTGAAGAGATCGAAAGTGGTGGCCACGGTGCACGATCTGGCGGCCTTCTCGGTGGACGCCAAATATGATCCGGCTCGCATGTTCTTTAACCAAAAGATCATTCCGGCGATGATCCGCCGGGCGGATCATATTATTACGGTGAGCGAATATACCAAACAGGACCTCTTGAGCTATACCGGATATCCTGAGGAGCAGATCTCGGTGATTTATTCGGGGATTAACCACGACCTTTTTCAGCCGGTTGCGGTGACCGATGCCCGGGAACGGTTACGGGGACTGCATGGGTTGAATCGGCCATTTTTCATTTATGTTTCGCGGCTGGAGCATCCGGGTAAAAATCATATTCGGCTGATTGAGGCCTTTGAACGATTCAAACGGGAAAACGACAGCGCGCATCAGTTGGTGCTGGCAGGTTCGGATTGGTCGGGGGCGGCCGAGATTAAAGCCCGGGCAGCGGAGAGTCCTGTGGCGGCCGATATTATTTTTCTGGGTTTCGTTCCGGCCCCCTCGCTGCCGCTCCTCTATTCGGCCTGCGATCTCATGGTCTTCCCTTCTCTATTTGAGGGATTTGGCTTTCCTATTATTGAGGCGTTGGCCTGCGGAGCTCCGGTTATCTGTTCGAATACCTCGTCAATGAAAGAGCTTGCCGCCGGCAGGGTACCCACCTTCGATCCCACCCGTTCGGAGGCCATTTTTCACAGTTTGGAACATGCGGTATCCAAGGGGCGGTGCGATGAAGAGCGCACTCGGGGGATGGAGTATGCGGCCACATTCGATTGGCGGAAAACCGCAGGCCGCGTTATGGAGGTTTACCGGTCGTTAATCTGATGGTTAACCCGCTGGATGGGCCCCCTGCTGGGTGCCACTGATTTTTCCCCGTCGGGTTTATGATTGCATCGTAGCTACGACCCACTTGACCCCTGCAGGTTTTCGGTTTATTAAGGAACGCTATGTCTGACTATTCTTCCATACGTGCTTTCGTAATTGAAGTCGAACGGCAACCCCGTCAGCTCATCGCCCCCCCCCATGACCTGCTGAATGAGGCGGGTCGGACCGCGAACGATAAATCGTCCAACCTTCTTGACCGAGGATATTGAAAAAGTGGCCATGCTTCCTTCCATTGCCCTCATCATGCGAGCCAAAAATGAAATGCCGTATGTTGAGCAAGCCCTCGAACAATTGGCGCGTCAAAGCATCTTGAATTTCGATCTTTTTGCGGTCGATTCCGGTTCGACCGATGGCACGCTTCAGGTCTTGAAAAAGACCGATTGCCACCTTCAATCGATTTTGCCCGAAGCCTATGTTCCCGGAAAAGTCATGAACGAAGCCATTGCCCAAACCGAGCATGACCTTATTGTTCTGCTCAATGCCGATGCAATTCCCCAGTCTTCCGATTGGTTGGAACAGCTCATCCTTCCCCTCCTTGAAAATAAGGCCGACGCCACCTTTAGTAAACAGATTGCACGGCCCAATGCGGCCTTCGTGGTAAACTACGATTATGAACGCGCCTACTCCCCCAAAAATATGCGGCCCGAATTTTTCTCTGCCGTTGCCTGTGCATTTAAACGAGAACTCTGGACCGCAACACCGTTCCGCGAAACGGGCTATGCCGAAGATGCCGCCTGGGCTCAGGGCTGCGTAGCCCAGGGGGGGCGCTTCCAATGGGTGGAAAATTCGGTGGTGGAACACTCGCATAATTATTCGTTAAAAGGGCTCTTCCAAAAGCGCTATCGCCAAGCATTGACCTTTCCCGAAGTTCCACACCTTGGAAAACAAATCATCCAATATCTACGCGAAATTGTCCGCGACCTGCTCCACGCCGGTATCACCTTTCAACTCCATACCATTCCCTATAATATAGCGTATAGAACAACCATTCATTGGGCATTATATCGAGGACGAAACGATCGATGAGCAATTATACCCTTAGAGGATCAGAAGAACTCGATGCTCGGATCGATGCCGATCTGGAAGTCATCACCCGAACCGTCGCGCCGCATTGCGATGCGGGCATCCTACTCGGGGGCTACGGCCGGGGCGAAGGAACCCCTTTCATTCTGCCCGATGGAACCCAAGCTCCATTCAACGACTATGACCTCGTTGTGATTCTTGATACGGTCAATCCCACGGTAAGAATCCAATGCAAAGCATTGGAAAAAGAGCTCACCCAACAGCTTGGGATCACAGTTGATCTCTGTCCCTATGCTCGGGATGCGCTGCCGTCCTGCGAGTTCTCGCTGCTCAACTATGAAATGAAATACGGCCATATCGCACTCTGGGGCGACGAGCACATTCTGAAGGCCCTCCCGAACTACTCTCCCAATGCCATCCCGCCTTTTGAAGGAACCCGATTGCTCATGAATCGCGGAAAACTGTTGCTCGACATCAAACGCCGATTGGCCCAAAACCAGCCGCTTTCAGCCAGCGAACGCATCTGCTTCATTAAGTTCATTGCCAAAGTCCACTTAGCCTTTGGAGATGCGGCGTTGTTGATTGCCGGGCAGTATCATATTTTATACCAGATCAAAAAGCAGCGCATCGCAAGGATCGGTCCAACTCCAGATCGCGACTACGTGATGGCCTCCTATTTAAGCGCAATAGAACTCAAAGAATGGGGCGATTATCAGGCCCGTGCTCACGAGAATATTGGACTGCAACTCGCAAAAACCATCGAGGTGTTCCGCCGTTTCCTGCCGTGGTATCAGATGCAATATAAACGCCGAGAATGTTCCATTCCTAAGGCCCTCGTTCTAAATTTAAAATGGAATAAATGTATCAATACGCACCACCCGCGCGAGGCCATTTACCATGCACTCGGCGATTTGCTCCACGATCAATCCAGTATGTCGCATGAACGTTTCTATCAGCTTCAGCGGAGATTTTCTTAATGAAGAAAAAGATCAGCCTTTTTCTCTTCATCGATGCGTTCGGCTGGGAGGTTCGGCAACGAAATCCTGAATTCCTAAAGGATCTTATTCAAGACAGCAAACCGTTGGAAACCATTCTGGGCTATTCTTCCGCGTGCGATCCCTCCATTATTTCTGGCCTCACCCCCAGCGAACATAAGCTCTGGTCGTCCTATTACTACGACCCCGATGGATCGCCCTTTAAATGGATCCGGCCCTTGGCCCTCCTCCTCGACGTTATTTCTCGATGCGGCCGTGTGCGTGGCCCTCTGAGCAAATGGGTAAAGAAAATCTGCGGCTTTACCGGCTATTTCCAGCTCTTCGCCGTTCCCTTTAAAGAACTCCCGCTTTTTAACTATGCGGAACAGAAACGCATCTGGGAGGCCCAGGGATTGCCCGTTGGCCAAACCATCTTTGACCGCATGTTGGCCGAAGGGATTCCCTATTCGGTGCATGACAGCGATCTCGACGATGAGCAGCGACTGGCGAACCTGCAGACGCAGATTGAGCAACAGCGCATCGACTTCGCCTATTGTTCCCTCGGCAAACTCGATGCGCTCCTGCATGCCAAAGGCAACAACCATCCAGACCTCGGAAACCTGATGCAGTGGTACGACCGCAAATTTCGGGCGTTGATTCAGGCCGCAGAAGCAAACTATGAAACCGTTTCTTGGTATGTCTTCGCCGACCACGGAATGCACAATGTAACCGGCTCGTATGACCTCATGGCGGATATCCAAGCCTTGGAACTCCAATGGAAGGTCGACTATGTCGCATTTTATGATTCCACCATGGCCCGTTTTTGGTTCATGAACGATGCCGCTCGCCACAAAATTTCCCACGGCCTAGAAAATCATTCCCACGGCCGAATTCTTTCAGAGGAAGAACTCAAACAACACGGCATTTTTTTTAAGGACGGGCAATATGGCGAGCTCATTTTCCTCCTAAATTCTGGCCTGCAGATGGTCCCCAGTTTTATGGGCACGAAACCCTGCGCCGGTATGCACGGTTATCATCCCACCGATCCGGACTCCTTCGCCTCGCTCACATCCAACCAACCCATTTCCTCAAATATCACAAAAATTCAGCACATCCACTCGATCATGTTGAATGAACTGGAGCTGAACTAAAATGCAAGAACTGACGCCCGATCCCAAAGAATTCATGGAACTCGCCACCGCACGCATGCCCTTCGGAAAACATACCGGCTGGTTGCTGATCGATCTGCCAGAGCCTTATGTCGTTTGGTTCAAGCAAAAGGGATTTCCAAAAGGAAAGATCGGGAAGCAACTTGAAACCATCTACGTCATCAAAGCCAACGGCCTCGAACACCTTTTCGACGGCCTGCGCTAATCACTTCGGGGGCGGCTATGCCTTATTGGCCTTAAACGGCTTTGTTCGGTTGGGATATGTGGTGCGGCAGATTTCGCAAACGGTGCCATCGCAACCGCGAGCGCTGCAATATTCCCGCCCATAGGTGATGAACTGCAGATGCAGGTCTTCCCACCTTTCAGCGGGATAGAGTTTCTTTAAATCCTCTTCCGTCTGGATCACATTCTTGCCTTTGGTCAACCCCCAGCGTTGCGCCAGACGGTGAATATGGGTATCGACCGGAAAAGCCGGAATTTTGAACGCATGAATCATGACCACGCTGGCGGTTTTGTGGCCGACGCCGGCGAGGCGTTCCAATTTCTCGAAATCGGCGGGAATTACACCGTCGTATTCATTCACCACCACCTCAGCCAGCTTCTTAATATTTTTCGCTTTGCTATTAGCCAGCCCGCAGGTTTTTATGCATTCGAGAATTTCTTCCACAGACAGCTTTCTCATCGCGTCCGGCGTGGAGGCTTTCGCAAAAAGGGCGGGCGTGACCAGATTCACGCGTTTATCGGTGCATTGTGCGGAAAGTAAAACCGCAATCAGCAGCGTGAAAGCATCGGTGTGGTCGAGCGGAATTGGAACCTCGGGATAGAGTTCGGCCAACTTTT
>JBAHZU010000076.1:0-21377 GCA_037132875.1 Pontiella sp.
TGATTCATTACTGCGGGCAATTACATCACCCCGGTGGTTGGCATGCGAGGAAATAATGGAATCGCCTCCGTTGCCGTCGTCTTTGATGGAGTAGACCATGCCGCCGACTCCACCTCCCATACCTTCGCTACGGATGAATTCGGTGGTGGGCATGTGAGTGGATAGGTCTGAATTTGCTGAGGAGGTTTCATATTCTTGAATCGAGAGGCCGCCGTCGAAGACGCTGTACATGTGGGGAGTGGTGGGGCTGCGTGCGGCGGAGCGATGAGTCTATTTCTATTATGCGCACGCGGGTTTCGACTGCGGTGCGCCTTCTTTATGAAGCTTGGGATTCTATCTCATCCGTTGAATTTGAATCGAGGGTGCTCGAAAAGGCGCATAGGCTTATGCAATTAGCGGTTGGCTATGGGATGGGGGACTATTCTGATGGTTTTAAGTTGAGTAGAACTGAATTAAGATTAAAATCGCATTCAGTTTTTTTTAAGAAGGTAAACTACAGGAGAATTCAATGAAGATGCTTTTAATCCTTGGAATCACAATGGCCACCTTGGTTGCTGTTCAGGCTCAGGTGCAGCTGAGTGAAAATCAGCAGGTGAAATTATTTGATGCGGCTCAGGGATTTTCCCAGCAGTCCACCCTTTTTGAAGGCCTCATGCAAAACAAGCTGACCGAGTTGGCGATCGAGTTGCAGCGGGAGGGAAGGCTGAGCGATGAATCTTCTGCCGTAGCGGCTTCGGAGAGGGTAAATGCCATCCTGATGGATCTGGGGAATCTCTATGGTGAGTTCATTAAAACCAAGGTTCAGTTTGTGCTGAAGGCGAAGAATGCTCTGACGGATGAACAGAAAATGTATTTTCTTTCACAGCTGAATCCGAGCGACTCGCTGACGTATAAAAAAATTAATTTTCTTCAGCCGGAACTCTTCGACCTTCCGCTGAATCTTTCGCTCGAGCAGGAGAAGAAACTGATTGTTCTGGAATCGGATTTGATGATCGAAGAGACCAAAATTGAGTGCCATGTTTCGTTGACTCTCCTCGACTTGCGTCCGGTGCTGATGTCTGGTCAGATGCAGCCTGAAATTGTTGATCCTTTGGTCCTTGAACTGGCCAATCTGGCTGCCCGATCGATTGATAACCGCGTAAGCTTTTTCTTGAAAGCGAAGGATGTTTTGACGCGCGATCAGAAGCGCTTGATGGCCCATATGATGGGTCTTGATTAAACGGGGAATTGGAACTAATGCATGGGCGTGGTGCCTGTGTTACGACGAGCGGGCATTTTGCCCGCTTTTTCGTTTATACGAGACGATGGAATATTCCTCGGTCTCGTCCAACGTTTCATCGGCTGCAAAACCGTTCAACCATTGAGCATTGAAGAACGTATCGCCTTCCACGTCCTTTTTCACGGTGGTCACCAAAATTTCATCGCACTGTTCAATGAGCAGGTCATAAATCGTTGCTCCCCCGCAGACGATGGCATCGTCTGGAACCTGATCGGGGTGGGTGAGGGCGATCCCCTTTTTAAAAGAGGCCTCCGGATTCCGGGTGAGCACGTAGATTGTGCGCCCCTTCAGAGGAGGAAGTCCGTCGAACGTGGTGCGCCCGACCACAATTTTGCGGTCCATGGTGGTGCGTTTAAAAAACTGGAGATCCCCTTTGCAGCGCCAGGGAAGGCCTCCGTTTTTACCAATTACGCCGTTTTTCGACCGAGCAACAAGGGCAAGCATTAGACCGCCACCGCGCCTTTGATCGACGCATGGCATTCGTAGTCGTCCAGCGAGGCATGTTGCCATTCCCACTGGAAGATTGAGTCATAGCCTTCCAGCTTTAGGGTGGGTGCAGCAAAGGGCTTGCGCTTCATCTGCTCCTCCAGTTGTTCCAGATGATTCACATAAATATGGGCATCGCCTAGAAATCCGATCAATTTTCCGGCTTTCAGGCCGCACTCTTGGGCAATCAGTTCGAGTAAAAGCGCATAGGAGGCAATGTTGAAGGGGATGCCCAGAAAGACATCGCACGAGCGCTGATTCCAGAGCAGATCCAATTCGCCCTCGTTGCAGAGTAGTTGATAGGAATAGTGGCAGGGCACCAGCGCCATTGCGTTCAGTTGTTGTGGGTTCCAGGCATTCACTAAAATCCGTCGGCTATTCGGGTTGGTTTTGAGTTCCTGAATGGCTCGGGCCAGCTGATCCACTCCGCCGCTGAGGGTCGAAGTTTCTGGATTGTAGGTGCCATTAAAATTGCGCCACTGAAAGCCATAAATGGGGCCAAGATCGTCTTCGGCCGCCATCGCGGCCAAGGTTGCATCGTCGTGGGCATACGGAATTTTGGCCGGAGAGCACCATTCATTCCAAATTTTGCATCCACGTTGCTGGAACCAAGCTTTGTGGGTGACGCCTTTTATGAAGCCCTCTAATTCGACCCGGAGGGTCTTCCAAGCCATTTTTTTGGTCGTGAGCAACGGAAATCCGTTGGCCATGGAATATTCCAGCATGCACCCGCTCACCGAGATCGTATCCGTGGCCGTGCGATTGGTTTTCTTTTTTCCTTCGCGCAGGATTTTTTCAACCACCTGCCCGTATACTTGATCAATATTCATGGGTCTGCCGCTTCCTATTTTCCAAAAGTGGGTCCAAAGCTAGCATGCCCGAGCGAGCGTTTGAACTTCCAAACCTTGGAAATGCATTGCATGCAGAACGGTTCCAGGGTTTGTAACCGTTCTGATGGTTTTAGAATCTGCTTTGGTGGAAGGTGCTCAGCAGGCGGTCATCATGGATATTCCGCCGGTGATAATGCATTTTGAATTCTTTCTTCCCGTTGGCGGGCAGTTCGATCTCAAATTTTAGGGTGGATGCATCTACCAGCTCGTATTCCATATTGCACTCGGCCATATCCCACTGTCCTTCAATATGTTGAATGAGGGTGAGGAGGGCCGGGGAATCTTTGAAGTTTTCGAGCGTGGCGGTGATCAATTCGTCGGTATCGTAGAGCACCATTTCTCCCTTATTATTTTTACGGAGATTGATCTTCTTTTCGTTCATCTTTTTCTGAGTCACCACGATATCGCGGCTTTCGCCGATATAGACTTCCATTTCTTCGCCCACAGGAACCCGCTCGATTCGGTCTTCTCCGAGCACAATGGTGCCCCCACTGCCGTCGTTTTGATACACGCGCACCTTTCCGCTGTTGAGTGCGAAGCGTCCCAACCCGTTGGCTTTCGTGTTGGCAATTTTATAGGAGACGGGAATGCCAACATTTCCGTTCTCCTTTTCGGGATCCCATGGAAGAAGGGCCGCATCGAACGTCCAGATTTTTTCAATGGGAATTTCGCCGACTTTTAGAAACAGCATTTGTTTGGTTTCTTCATGCTGGATTCCGCGCTCGAAGGCTTCGCCATAGTCGAGTAGAATTCGTGCATTTTCGAAGTCTTCGCCCGAAAAGTTACGCAGCACCAGAAAACTGTTCAGGTCCACGTGGGTTTCCGATGGGTTGGCCACCAATTTATAGGTTACCAACCGATCGATATAGGAGAGCAGGTAGGAGATTCGCACGTTCTGCTCTTTAGCCGTTGGGCTGGAAATTTCCCACACCAGTGCTTGCTCATTGGGCGGATAGCTCACGTTCAGCAGCGTCACGTCATGCTCGCTGCCGAGCACCATCAGGCGGATGGAATCGGAATCGATGTTCACGCCCTTCCAGGAAAAGTCGACTTGGTTGATGCCCTGCTGCAGGGTGAGAATACGCTCTTCTTCAATCAGCGTGGCCTGGGGATGATCCAGCCGGATGTCTGTGCTTCCGCGTTCGGGCAGGGCCACCATTTTAATTCGAGCGGAGGAGGTCGCGATCAGTCCTGCTGAGAGGACAAGCACCGCGGTTTTATGCTTCATGCGTACGGTTGAATTTTTCATTTATTTACCCTCCTGATTATCACCATGGTAGGTGGTGAGCTGATACGAAAACGTTTTTGTGGATGCGGGTGGGAGTTCAAGGGTGAACGTAACGGTATGTTTGTCGTCTTGTTCGAAGGTCCCGAAATCGCCGGACTTTTCCAGCGTCCAGTACTCGGAATCAAAGGTTCGTTTAATTTCAATTTTGATCGGCACTGGGCGGGTATTGCGTACCTCCACCGTCACGTTCTGTCGGATATCGTATCCGCTAAGATTGCCCTTATGATGGTAACGATGATTGGCTGTTTCATATTTCATCCGCTTCGGTTCGACCCTCACGTTTTCAACCCGCCCGAGATCCAGTTCCACCTTTTCGCCGACCGGGATATATTTAAAACTCGACTGCCCTTGGAACGATAGATGCGCCTCTTCGCCGGTACTTTGGTAGATGCGCATGGATCCGCCGGGAATCGGTGTGTCCCCCAGTTTATGCGCCTTGTCGTTGTCAAAACTCAGGAATCGCCGAACCTGCTTGCCATAGCGTTCCTCGTCAAATTTATACAGGTTCATCACCGGGATCTCTGCGGTATCAAAGCTGGGGAGTCGTTTGGACCATCCGTTCGGGATCGTTTCCGTGCCCTCGATCGTATAGAGGAAGTATTCGCTCAGCCCCTGTTTCTTCATCTTTTTGAGTTCCATGTCGTAGCTTGGCTCGCCGACTCTCATCATTAGGGTAACCGCTTTCATTTTTGGGCGACCTGCGGATCTTGGGATCGGCACGGGGCTGCCATATGGATGTTCGCGCCGAGCGAGCGCGGCAATTTCATCAATCATATGCACCTTGCCAACAATCAGGCGGGTTTCTGCATTTTCATAATCTTCGCCGCTGTTGTTGGTGATGCGGACATAGCCTTGCAGTTGCAACTGGGTTTCGTCGGGCGAGAGCGTGCCCATATAAAACGCGCGCCAAGAAAGGCCGCTGGTCAGATAGCTGATCTCCACTGGCGATTTCCCGCTGATCCGGCTGTTTACATTCCACAGTCCGAGGTTTTTGACGCGCGGGGGATAGACCAGATCCAGCACATCAATCTGATCGGCATTGGCCTTCGGAAGCATTTCCAAGCTTGTGGGATCAATCAAGGTGTTTTCCCATGAAAATTGGAGAGTATTCATTCCTTTTCTTAGAGTCAGCGCACGTTGCTCGCGCACCAGCGTCATATCGGCCGAGTTATAAATCGTCAACTGCACCGTATCGCGGGTCGGGATGATGGCCAGATCCACCTTGGCAAAGGCACTGGTTACGGCGGCCAGAGCCCATAGTTGAATTATTCTTCTCATGTTGATCTCCATTTGCGTGCTTGGTGATGAGTGAAACGCGAATTACATCGCGGCTCAATCATCCTTTTCACGCCTTATCGTTAGTTCATATTTAATGAGCCGCTTGCTGTGCGGTTCAACTTGCTCTGTAAATTGAACGTGTTCGGCATCCATTTTTTCAAAGGCTGCGCCGGACCGAATCTTCCACGGGCTGGAACCGGCCCAGCGCATGATTTCCACCTCGACCGGGATCGGCTGGGTGTTGATGATTTCGATATTCCAATCGGTGATTTCATCCCATCCGGAAATATTCCCTTTGGAATCGTATGCCATCCGCTCGGCACGGGTGCGCATGAGCCGGGGTTCCACCGTTACTTTTTTCGTGGTGCCTAGCTCGAGTTCAACCGCTTGCCCGATGGGAATATATTGAAGGTGCGCTTGTTCAAGGTAAGCAAGGCCGCCGTTGCTTGCCTTTTTGAAGACCCGCATCTGACCTTGGGGCAGCGGGGTGTTTCCGAGTTGGTCTGCTTTGGTATTGGCAAAGGAAAGGAAGCGTCGGGTTTCTTTTCCCCAGCGCTCGGCTTCGAATTTATAGCGATGGGTCACGCGGATTTCCCGGGCCTCAAAATTGGGGAGCCGTTTGCCCCAGCCATCTGGAATCGTTTCGCGCCCTTCAATCGTGTAGAGCTGGTATTCGCTTAACCGACTTTTTAGGATCTGCTTTCTTTCGGCCTTTTTTGCAGAAAGGCTGCTTGCTACATCAAGGGCGCTTGCGGACCCGAAAAGGTCCGGTAACGGGTAGCATGCGCCGGGGCGACCGTAAGGCGAAGGTCTTTTTGCGAGGGTCTCGATGTTATCCACGATGTGGATGTGTCCCACCACCATGCGCACCTGCGCATTTTCATAGTCCTCGCCGCTATGGTTGTCGACGCGGATGCGGGACTTGAGTTCCATGGTTTGTTCGTCGGACGAAAGGGTGGCTTCGTAGTCGGCATTCCATTTGAGGCCCGCGGTGAAATAGGTTAGCTCAAATTTGGCCTCTCCGCTGAACTCCGAAAAGAGAGTCCAGCGCGCCAGTTCATTGAGGCGCGGGGGATAGACGAGCTGGGTGATTTCAACCTGGTCGGCATGTGTACTGAGTTTCAGTTCAAGCGATGTCGGATCAATGCGCGTATTGCTCCACATAAACTGGAGCCAATTCCAGCCGCGCTTGAGGGTGATTTTACGGGTTTCACGGACCAACGTAAGGTCTTCGGCGTTATAGATGGTCAGCTGGACTTCATCGCGCCGGGGCAGCACATTGAGTTCAATATTACTGGCTGGTGCAAAAGGACGGGTTGCCCGCAGCTCGGCCAGCGAAGTGGTGCCGTGGACTTCCCGTGGGCTTTGTTGTGGGGCAGGTGGGTGGTCTGCAATGCGTGCATGGGGTTGATGGTTCGGACGGATCATAAAAAATGCCAAGGCCAGGCCCGCCGCGAGGGTGGCGATTGCGAGTGGCCGGATGGGGATGACTTTTGGTGTTGGGTTGTTGCGACCTTCGGCCAAGACAGCCTTGAGCCGTTCTTCTGAAATTTCGGGTTGATCCTGCAAAACATCTAGCGTCTGAAACTGTGCTTCCAACGATTGGAAGGCGGACCGACATTCTGCGCATTGTTCAAGATGTGCGGCAATTTCAACGGCGGTTTCGGGCCGCATATCAAATGTATAGTCTCTGAGCTGTTGGGCGCTGAGGTGGTTCATCGCAAACCTCCATCGGGGTGCGGAAGCCGGGTGGCGAGCTTTTTAAGGGCGCGCGACATGTGGGTTTTCACGGTGCTGAGCGAACAGCCCATAATGTGAGCAATTTCGGGATAGGTGTGCCCCTGATAATAGGAAAGAATGAGTGCGGCCCGTTGTTGGGGCGGGAGCGATTCCAGGGCGGCCTGCACGGTTTGGCGCAGCTCGGTTCGGGCAGTGGCTTCGTCGGGGCTGTCGGTTGCCGTGGGTACGGGTTCGCAGCTTTCCAAGGATTGGAAACTGGGGCGGCGCTGTGCTTTTCGCAGCCGGTCGAGCGCAATTCGGGTGGCAATGGTGAAGAGCCAGCTTTTAAATTTTGCGCCGGAGCGGTAGGTCTGCGCCTTTTTGTGAACCCGAAGAAAGGTTTCCTGAAAGCAGTCTTCTGCCATTTCTCTATTGTGAACCATACGCATGAGATAACCAAAAAGCAGGGTTTGGTGGCGCTGGACGAGGTCGGGGAAGGCGGCAAGATTGCCCCCCTTATATGCCTCCATCAATCCTTCGTCTGTTTGCTCCATCAATCGATGCCGGTCCTTTTATAAGCTATACGTCTGCCGCGCAGATTCAGTTTACACAAAAAGTAAAAAAAGAGCATGAGATAGTGGAATGGGGGTGATTTCGGGCTCATTGAGCCTCGGTTTTTGGTGGCAGGCCGGTGGAAAATCAGAATTCCCGCTTCCAAACCTTGGAAGATTAGGCGAATAATACGCCCTCTTTTTTAAAACCGATAGGGGTGCAGAATGCTGGATATCAAATTTATACGTGAAAATACCGATGTGGTGAAAGCGGCCATGGCCAACCGGAATGCGGACATCGATGTGGATGTTGTGTTGGCGCTGGATAGCCGCCGCCGCGAAATTGTTTCCGAAGTTGACGGGCTGAAGGCGGAGCGCAACAAGATCTCCAAGAGCATTGGCCGGATGATTAAGGAGGGAAAAGACCCCGAGGAAATTAAAACAACGGTCCGCACCATGGGCGATACGATCTCAGCATTGGATGAAGAACTGCGGAACGTGGAAGCCGAGCTGCGCTTGAAACTCCTCTACATTCCCAACATGCCATCTGCCACCACGCCGGTGGGGCAGACCGAAGCCGATAATCCCGTGATCCGTTCTTGGGGCAAAAAGGTTGAGTTGGATTTTAAACCTCAGATGCATTGGGATCTGGGCGAAGCACTCGGCCTGTTCGATCTGGAGCGCGGAGCCAAGCTGGCGGGCTCTGGTTTCCCGCTGTTTACAGGGCGTGGGGCCAAGTTGGAACGGGGGCTCATTCAATTTATGCTCGATCTGCATACCGAAGAACATGGGTATGTTGAAGTGGCGACGCCCTTTATGTGTAATGAACAGGCGATGACCGGCACTGGTCAGTTGCCAAAATTTGCGGAAGATATGTATCGTGTTCCGCTCGACGGGCTCTATCTCATTCCAACCGCCGAGGTTCCTGTCACCAACATGTATGCCAACGAAATCCTCGATCAGGAATTGCCGATTCTTCACACGGCTTACACGCCGTGCTTCCGCCGCGAAGCCGGTTCTGCCGGAAAAGACACCCGCGGCCTGCTGCGTGTGCATCAGTTTGATAAAGTGGAAATGGTGAAATTCACCACGCCCGAAACCTCTGAAGAAGAGCACGAAAAGCTGACGCTGAATGCCGAAGCGGTGCTGCAGAAGCTGGGCCTACATTATCGGGTGATTGAGCTCTGCACCGGCGACATCGGGTTCAGTGCGTCCAAGTGCTACGACATCGAACTCTGGGCTCCCGCCCAGGATAAATGGCTTGAAGTGTCTTCCTGCTCCAACTTTAAAGACTACCAAGCCCGCCGCGCAGGCATCCGCTATCGCGACGAAAATGGAAAGGCGCAGTTTGTGCACACCATCAACGGTTCCGGTGTTGCGCTGCCGCGCCTCGTGATTGCCCTCATGGAAAACAACCAGAATGCCGATGGATCCATCGATCTGCCAGAAGTCCTCTGGCCCTATATGGGCGGTCTCCAGAAACTGGATTAATCCGGTGCTCTAGAGCAGGGGAGTTGCATCCAGACCTTGGAACTTTTCCGAGGCTGGATTTTTTTTATGTCCAGCCTGCTTCGTTCGGCATAAGGCTTTCGGCGGATTTTTATGGGGGATACCGGCCTTTCTCTACCCTTTCTTTCGCTCCCATTTGCGGGCTTTTGGTGGGTTTTTGAGCGGGTCTGACTTCGCCGCAATATAAACCAGCCCTTCGCCGAGTGCCTGATCAATCCGATGTTCAAACTCGACGCATGGGCGGACGCGGTAGGTGTGGTCGGTATTTAGAAAGACCTTCTGGCCGTCCACAAATTCAATGCAGAGGTTCAGGGCTGTGCTGCCTCGGAATTCAGTGACGGCCTCCTTCAGCGTGGTCATGACCTGCTCATTCACCCCCATTTCCGGCAGATGAATGCTGAGGCGATTGCAGAAAACTCCGGCCGCCTGCTCTAGCGTAAATATTTCCATGACCTGGAATTTGGGATCGCCGCTGTCCTCTTCCATGAGCGTGCCGCCCAGCATGACGGTTTCATCTTCGGCAATCAGCGATCCATATTGCTCAAAAGGGCCCGGGAAAATGATGGCATTAATCCAGCCTTCGAGCCCTTCAATCCTGAAGGTTGCCATGGGCTTCTGTTCTTTTTTGGTGAACAGCTTGCGGATTTCCGTAATCATTCCGCCAATACGCGTTCGGGTTCCGGGGGCGAGTTCGGCTAGCTCGGAGACCTTTTTGAGGGCAAATTTATTGAGCACCCATTCGTAACGGACCAAGGGATGGCCGGAAATGA
This sequence comes from Pontiella sp., assembly GCA_037132875.1. Classification (GTDB taxonomy): domain Bacteria; phylum Verrucomicrobiota; class Kiritimatiellia; order Kiritimatiellales; family Pontiellaceae; genus Pontiella. The sequence goes on from JBAHZU010000076.1 coordinate 9,771, forward strand.
AGAAGCCAATCAGCTCTTTTTCCGCCGCCAGCATATCCGACTCGCTCCACTCGGGGACTTCCGAAAGTTCTTCATCCGAATTGGCGCTGTGTTCCTCTTCGTCTCCTCCGCCCATTATATCAAACATGGAAACTTGCCCGGCTTGCTTGTCTTTCAAGGCTTCGGCTGCCCGGCCGATGGCCGTTTCGATGCCGTTGAACAAACGGGCACGATGCACGCCGGAGAAGTCGAATGCTCCAGAGCGAATCAGGCTTTCAATCACTTTTTTATTGGCGTTGGAAATTCGGGAACAGAAATCCATCAGCCCAGCAAAAGGGCCATTTTCATCGCGTTCCTTAACGATTTCTTCCACGATGCCTTCGCCGACGCCCTTGATGGCGGCCATGCCGAAGCGGATGCCCGATCCATCTTGCACGGCATTAAACCGGCCGATTGATTCGTTCACACTCGGCGGGAGCACATCAATGCCGACCTCTTTGGATTCGGCAATGAAGCCGGTTAGTTTATCGGAGTTCCCCATTTCGCCTGAGAGCAGGGCCGCCATGAATTCCGCCGGATAGTGGGCCTTCAGCCATGCCGTTTGATAGGTCACGAACCCATAGGCCGTGGAGTGGGATTTGTTGAAACCATATTTCGCGAACTCGGTAATATTGTCAAAAATCGAGTTGGCGAGTTTCTCGGGGATCTCGTTGGTATCTTTGCAGCCTTTAACAAATTTTCCGCGCTGCTGATCCATCACCTCCGGTTTTTTCTTCCCCATGGCGCGGCGGAGAATATCCCCTTCGCCCAGTGTGAAGCCCGCCAGCGTTTGGGCAGCCTGCTGAATCTGTTCCTGATAGACAATAATGCCGTTGGTTTCTTTGAGAATGGGTTCGAGCAACGGATGGTCGTACTCAATGATTTCTTTGCCGTGCTTCCGTTTAATATAGGTTGGAATAAACTGCATGGGTCCCGGACGGTACAGTGCCAGAATTGCAATAATGTCCTCAATACAGTCGGGTGCCACTTGGCGCAGCGTGTCGCGCATACCGCCCGATTCCAACTGGAAGACCCCAACGGTGTCGCCCTTGGCCAGCAGAGCAAAGGTCTTTTCATCTTCAATATCCAGCTTTTCCGGATCGATTTCGACGCCATGATTTCGCTTAATCAGCGCGCAGGCTTCATAAATGATGGTCAGGTTTTTGAGTCCCAGAAAGTCCATCTTCAAAAGACCGATCTCTTCTGTTGGCCCTTTCTCGAACTGCACGACGATGAGGCCTTCCTTTGCCTCTTTGGTTAGCGGAATAATCTCGATAAGTGGTTTTTCGCCAATCACCACGCCAGCGGCGTGCATTCCGGTATGGCGGGGTAGCCCTTCGAGCAGACGAGCATATTTCATGATGCGTAGTGCATCGGGTTCGGTGCTGGTGGCCAACTTGAATTCTGGACTTTCCGCCAGCGCCTTTTCCATGGTGGTGCCCGGCGTTTCTGGAATCATTTTGGCCAGACGGTCGCAATAGGGCAACGGAATTTCGAGCACACGGCCCAGATCGCGCATCAGCGTTTTGGCCCCCAGTGTTCCGAATGTAATAATCTGGGCCACACACTCGGACGTATATTTATCGCGTACATACTGAATGACATCCTGACGCCGGGTCGGGCAGAAATCGATGTCGAAATCCGGCGGGGATACGCGGTCGGGGTTTAGGAATCGTTCGAAAATGAGGTTATATTTGAGCGGCTCAATCGTGGTGATTTCCAGCGAGTAGGCCAGCATGGAGCCCGCGCCCGATCCCCGCCCGGGGCCAACCGGAATGCCTTGCCGCCGCGCCCACTGAATGAAGTCGGCAACCACGAGGAAATAGTTAATATAGTTGGTTTTTACAATGACGCTGACTTCGTAGTAGAAGCGCTTTTTAATGATGGCTTCCTGCTCGGTGGTCGGATGGTCGAGGTCCTCAATGCCATAATGCTTTTTCAGGCCTTTTTTCCCGAGATAGACGAGATAGTCGAGGCCTTTTTCGAATCCGTCGGGCAGTGGAAAATCTGGGAAGTGGAGATCTTCGGCTTTTTCTGGGAAAAAGAATTCCACATTACAACGCTGGGCAATCTCGATGGTATTGGAGATTGCCTGCGGATGATCTGGGAAAAGCGCGGCCATTTCTTCGCCGCTCTTTAGATAATACTCTTCCCCGTGATAGCGGTAACGATTGGGATCGGCCACCAGATAAGAGCGCTGGAGACAGGTTAGCACATCGTGTGCTTCGGCATGTTCCTTGCGAATATAATGTACATCGTTTGTGGCCACCAGTGGCAGGCCGGTCTGCTTGGAGACTTTTAGCAGATTTTTGAGCATGAGCTTTTCTTCATCGAGGCCGTGATCGAAAATTTCGATGAAAAAGTTGCCCGGTCCGAAGATGTCCGAATAGTCCATGGCCAGCTTGCAGGCTTCTTCGACGTCGTCATTTCGGCAGGCTTCTGCCACTTCACCGCGCAGATCGCCGGAAAGGGCAATCAGCCCCTTGCTGTATTTTCGGAGCAGGCTTTTTTCGGTTCGCGGTTTGTAATACATGCCTTCGAGGTGGGCAATTGAAACCAGCTTTACCAGATTGTCATAGCCCTCCTGTGTTTCTGCCAGCAGCACCAGGCTCATGTTGTCGCGTTGCGATTCGCGGACCTCAACGCCTTTGCGCGCCACATACATATCGCAGCCGATAATCGGTTTCAGCCCGCCCGACAGGCAGGTTTTATAGAATTCCACCGCGCCGTACAGCACTGCATGGTCCGTTAGGGCTAGATAATTCATGCCCATATCTGCCGCAGCCTGAACCGAAGGTTTCACCTTGGCCGTGCTGTCGAGCAAGCTATAGCAACTATGAAAATGAAGATGGGCAAACGGAACAGAACTCACAGAAAATGGCCTCCAAGGCTTGGAAAAACAATACGATAAAATCCACCCCCGCGGAAAACCAGATGATTCTTCCAAGCATTGGAAATTTCGGCGAATTTAAAGGAAAAAGTACCCGGATTCATCCCCTACTGTAGTCAGGTTGAGCTTTCGAGGGGCAGGAACGGGGGGCTGAACTGGCATTCTTTCGTGTGGTATGCTCCCGTTTTTAACTGTGAGTGAACTTATTCTTGCAAACGTTGCGGTTTGGTGTAGTTTTTCGCATTCATTAGCGGGAGATGCGAAAATGCACGAAATTATGACGATTGAAGAAGTCGCTACCTATATACGCGTTTCGGAGCGTACGGTGTATGACTGGGCACAGAAGGGCGATCTGCCCGGCGGTAAACTGGGAACCACGTGGCGTTTTAAGCGTACGGATGTTGAGAATTGGGTGAACTCACGAATTTCTAAACAGGCGGCGGTGAAATCGTCGGCTGGGGTAACCAGCAGCGCAACGCTGACCTCCGAGCGGGTTATGATTGTCGACACGGCGGACAAGGATACGATTCTTCGTGACTTAGTTAATCTGTTGGCGGAGTCGCCTTTTGTTCATAACCGTGAGGAATTGGAAAAGGGTATTTTTGCTCGGGAAGAGTTGATGAGCACGGGAATCGGCTTTGGTGTGGGGGTTCCGCATGTGCGTATTGATTCGGTTTCGGACTTGGTGATGGCGGTTGCCATTTGTAAGCACCCGATTCATGGTTATTCTTCGCTGGATAATAAGCCGGTTCAGATTGTTTGCATGTTGGCGGCCCGATCGGACCAGCACGCAAAATATATTCGCACGCTTTCGGCGGTGAGTAATCGGCTGAAAGATGCTGCTGTTCGGCAGGCCATTATTGAATCGGACGATCCTATTTTTATTCATACGCAACTGATAGGGGAATAAGTAAATGCATGGAATTGAGCTAGGTGTATTGGCCCTTCTGGGGATCTGCGTGGCAGGCGGCGTGATTGGCGCTTTCATTTTTCAGAAGATGAATATGCCACAGGTGGTCGGTTACATTGTCATTGGTGTACTGATTGGCGACACGGGTTTTGGCCTGTTACATCCGGCTGATATCCAGGCACTCCAGCCGTTTAACAATTTCGCGTTGGGATTGATTGGCTTTTTGGTGGGGGGTGAGCTGAGTGGGAGCATTTTCAAGAAGTATGGCAAACAGTTCACGCTCATTCTCCTTGGCGAGGGGCTCGCGGCCTTCTTCTTAGTTGGCATCTTCACCACGCTCATCATCTATTTTGTTTGCGATGATTGGATTACAGCCGTTGCTGGGGGCATTGTCTTTGGGGCCATTGCATCGGCCACCGACCCGGCCTCGACCATTGATGTGCTCTGGGAGTACCGCTCGGCGGGGGTGCTGACGACGGCAATTGTGGCGATTGTGGCCCTCGACGATGCGCTGGCAATGACTCTTTATGGATTAGGCACCAGCGTGGCGACGATCCTGACTCAGGGAGAGGGCCATTCGATTGTTGCGACCCTAATGCATACCTTTATTGAGCTGGGCGGGGCCATTCTATTGGGTGTCGCGTGTGGTTTTGCGCTGGATGCAATGATGAAATATCTGCCGCAGACCGAAAAACGCTTGGGGATGTCAGTTGGGGTGCTAATGGTCTGTATTGGGCTTTCAGTGGCCTTTAAAATGGACATCATTTTGGCGACGATGGCGGTGGGGATTGTGTTGATTAATCGCGCGCCAAACCGCTCGAAAAAGCTGTTTGAAACCGTTCGTTCGTTCTCTACCCCGATTTACATTATTTTCTTCGTGCTCGTTGGCGCACGTCTTTCGCTGGCGAATATGCCGGGTTGGATCTGGGGCCTGGTTGCGGTGTATGTGTTGATGCGCAGTCTTGGAAAATGGATTGGAGCCTATTGGGGCGGCCGTATTTCCAAGGCGGAGAAGCCGGTGCAGCAATATCTGGGCATGGCCATTTTTGCGCAGGGTGGTGTGGCGGTGGGCCTTTCGATTGTGGCCAGCCATAATCTGCAGCACATTCAGGTGGTCGATGGGATGAGCTTGGGGGATATGATCATTTTCACGGTCACGGCGACCACGCTCTGTGTACAGCTGATTGGCCCGGCCTTTGCCAAATTGGCAATTACGAAGGCGGGCGAAATCGGCCGCAATGTGACCGAAGAAGATATTATGGCCGAATTGAAGGTGGCCGATGTGGTGGATACGGGCATTGTTCCGCTGTTGGAAGGCACTCCACTTGCCACGGTGGTGCAACACTTTGCGCAGCAAGACACCTTTGTTTATCCGGTGGTTTCCAGCGAAGGAACCATTATTGGGGTGCTGACGTTTGAAATGCTCAAAGAGCTGCTCAACGAACGCGATACTTGGCACTGGTTGCTTGTCGGCGATGTGATGCAACCGCTCCGCCATAAATTACTTTCGGAAATGAATCTGGCCGAGGCGTTGGAAGAAATGAATAACAACCAGGTTGAATCGCTTCCGGTTATTGAAAATGAAACATCGGGTAAGCTACTGGGTGTGCTCGATATTCGCGCAGCCCGTCGCAGTGTGGGGGCCGAACTTGTGAAGCGCCAGACCGGTATTTAGTTCGGGATAGAATCCATTGTGGGCCTCTGCTGGTGAACGGGAGGCCTTGGGGCTATGCCGTGCGAATCGTACCGGTTCTGTTTTATGGGGCTATCTTGCTTACCTGCTGGGAATAACAACATATTAAGGAGTTCATCATGCCGAGCCGAAAACTCATCAATCAGCTGATTCAGCTGCAGGAACTGATCATTGCCCGCATTCAGAAACGGGCCGCCATGTCCAATGCGCCATTGGGTGCACTGGACCAGAATATTAAACTGCTCAGTACTGATCTGCCCTTGCGGGTGAAAAAGCATTTCAATGATTTGCTCAAGAAACATCCCGAAGCCATGGTGCCGATTGTGGATGGACATTGTACGGGTTGCGGCATGGAAGTTAAATCCAGTTTAATTAATGAAATCCACCATGCGGAAGAGTTGCACCACTGCCTGAACTGTACGCGTTATCTTTATATTCCTTCTGAAGTGGTGGCTCGTGAGCATGCCAGCCGAGTATATGGCGAGGTGCGGCGAGTCGGCATTGCCCGTTTCTCCACCCAGCCGCTGATGGTGATGCCTCTAACGGGTACCACGCCTGAGGAAGTGCTTGGTCAGTTGTGCGGTCGTTTGCAGCAGGAAAATTTTGTGGAAGATGCCGCTCAGTTACTTGATTTGGCGATGCAACGCGAAGCCATTATCAGCACGGCGATCGATCGGGGAATCGCTTTCCCGCATGTTCGCGGGGTGGAGGGCGGAGGCCTTTCCATGACGCTGGGCATTCACAAAAAAGGCATCCACTTCGGTGGGCCGGGCCGGACGTTAACGCGGATCTTTTTCTTTATGGTCATTCCGACGGCCACCAGTGCATTTTACATGAAACTCATTGCGGGTCTTGCGCAGACGTTTCGTCAGAAAGATGCACGCGAAGCCCTCCTTACGGCTGGAAGCGAGGATGCGCTCTGGAAGATGCTCGTTCAGCAAACCCGAACGGTGATTAAGTAGGCGATATCATGACCGCGAAGGATGCGGTCAGGATGCTGCTTTTGATTCGGATTTGGCCGCAGGTTTCCAGCTCCTGTAGCATACGGTCCCTTTCGCCTTCGGTTATTTCGGCGATGGAGCCGGCAAAGGCCGTGCCTTTGTCGTTGAGATTGGCGGAGAGTGGGGCCGCGAGCTCGATCCCATTTTCCACGGTCTGAAAACGGAGATCTGCAGCGATTTTACCGGAACGATGCCGGCAAAAAGAGCTGGGCTCATAGTGCGGAGTGGGGTCCGCTGACGTCGAGATCCTGCAGGAGTCCGTCTTCGAGGCGGTAGATCCAACCATGAATATTTAGCGACTGGCCTTTCTTCAGGGCGTTGGCGACGGTGCGGGTGGCGCGGACATTGCCCACCTGCTCGATCACATTGAGTTCACAGAGCCGATCATTCCGTTTCGTGGTGTCTTTAATGGCATCAAGCTCGGCGGCGTGGAGGCGATAGACATCGCGAATATGCAGGAGCCAGTTATCGATTAGACCGTGATCTTGGTCCTGCATAGAGGCCGTCACGCCGCCGCAACCATAGTGCCCACAGACGATGATGTGTTTTACTTTCAGTACTTCAACGGCATATTGAACCACCGAGAGGCAGTTGAGATCGGTGTGAACCACAACGTTGGCAATGTTGCGGTGCACAAAAAGTTCGCCCGGTGCCATATCCACAATCTCATTGGCGGGTACTCGGCTGTCGGCGCATCCAATCCAAAGATATTCAGGATTCTGCTGTTTGGAGAGCTGTTCAAAAAATCCGGGCTGTTCTCTTTCAACCTGCTTGGCCCATTCGCGGTTGCTGTCAAATAATGCTTTCAGTGTCTTCAATGGAAATCCTCAGTTAGACTTTGGGTATGTTTCCAGACCATGAAAAAAACGCGAGCCGAAAGTGACGGTGCCTTTAATGGAATTCGATGTGGGTGTCCTTCTGATCTCAAGAGGGGGAAGGGACTCGGGACTGCTCGCGGGAAAATAAGGGCTCTATTTTTGAGCTCAGCTGGAGGCCGGATTTCCTCAGAGAAGCCCCGGATCTATATTTTTATTCATTGAATTTCTGTACATAGCCGATGATGCCGCATCAATTTGGATTGAATACGTCTATGCATGAGGGCTTCCGGCTCGTAGGTGGGTAAAATGGGGGCTCTGATTTTTTAGGATTCGTTCGTTCCATCGTGAACGAGCAGTTGTTTCGGTGTTCTGCCTCGTTAATGGGGCCTGTTTTTTTCGTGATGCTGGAATTGCCCGCCCTGTGATATGGGAGTGTAGCATGTCCGCTCGGGGAGCGGTTCTGGGTCAATTCTCGTGCAAATACGGGAAATGGAGGGGGGTTATATCCCAATTGCGGAGAATTTATCCGGCAAACATTGAAGTCGACGGCATAATAAAATTAGCAAGAGATCTTGATGCGGCTTCCGTACCTACATAATATCATGACTCAATTAATGCATAAATGTTTGATTCGGAATGATGCATGCCGCTGTTGAAAGTTAATCTCATTAAGCGGGTTGCAACGGTCTGAAATTATTATAAGGATACTCACCTATCCCTATAACGAACATTAACTAACCAGGGAAACTAAGTAATGAGTATAAAAACATCGATATTATCATCGATAGGTCAAAAGCTGCTGCTGGCGACTTCTGGATTGATAATGTTTCTAATGTTTCTAATTCCACATATGGGAGGAAACATTTTATTTCTATTTGGGCAGGACTTATTTAATTCCTACGCTCATCATCTGCATCAATTAGTTCCGATCGTGATCGGAATTGAGGTGCTGATGTTAGCCTCAATCACGGTGCATATGGTTATGGGCGTACGTGTCGTGTTGGCCAATAAAAAGGCCGCCGCTAAACGCCATTCCCAAAAATCAACGGTCAAGCGGTCGTTGGCGGCCCGTCTTATGCCGGTATCGGGTGGCATGATCATTATCTTTATCATAAAGCATCTGGTCGACTTCACCCTCACGACGAAGGATAAAATTGATCTGCATGGCGTATCTAGCTATGACGTTTACGGCATGGTACTGGAAAAATTTCAGGATCCGGTGCACGTTGTCTTTTACGTATTATTTATGATTGCAGTAGGCTTTCACTTGAGCCATGCGCTCCAGAGCGCTCTGCAGACTTATGGTCTTTATGTCCCGCGTGAAGGAAGCAAAATCAAGATGGTTAGCATGTGGATCGCCATTGTGATGGCCTCGACCTTTGCCATTATTCCAATCATCGCATTCACCAGATAGCTTCAACCCCAGGGGATATATATAATGATTAAACTAGATGCAAAAATTCCTGACGGTCCAATGGCCGAAAAGTGGGAAAATCACAAATTTAAAGCACAACTCGTTAATCCGTCGAACCGCCGAAAATACAGTGTCATCGTCGTCGGTACCGGTCTTGCCGGTGCTGCCGCCGCCGCCACGCTTTCTGAGCAGGGCTATAACGTCGACTGTTTCACCTATTCCGACAGCGCGCGTCGCGCACATTCCATTGCGGCGCAGGGCGGGATTAATGCGGCGAAGAACTACCCGAACGACGGCGATTCAATTCATCGTTTGTTCTACGATACGGTAAAGGGCGGCGATTTCCGTTCGCGCGAAGCCAATGTGCATCGTCTGGCGGAATGTTCGAACCAGATTATGGACCACTGTGTGGCACAGGGGATTCCCTTTGCCCGTGAATACGGCGGATACTTGGACAACCGTTCTTTCGGTGGTGCTCAGGTTTCCCGCACCTTTTATGCGCGCGGCCAAACGGGGCAGCAGCTCTTGATTGGTGCGTATGGCGCCCTTCAGAAAGAAGTGAAAAAGGGTGGCGTGAAAATGTATACCCGTTGCGAAGTCATTGATGTGGTTTTGATCGATGGTCAAGCTCGGGGTATTATTTCCCGCAACCTCGTGACCGGAGAATTGACCCGTCATGTGGCCGATGCGGTGGTGATGGCCACCGGAGGATACGGCAACGTCTTCTTCCTTTCCACCAATGCAATGAACTGCAATGCGAGTGCTGCTTGGCGCGCGTATAAAAAGGGTGCAGCTTTCGCGAACCCGTGCTACACGCAGATTCACCCAACCTGCATCCCGGTGCATGGTGAATATCAGTCGAAACTGACGCTCATGTCGGAATCGCTTCGTAATGATGGACGCATCTGGGTGCCGAAGAAAAAAGGCGACAAGCGTCCGGCGAATCAAATTCCGGAAGAGGAACGCGACTATTATCTGGAGCGCAAATATCCAAGCTTCGGAAACCTGGTTCCGCGCGACCTGGCTTCCCGTAATGCCAAATTGATGTGTGATGCGGGCAATGGGGTTGGAGCAACTGGTAATGCGGTTTATCTCGATTTTGCCGATGCGATTGAACGCCTCGGGAAGGATCAGATCGAAGCCAAATATGGCAATCTCTTCGAAATGTATAACCGCATTACGGATGAAGATCCCTACACCACGCCGATGATGATTTATCCGGCCGTGCATTACACGATGGGCGGACTTTGGGTGGATTATAACCTGATGACCACTATTCCGGGCTTGTATGCGCTGGGCGAGTGTAATTTCTCCGATCACGGAGCCAACCGTCTGGGAGCTTCTGCATTGATGCAGGGACTCGCCGATGGCTATTTCGTGCTCCCGAATACCATCAATGATTATCTGGCTTCCACCGAAATTCCAAAGGTTGGAACGGATCATGAAGCCTTTGCTGAAGCCGAAAAAGAAGCCAAAGACAAACTTGATAAATTGCTGGCGATTAAGGGTACTCGGACCGTGGATGATTTCCACAAGGAACTCGGCCAAGTGCTGTGGGAAAACTGCGGCATGGCCCGGAATGAAAAAGGCCTGAAAGAAGCATTGGAGAAAATTCCAAAAATTCGGGAAGCATTTTGGAAAGACCTCAACGTTCCTGGTTCAGCGGACGACCTGAACCAGGCCCTTGAAAAGGCCAACCGTGTGGCTGATTTTCTGGAATTTGCAGAGCTGATGGTGAAGGATGCGCTTGAGCGCGCCGAATCCTGCGGCGGGCATTTCCGCGAAGAGAGTCAGACCGACGAAGGCGAAGCCCAACGAAACGACGAAGAGTTCTGCTACGTCGGTGCATGGGAGTTCCAGGGGTTGGATAAAGAACCGATTCTACATAAAGAATCATTAGAGTTCGAAGTGGTGAAACTAACACAGAGGTCGTACAAATAATGATGGCAACAATGAATCTAAAATTGAAGGTCTGGCGCCAAAATCGAGGGGAAGAAGGCGGCTTCGAAATGTATGAAGCCAAAAATATTGATCCCAATGCTTCGTTCCTCGAAATGCTCGACGTGGTGAATGAAGAGCTGACCCTTACTGGGGTTGAACCGATTGCTTTTGAGCACGATTGCCGCGAAGGTATTTGCGGTTGCTGCGGCACGTTGGTGAATGGAAAAACGCATGGCTCGCACGATCGGACCACGCTTTGTCAGCTGCATATGCGCCATTTTAAAGATGGCCAAGAATTGGTGCTGGAACCTTTCCGCGCCAATGCATTTCCGGTCCTGAAGGACCTGATTGTGGATCGCAGCGGGTTGGATGAAATCATTACCGAAGGGGGTTATGTTGCTGTGAAAACCGGGAATGCTCCGGAAGCATCAACCACGCCGATCAAGAAAGAGCTCGCGGAAGCTGCCATGGATGCGGCGGAGTGTGTGGGTTGCGGTGCATGTGTTGCGGCTTGTCCGAATGGTTCGGCCATGCTGTTTACTGCGGCTAAAGTTTCTCAGTATGCCTTGTTGCCGCAAGGTCAGCCAGAACGCGCAAGCCGTGTCAAAAACATGGTTGCGAAAATGGATGAACTTGGATTTGGTAACTGCTCCAATGAATATGAGTGTGCAGTGGCCTGTCCTAAGGGCATTGATGTGCAGAATATTGCTCGGCTTAATCGGGAATTTATTAAAGCAAACCTAGGTATGATCTAAACGTAATGGGGCGGCCTTAAAAAAGTCGCTCCCATTCCATAAAAGGAAAAGAGGACATATGAAAATTCATGAATTTCAGGCGAAAGAACTCCTGAAAAGTTATGGTATCCCGATACAGGATGGCGTAACGATCGAGGATTTGGCGCAGGCGGAAGCCGCGCTGGACC
>JBAHZU010000082.1:0-11286 GCA_037132875.1 Pontiella sp.
CTTTTTGTTGTTCATCATCAGGTCAAAACAGCTGTATTTATAGACCGGCTACTTCCAGCGCAAAACATGAATTATACGGGTATCATTGGCGGTAAGGATAGCGCCTCATCTTAAAGAGGCCTTTGATTTTCGAGTTAAAATTCCAATGCGAAGCGAAATTTAATATACCCTGATATCATTGGGGAAAATCGTAACGGGTAGGCTTAAGGAAGTGCCATTCGGGACCGACTCCGTGCCATATTACAGCCTGATGTGGAAAAGCCTGCGTGGATGCCGTAGGATTTTTTTTGCTAGGACGAGCAGCAACGATCATTGCAGGTTTCGATGAGCTGATTTTAGCTGCTTACTCTTTTTATATCCATCCACGTGGGGGGTGTAAAAGAAACTGCTGAGTTGCTCGAGGCCGATAGAATAAGTTTCTTTAGCGGCTGGATATTAAAAAAGCCCGCCTAGAAGGGCGGGCTTTTCCTTGGTCTGGAACTTCGATTAGAAGTCGACGATGTTGGAGATGTATGCTTCCAGCTCCGCGATCGGAAGACGAATCTGCTTCATGGTATCGCGGTCCCGAATGGTGACGGCATTATCTTCTTCAATCGTTTCAAAGTCGATGGTCACGCACAGAGGCGTTCCGATTTCGTCCTGACGACGATAGCGCCGGCCGACTGCGCCGGTTTGGTCGTAGAAACACTTCCAACGTTTGGAAAGTTGCTCATAAACCTCGCGAGCTTTGGCCACGAGCGGCTCTTTATTTTTAACGAGCGGCAGGACGGCTACTTTATACGGTGCAATACACGGAGCGAAACGCAGGACGGTACGGGCTTCGTAGCCTTCCGGCGCACGATCCACACCGGCTTCGGCGGTGAGTATTTCTCCACCATCTTTTCCTTTGGGGATCCATTCAATGCGGTACGCTTCGCAGAGCAACGCGAGTGCAATCCGGTCGACACCGGCCGACGGTTCAATGACGTGGGGGATGTAGCGTTCCTTGGTCTCTTCGTCGAGATATTCCATTTTCTTGCCGCTGGCATTCTGGTGCTGCGTGAGGTCGAAGTTGCCGCGGGCGGCAATGCCTTCGAGTTCCTGTGTGCCAAACGGGAAGTCATATAAGATGTCGGTGCAGGCTGATGCATAGTGCGCGAGGGCATCCCCTTCGTGAATATCGCGGTGCATGCGGCCTTCTGGCAACCCGACCTTTTCGTACCATTTCAGGCGTTCGGTCACCCAGTATTCGTGCTGTTCGGCATCGGTTCCGGGTTTGATGAAGAATTCGAGTTCCATCTGTTCAAATTCGCGCGAACGGAAGGTGTAGTTTCGCGGGTTGATTTCGTTGCGGAAGGCTTTGCCGATCTGCGCAATGCCGAAGGGCACTTTATTGCGGACCGTGGAGCAAACATTGCTGAACTGCGCGAAGATACCTTGGGCCGTTTCTGGGCGAAGGTAGGCCATGCTGGAGCTTTCCTCCACGGGGCCGATGAAGGTTTTGAACATCAGGTTAAATGCACGCGGTTCCGTGAGGGTTCCGGGCTCTTTGGTGTCGGGGCCAACGAGTTTGTCGTAGGCGTCGAGCGGAATATCAAGTAGGGCGACTTCGGCGTAATCCGCCGCATTTCCTTTGGCAACTTTTTTAATTTTCTTTTCAGCCGGAGCGGGAACATTTTCGTGGTAAGCAAACATGAGTGCGGAATCATCGGAGGTGTGCTTGAGCACAAAGATCTGATCGGCTCTGTAGCGGCTTTTGGTTTCGCGGCAGTCGAGCATGGGATCCTTAAAGTTCCCGACATGACCGGAGGCTTCCCAAACGCGGGGATGCATGATGATGGAGGAGTCGAGGCCGACAATATCTTCGCGCAGCTGGGTCATGGACTTCCACCAGCACGCTTTAATATTGCGTTTCATTTCAACACCAAGGGGACCGTAGTCCCAGAATCCGTTGAGTCCACCGTAAATTTCCGAGGTCTGGAAAATAAAACCACGCCGCTTGCAGAGGCTGACAAGGGCGTCCATTGTTACTTCGTAGTCATTTGCTTTCATAAGACGGGCGAGAATGCCGAAGCGTCTCAGGAGGGTCAAGAACAACAACTGTAAGAAAAGCGTGTACAATCTGATTAAACTCTATTAATTCAATAGGCATGAAGGAAGTAGAAACACGTAGAGTGGTGCCGATCTCAATAATTACCCTGATTTGTGTCGGTATTTTGGCCATTTTTCAGGTGCTGATTTTAACGGGCGCTTATCAAATAAAGACTGCCACGGTGAAGAAAATGGCCCCGTGGTTATATGAGCCTTTTCGTAAATTGGTGGGAGAGCATCCTTCGTCCCGTCCGATGCCGATGGCAAAACAGGGGGAGACCTCGGTTCCCGCGGGGATCACTGGGATTGTTGGAATTACTCCAGAAGAGCTCTCGGTCACCCTCGAGAATATGGATGCTCCTTTCGTTCCTCTTGAAAAATTAGAGGGGGTCCATCCGGTCAGCCAGCCTGAAAAAGTGAAAGACCCTGTGGATGAAACTATTCCGGTCGGTTAATCCGTTGGATTATTTTTTCTTCTCTCCGGCGTCTTTTCTCGCCTGACTCCGAGGTTCTTCTGGCAATCGGTGTGGAATTACGTCTGCCAATAGGCCAAAAACTCAATATTTCCTGCGGGCCCTTTTAGGGGCGAGGTGCAGCGTTCCAGCCATTGGAATCCCAATTCTTCGGTGCCAAATTTGCGGACCTTTTCAATGACGGCTTCATGGATGGCTGGATCGCGGACCACGCCGCCTTTGCCCACTTGATCTCGGCGGGCTTCAAACTGGGGTTTGATTAGCGAAACAATGTGGCCGCCGGGTTTCATGAGGCTCTTCAGTGGCGGTAGAATTTTGGTGAGCGAAATGAAGGACGTATCAATACTGCAAAAATCAGCTAGATCGGGAATGTTCTCCGGCGTAATATAGCGCGCATTCGTATTTTCCATCACGATCACGCGGGGATCTTCGCGGAGTTTGTAGTGGAGCTGATTGGTTCCGCAATCGACGGCATACACTTTGGCGGCCCCGTGCTGAAGCATGAAATCGGTAAAGCCGCCGGTGGAAGAACCGATGTCCAGGCAGATGGATCCTTTTAGATCAAAATGGAATTGTTTATGGGCACCTTCAATCTTGAGGCCACCGCGGCTGACATATTTTTCCTTCTCTTTTAGAGAGCACACCACATCGTCTTTAAACTGGTGTCCGGGTTTGGTGGCAAGCTGTTCGCCTACGGAAACCATGCCCGCGCGAATCAGGCGCTGGGCCTGATCGAGGCTCTCGGTGAGTTCACGTTGTACTAGCAGTTGGTCTAATCGTATTTTGGCCATGTTGCTATTTACAAACTACCCGCGCGGGGGAATCAACCTTAAACCTAAAAAATGCAGAAAACAAAAATCACTCCCTGGTTAAAATGAAAATCAAATGAAAGCACTGGATTTATTGGTTAAACCTCCATTTTTTTTATTTCTACTGCTTTTTATAGGTTAAAGGATCAATATCCGGTGCTCGTCCTTTTCGTTGCCCATTTAACGTGCAATTATGGCGTCTTGATTTGAAATTAATTCGGGGAGATAGCATGAAGAAACTCATTTGTATCACCATGGTCGCCTTTATGACGGTTAGCAGTTTGGCTGCGCAGAAACCCAATATTATTTATATTAATGTCGATGATCTCGGTGTCATGGACGTGGGGTATCATAGCAATCGATATATCACGCCGAACATCAACCGTCTTTGTGGGGAGGGCATGGTATTTGGCGAAGCCTATGCGGCGGCGGCGAATTGTGCCCCCAGTCGGGCCAGCGCCATGAGCGGACAGTATCCGCCGCGTCATGGCATTTATACCGTGGGAAAATCCGACCGCGGCCCCTCCAAGCTTCGGAAACTGATTCCCATTCAGAACACCGAAAAATTAGCGTTGGATAATCTGACGATAGCCGGAGCTCTGCAGCAGGCCGGATATAAAACGATTCATCTGGGAAAATGGCATCTGGGCGAGGATCCCACGCAGCAGGGTTTTGATGTTAATATTGGGGGAGATCTCTCGGGTGGCCCGGGAGCAGAAGGCTATTTTTCGCCGTTCAAAAGCGGTCCAATGGCTCCCTATAGCGATCGATATCCGGACGGTACGCATCGCGCGGACATCTTAGTGGATCAGGCCGTAAAGTTTATGCAGATTTATCGGGAGAGACCGTTCTTTATGTATTTGGCGTTCTATTCCGTTCATACAAAAATCGAACCGATCAGAGGATTGGTTGATAAATACGATCCCGCCAAAGTGAACCCCGCCTATGCTTCCATGATCGAAAAAGTGGATCAGGGGGTTGGTCAAATTTTGAAAGCATTGGATCTGTTAGATTTGACGGACCATACGCTATTGGTCTTCACCTCGGATAATGGCGGGGTTAAACGTCTTTCCTCTCAGAACCCGTTCCGTTCTGGAAAAGGGTCTTATTTTGAAGGGGGCATTCGCGTTCCCTTGGTGGTGCGCTGGCCAGGCCACGTTTCCTCAACGGCATTGTGTACGGTTCCCGTGTCTGGAATTGATTTTTATCCCACGTTTTTAGAGGCCGCCGGAGTGGCTGTTCCTGAAGACAAAGTGCTGGATGGCGTGAGCATGATTCCGCTCTTTAAAAAAGACGGAACCCTTCCCGAGCGCCCGTTATTCTGGCATTTCCCGATCTATCTACAGAAAGATGCCGGGGTGAACGATGATGCGCACGATGCGAATTTCCGCACGCGCCCAGGTTCGGTGATCCGGTTGGGGAATTGGAAACTGCATGAATATTTTGAAGACGGTCGCATTGAACTCTACGATCTCTCTGCAGATCCCTCCGAGCGCATGAACTTTGCACCTATTCATGTCGAGAAAGCGGCGACCATGCTTCAGATGCTTCAGGACTGGCGTAAGGCAATAAATGCGCCGGTTCCAACGGAGCTCAATCCTGAATATGAACCGGAGCAAGACTCTGCAACGCAGTAAAGAAAGGAGGGTTTTGGATCCTATTTGATGCTCAAAAAGCGCCCGTACGCCGTTTCGTTCGTGAGATTTCTGTTGAAGTGGAAAAATGAAGATGATTAAAAACAGACGGTGGATCCTGCTGACGATCGGGGGCGTACTCGCTATCGGATTTTTTCTGAACTCAAGCTGGCGACAGGATTTGGGAACGTGCTGCGATAATGCACGCGTTGCATTCCAACCGGTTGACCCCAAGCTCATCCAATATCACGAACGGGAGTCGATTGTTCCAACCGTTGGAACCATTTCAGCATTGGCCGTTTCAACGGCGGGGAAAATATATATCGGTGGGGCGAATGCCATTGAGAGGGTTGGGGGAGAAAAATATCTACTTCCAGGAGCGTCCATGTGTCTGGCCGTGGATGATTCTGGGACAATTTTCGCAGGAATGCGCACGCATGTTTTAGTGATAAAGGGGGGCGAAATAACGGAGTGGCCGAGCCTCGGTGAAAAGGCCCGCCTGACCTCAATTGCGGTGGACGAATGGTATGTCTACGTGGCCGATGCCGGAAATCGTCGAATCTGGCGCTATAAAAAAGGCGGCAGTGAACCGCTTGAAATTGGCAAAAAGAATTGGGCGAATGCGGTGCGCGGTTTCAACGTTTCGAGCCCCTTCTTCGACGTGGCCATCAGCCCTGCCGACGGATCAATCTGGGCCGTGAATCCTGGATATCATGCGTTGGAAAATTATCGGCCGGATGGCATGCCGCTTTCCAGCTGGGAAGCCCCCAGCATGACCATTCAAGGTTTTAGTGGATGTTGCAATCCCGCTCATTTTGCGTTGATGCCAGACGGTGGATTTGTGACGACTGAAAAAGGACTGCCACGCGTTAAAATTCATAATAGAGATGGATCGCTAAGGTGTGTGGTTGCCGCATCCGATCAATTTGATGCCGATGTAATGGGGCTGGATGTTGCCGTTGGATCGGATGGAACTATTTTTGTGTTAGACCCTGCGCGGAATCGAGTGCGGGTGTTTGAGGCCAATCTTTGACGTAAAATAGAGCGCCGTGCGGCACTGCTGATCAGAGCCGCGATTACGATAACGATCCATCGTGCACACGGAGAGGTGATCTATTATCCCTACTAATTTTATTTTTATACGGGCTGAAGGGTGTGGCAATGGCGGCATTTGGTGGCTTCGAATTTTATAAGTTCGGCGCAGGCGGGGCATTGCTTTTTGATTCCGTTGTGGAGGTCTCTTTTTTCACGGTTAGCGTTGGACTGCTTTTCTGCGAGTTTAGCGAGGGCCTTGAGGAGGTTGTCGTTTTGCGTAATGATGGTTTCGGATTTCATGCGCAGATCTCTGATGCCGAGTGCCCAGCCGAAGAGGCGGCCAAGGAGCAGTATAATGACGATGCCCCAGAAAATGAATCCAATCAGGGTTGTCATTGCTTCCATAAAAATTTCCTTGGTCCAAAAAAGTGGAGGAGCGGAGGGTTAGATCCAATTAAGTTCTTGCAAAATACCGACAGAGTCAAGCTTAACATGTGTTAGCTTATGTTCTTCCTGGACTGAATGAGTGTGTTTGGCCTCACGGTCGATATTCGTTTTCGGCGGAGCGAATTGTCCATACGAGTTTTTGCGGTGTGGCACAAATCGCAGAGGGTGAATAGATTGTCGATCTCATTGTTTCCGCCATTCATTAAGGCTCGAGCATGGTCAACTTCTAACTGTTCGGTACTTTTGCAAAGGGTGCATTGGTAGTTATCTCTTTGTTTAACTGCATCCTTGGTGTTTTGTGACACGTTTCTTTTTGTAGTCCCTCCTTTGTAATAAATCACGCCGTGATTGTGCTGCCGGAAGTATTCATTAAGATCTTTGGGAGCTGACTGGTGGGCGGGAGTTGATTCTTTGCCTGATTTTTCGGTCGCTGGGTGGGAGTGATATTCTCCTGTTTTACGGTTGAAATGCCCCCCTTGACTATCAAGCCCTCCTGAATGTGGGAACGCAATTCTTGATATAATGAGCGCCATTATTAAAATAATAAAAGATTTACTGTTGCTGCCGACGTTCATAGACTCTCCGTTTTGTGACTTAAGGCTTCTATTAAAATAATGGGAACCCGAAACTTTTTAGGGGCTGGTTCTTAGGGTGGATGGGCCTGCGAGCCTGCTGAGGCCAAGAGGCGGTGTGATGCTGTGATGGTGCGGCCGAGGTTGATTGCTTAGATTTTTTTAATTTCCTCCAATGATCCTTCTGGTCATCAGGAGGCACGATGAATCGTTAGAGTAAAGATAAATCTTAACTTAATCTTTGTTAATAAAAGAAAACACACTATAAAAAGGTATGTATGCGTGTGGAGTTTCCGGGTCTACGCGGGCCAGTGTGAGGATGGGTTCGGGCAAGGTGTTGGATCGGCTAAAGCCAGGGGGTGGTGCAGGCCAATGGATGCGACGGCGGAAGAGCACCGTTGCTGTGTATATTATAAAAGGATTCCACCCTATGCTTTGGGGGGCATCCATACCGTTGAGAAGCTGAAAGGGGGCTAGTTAGAGTTTTTCTCTTTTTGCTCGGTAATCACCTGATTACAGATTTCAACGCACTCATCACAAATTGCAACCGATTGGTCCGAGGCTGCAACAATGACTTCCGCCTCATTTTCAGATCTTCCGCAAAATGAACAATTCATAATAATATATCCGGTTAGAGTAAAAAAAAAGACCGCCCGAAGGCGGTCTTAAAATGGTGGCTGTGAGTGGACTTGAACCACCGACAAGCGGATTATGATTCCGCTGCTCTGCCAACTGAGCTACACAGCCTTTTTCTCGTAAGAGGTGGAGAAGATAATTAAACCGACCGGCTATGGCAAGGCCATTTTTTCATCTTTTTCAATGGCTAATTTTCGGAGTGATATTCCTTCGGCAAAGACGTCTTCAATTATGGCTTTCCCTTCGAGGATTCGCACATTTGCCCAACAGGTTGAATTCCTCGTGGCATCCTGCGCGAGCCGTTCTGCCCGAGGGGCTTTTGCTTCGTCCATGTAAAAGCGATCGAAGGATATTTCAATTTTAATCCCATTGGTAGTATGGGTTTTGGTGGTGTTGTTCCATTTTATATTGGTATAATGGTAGCGGGTTTTATAGTAGGCTCCAGATTCTGGTTTTTCGCTGCTCCAGTCAAAAAATCGGGCAAATCCTGCATCGTCCTGCTCCAACAGGGCATAGATCGGTTGCTTTTGTTCCAGCTCATGAATCCGCACTGGGTCGCATGGAATGGTGACCGAATGATAGCGTAGGCGGACATATTTTCCCTGAAACGGATCGGTTGGGTCGATGGGGCGGGTTTTGAAACGGAATAATTCCCCTTGGCTTAGCGTACGTTCATATCCAAGAATCATTCGATAGGGCACTGCAAACTGAACAATGGCCAGCGTTATCAGGGTCAGCATAGAGAACGTTTTCATGATGCAACCTTCCTTATTTTTTTACGTTTGGCCATAATCAGGTTCACCGTAAGAAAGCAGATGCCGAGTAGAATGAAAACGAACCCTCTGGCAAAGAACCCGAAGTCGGCATCGAAGAAACGGGTAACCAGTAGCAGGGCGAGCAGCGCCATGCCGCCGTTCAACTGCCTGAACTTTACATTTCGGCATCCAAGCACGACATACATCAGCCCGTAGAACAGCATGAATACGTTGTAAATGATTGCGGTCAGGGTGTTGGTCTCATTCCCTCCGGCAGAACCTATAATGAAGGCGAGTATTCCAATAATTGGAAAAATTGCCAGCGTTATGGATTCCATGGATTGAGTGCGACGTATCTTGAACAGGGCCATAATCCAGCCTCCGATAAAGAGCAGGGTTATGCTGAGGTCAGCAATAATGCCCCACGATTTATGCTGCCATCCGGTGCGTGTATTCTGCCATCCGATGTCGTGCCACATATCCGACCAAGTGAGAATATAGGCCAGTAAACCGATGCTGATCAGGCCCACAAGTTTTGGGGGATTGGTCCATCCAGCCGGTTCGTCGTATAGCAGGAGGCCAAGCAGGGCGGTGCCGCTGAACAGAGCCGAATAGGCTACGATCCATAGTCCGGGCACGGTTCGTTCAAAAACAAGGCCGGTCGATATCGTAAGAGTTAGTAGTATGCCGAAAACACAAATCAGCGTGTCGGGAGCTCTTCGTTTATTTTTCAGCATGGCCCACACGTTTACAATGGACGGAAGAATGAGCAACCAGAACGCGCTGGCCTGACCCTAATTATATTGTGCGACGCCGGCCCACCCGATGATCAGCGCAAGGTAGATCAGAAGCGCTCCCGTGGAGCGGAGCAGAAACTGTAGGGGAAGAATCAGCAAAGCCCAGGTCAGCATAAAGGCCGGAGTATCGCTCGGTAGATGATAGGTTTGACCAATCAGCGCAATGGAACTGCCGACCGCGAGCGAATGAAACAGGCCTGCGGATTCGCGCAATGCGGTTCCTCCGCGTTTCACCAGCGCGGTCATGCTGAGCAGGACGCCGGCCATTACGGGGCAAAATGAAAGAACAGCGCGGGCTGGACGGCTTAAGTCCTCTCAATTATGAGCGAAGAGCAGAATGATCCCCGCGCCAATTAGCAGGGAACCGAGGACCGAAAAGGCAATGATGGCCCAATGCAGTCCGCTGGCGGTCTTTTCAGAATAATAGGACCGAATGTTCTTTCCGGTTTGCGGAGAAACCACGCCCTCCGCTTCGAGGATTGGACGTTCATTTTCCAGCCATTGGATATTTTTTCCGGCTAATTTTCGCATACTTTCCTCCTGATTACGAATGCTACTCATTGCGTTACTTTTTTAAAAAAGGGAATATTTTGGAACGTATGTCGTGCGCCCTTGCGTATCGGTATTGGAATAGAGCCACCGGGCTAGGCTTTGAGAAACTTGGTTAAGCTCTTCACCAGCGGTGTGATTTTGAAGGTGTACCGTCATCTTATTCCTCCGATGTGGCAAAGCGGCCGTATTCGAGAAAATGAACGGTTTGGCGAAGGACCTTCCGGTTCCACATCATGCAGGTGTGCGTGGTGTGGAGCTGAATGTAGTCGGTGTAGGCCTGCGGCTTCACGCGGGCCAGCGAAACCTTGCCATCGTCCGGACCGGGAATCAGTAGGGAGAGCATGGGGTTGATGGAACGGTCGCCCGCAATAATCCCCAATTCAAACGTTGGAGCTTTCAACCGGAGCGGTTGGCTGTTGGTTCCTGTGCCCAGCTGATTCCCTGCCGGTCCGTTAAGCCACTGATAAAGGAAGGTGTTGCCGAGCTTATCGGCCACCTCGCTTCCGCGGCTCGGCGGAGCAAGCATGACCACTCGTCCAAGGTTTGGAAGTGTGTGGTCTTCGAGCTGTTCGCGGAGGATCATGCCGCCGAGGGAATGCGTAACAAAATGTACGGTTTGCTCGTCTTTAATTTGGGGCTCCAAGGTTTGGAAGATCTCCCGAGTGAGCACGTCAATGGTCGCGGAGGTGGACGGGTA
This sequence comes from Pontiella sp., assembly GCA_037132875.1. GTDB lineage: Bacteria > Verrucomicrobiota > Kiritimatiellia > Kiritimatiellales > Pontiellaceae > Pontiella. The sequence goes on from JBAHZU010000082.1 coordinate 10,478, forward strand.
GTTGTGGTTGATGACCGTATAGCCCTCGGCGTTGAGTCGTTTGGCCATTTTATTCATGGAGCGGCTTGAGCGGGCCATGCCGTGCAGTAGAACCACGGTTTCGTTTTTTGGTGCTGTTCGGGGGGGTGGTGGTGAACAGGCGGTTCCGCTGAGGGTGATGACGAGGGCTATAAAGACTATGCTTGTTTTCATTGGTTTACTATAGTTGTTAGGCTTCTCACGTCGAGTTTTCCGGTTCCGCGGGTTGGAAATTAGAATTTTTGGATCGCCTGCATCCTCGGTGCAACACACGGCCAGTTGTTCGCCTTTGGCTGGTCGGCTTTGCGAACCACGACCATGCAACGCTCGTCCGAATCTGCGACCTGTTGCAGCGCTTCTTCAACGGCCAAATGGGGAACCCTGACGGCAAAGGAGCGGGTGAAAAAATAGTGTTCCGACCTTTACGAAAGGTATGGCAACTATGGCGAGGTTGCGTGCCGGACGGGTCTGGATTGGCGCACGGCGAATAAAAAGGCGCCGGCCACCCGTGATTGCCCCAGCACCGGCCAAGTTGATCCCAAACAGCTACGCTTCTGCTGGTCTGATCGCGCACATTATCCTTTCAAAATACTGCGATCACCTACCTCTTTATCGGCAGGAGTTTATTTTCAAATATAGATTCGGGATTGAAATTAGTCGAAAAACCATGGGCAACTGGATGTATCTCATTGCAGATTGGTTTACGCTCATTTACGAAGCCCTCCGAGACGAGATTCGCGAAAGCCATTACATTCAAGCCGACGAGACTTTCATCAAATACCAAGACCCGA